>WAOT01000032.1 GCA_015521115.1 Desulfurococcales archaeon
GAATTGAATATCATTATAGAACAATTGAAAAAATCATATACATATGAATTATGTAAAAAAACTATAAAAATATTAAAACAGCTTTTTAATAATTTATATAATGAAAAAGATGAAAATAGTATAATTAATGTATTAGAAAAAATAAGAATAAGAGAACCATTAATAATAGTTATACTATTAAAAACAATACAAGAAACAGTGCGGGACGCGCCCGAAGTAGACAAAAACAAGCAGAACCCAAGAACCTATAAGACAAATAATCTCTAATTATATCTTGTTATCTCTTTTCTCGCATTTTCTCTAAAACTGGAAATCAAGTTCCCTCAATAGGCAAACCCACAAGCCTCTCCTTCAACTCAGTGGCCAACCTATGGAGAAACCTTTTCTCTTCCTCGCCATGCCTAAGTTTAGGCGTCATTTCGTGAATATACGAGGGCTTATATCGCACCTTGGTAGGCCTAACCAGGGTGAAGCGGTACAAGATGAGGTGATGGATGTTTGTGTCGATACTTGAGGATATTTCTAAGCTGAAGCGGGTCGTTGGAAACACGCCTATGAAGTGCTCCTGGACTGAGGGCGTGAGGGTATGCATTAAGCTTGAGTACTCGAACCCCACAGGTAGCCACAAGGATAGGATAGCGTTGGCGATGATCGAGAGGGCTGCTAGGGAGAGACTCTTAGACCGTGGGGGGTGCGTGGCAGAGGCTAGTAGCGGGAACACTGCTGTGAGTGTTGCATGGGCTTCGGGCCTCCTCGGAGTTAGGAGCGTCCTCTACGTTGAGAAGGAGAGCAGCCCTCTTAAGAAAGCTATGATAAAGCTCATGGGCGGCCGGTTAGTCGAGATTGGGGACGAGGGCCTCGACATCTATAGAGTTGTAGAGGAGTCTGAGGAGATGGGATGCATATTCCTTGACCAGCTCAGAAACCCTGCGAACCCAGAAGCACACTACTATGAAACAGCCCATGAAATACTAGTGCAGACAGGCCACCGAATAGACGCACTCGTAATGGGTGTAGGTACTGGCGGCACAATTATGGGAGTAGGGACGAGGCTGAAAGAAGAGCTAGGCAACACTCTAATTATCGGGGTCACGCCCAGAGGGAGCCCCCTAGACCCTAGAGGGCCGGGGAGCACACCCTCGAGAATAGAGGGGCTAGCATCAAGAACCATACCCCCACTAACAGGCTGGAGGAGCAACGTAATAGACAGGATAGAGCCTGCCAGTGAAGAAGATGCCAGGAGCGGTGTAAGGGGGCTTGCGAAGGAGATAGGTATACTTGCAGGCCTATCGACGGGAGCCGCTTACTATGCGTTTAAGAAGCTCCTAAAAGAGGGGATGTTCAGCGTTGGAGACACAGTTGTCTTAATTGCCGCCGACCATATAACTAGGTATCCCGACATCCTTACTAGGCTCTAAGACCCCCCAGCACTTTTCTAATTAGACCCCACTCTGAAGCGCGGAACCCCTATATGGATAATGCTAATAGAATATGGTTAGCGAGGGAAAAGAGGGGACGCGGCTTCTCTACCTCTCTCTCTTGCCCTCGATGAACTCGTGGAACCACTGTAGGGCTATCTCATCGCTGGGGGCCTGGACTGGGGGGTGCTTGAAGAAGGGTGCTGACACGCTTATGAGCGGCCCACCCACTCCCCTGTCTAGAGCGACTTTTGTCCCCCTTATGGCGTCTATCATGGCCCCGGCGAACATGCTCTTATCGTCCACCGTCAGCTTCGCCTCAATAGTTACTGGGAACCCTCCGAAGGCCGTCCCCTTAAGGTAGATGTAAGCGATCTTAGTGTTTCCTAGGAATGGTACATAGTCGCTCGGCCCGATCCGTACTTTGCCCTGCTTCCATAGCTCATCTCCATATGGGAGCACGCTTGTCACAGCGCTTGTCTTGCTTATCCTCTTACTCTTGAGCCTCTCCTCCACTAGCATATTCTCGAAGTCCGTGTTACCCCCGATGTTCAGCTGGTAGGTCTCTTCCACCTTAACACCCCTCATGTGCATTAGCCTCACGAGGGTTCTGTGTAGAACCGTTGCTCCGAGCTGTCCCTTGATATCATCTCCTGTTACCGGTATACCCTTCTCCTGGAACTTCTGGGGCCAGCCCTCCTGGGTGTCGCTTGCTATGAATACGGGCATCCCGTTTATGAAGGCTACTCCCGCCTCTAGAGCGGCTTGCGCATAGAACCGTGTGGCCTTCTCACTCCCCACGGGGAGGAAGTTTATCAGTATCTCAGCCCCCGAACTCTTGAGCACGTCTACTACCTCTCCAAGGCCCACTTCGTAGTCGATAGGGTTGAACTTCTCCCTCATGTGCGGTGCAACACCGTCCAAGACGGGGCCTGGGCTCACTGTTACGCCTAGTCTGTCCGGTATGGGGGCGAACTTGGGTGTTACGTTGGGCGGCTCAAAGATCGCCTGGGCTAGGTCTTTACCTACCTTATTCTTCGACACGTCGAAGGCAGCTACCCACTCTATATCACCGATGTGGTAACCCCCCAATTTGACCTTGGTCACACCAGGTACCAGCTGGTCTTCCTCTGCATCCTTGTAGTAGTAGACTCCTTGTACCAGGGCTGACGCACAGTTTCCGACTCCGACTATAGCCGCTTTTATCTTAGGCATATTTCACACCCGCAAATATTCCCGGCGATAGAATATTCGCCACGGCAAATATAAGTGTTTCACATCGCCCAGCATGGGAGGTGGAGGGGTGTAACATGGACGCGAAAACCCCTAGGCCGCTAGCTAGGCTACGCAGGAAGACAACCATTGAGAACCTATGGCTCTACGTCATAGCCGCCCTCCTCTCCGAGGGAGAGACCTACGCTTATAGGGTGAGAAAGGTAGTCGAGGAGAAGTTCGGTTTCAAGCCCTCAACAGTCACATTATATACTGTAATTTACAGGTTGGAGAAGGAGGGGCTCCTAGAGAGAGACCCTACAGGGGTTTATAGGGTCACGGAGAGGGGGGTCGAGGCCTTTAAAGAGGGAGTAGACTATCTTCAGGAGACTGTTTCTAAGTTAAGAAGAGTTGCATGGGGCGGCTCGCATGGTCCGTGAACCTCTCATCGGCCCGCCCTCGGCTAGGGGGGCCATCCCGTTTAACCCAGCGTAGCTCACTGCCGCCCTATTATTGGCTAGGGAAATATGGGGGGTTATTCCTTACGGGCTTTTGCCTCTCTTATTATCCTCCTGAGGACGTACTGGAGTATCCCGCCATGCTTGTAGTACTCTACTTCTATGGGTGTATCCAGCCTTGCCTTGACTTTGAACTCGATCACCCTCCCGTCCTTCTTCCTTGCCCTCACGGTCAGGATCTTTCCTGGGTAGAGTCCCTCTGAGATACCTATGATGTCGTACTCCTCACTACCGTCGAGTCCTAGCTTTTCGGCATTCTCTCCGGGCATGAACTCGAGCGGGAGTATTCCCATTCCTACTAGGTTGCTCCTATGTATTCTCTCGAAGCTCTCTGCAATGACCGCCTTCACGCCGAGTAGTGCGGGGCCTTTGGCTGCCCAGTCTCTACTGCTTCCTGCTCCGTACTGCTTCCCGCCTATGACTATTACTGGGATACCCATCTCCTTGTATTTCATGGCGGCGTCGAACACGTGCATTACCTCTCCCGTCGGCCAGAATATGGTCCACCCGCCTTCCTTGTCTGGGACTAGCTTGTTCCTGAACCTGGGGTTGTCGAACGTGCACCTCATCATTACTTCGTGGTTGCCCCTCCTGCTTCCGCACGTGTTGAACTCGTGTGGTTTGACACCGTGTGCCTCTAGGTACTCCGCTGCTTTAGTCCCTGGCAGGATCCTGCCTGCCGGGCTTATGTGGTCTGTGGTCGTCCTATCGGGTGCCCATACTAGTACCCTAGCACCTATGATGTCCTGGGGCTCCGGTGGCTCGAGTGGCATGCCCTCGAAGAATGGCGGCTTCTTAATGTATGTGCTCTTGGGATCCCAGGGATATGTCGGTGAGTCTAGTTCAGGTAGGCTGTTCCAGTGCTCGTCCCCCGTCCATATGTCTGCGTATTTCTTCTTGAAGACCTCGGGATCCATTATCTTCTCTATCGCCTTCTTCACCTCTTCCTGGCTTGGCCATATGTCCCTTAGGTATACCGGGTTCCCGTTAGGGTCGTATGCTATGGGCTCGTTGTAGAAGTCTATGTCTATGCGGCCGGCTAGGGCGTATGCTACAACAAGTGGTGGGCTGGCGAGGAAGTTGCCCCTAGCTAGCGGGTGTATTCTGCCGCTGAAGTTCCTGTTACCGCTTAGTACTGTGGCTGTCCATAGGTCGTTCTCCTTGATGGCCTTCTCGATCTCAGGCCTTAGAGGCCCACTGTTTCCTATACATACCGTACAGCCGAATCCCGTCACGTGGTATCTGAGGGCCTCGAGGAATGGTAGGAGGCCTAGCTTCTCCCAGTACTCCGGCACAACCCTGCTCCCCGGAGCGTTGCTCGTCTTCACCCACGGCCTCGTTTTTAGGCCGAGCTCTACTGCCTTCTTAGCCACAAGGCCTGCAGCCACCATGAGGGACGGGTTGCTCGTGTTTGTACAGCTTGTTATCGCTGCAAGTACTACGCTACCGTCCCCTATCTCGGCCTTCTCCCCTTCGATCTCTACCACCACCTTTTTCCGTGGAGCACTCTTCCTATACTCGTCTATCACCCTGGATACCCTATTCTTGGCCTCCCGGAGCGGTATCCTGTCCTCTGGATGGCTTGGGCCTGCGATGCTTGGTTCGACATCGTTCATGTCGATCTCAACTATCTGGGTATAGTATGGCTGAGGCGCCTCTAGGTCGTACCATATCTTGTTCGCCTTCAGGTATCTCTCAACGAACTTCACATACTCCGGGTCTCTCCCGGTGAGGAGGAGAAACTTCATAGTCTCCTCATCCGGAGGGAAGAAGCCCATTGTTGCACCATACTCGGGGCTCATGTTCGCTACTGTGGCCCTATCGGGGACTGCTAGCTTCTTAACTCCTGGGCCGAAGTACTCGACAAACTTACCCACAACCCCGACTTTCCTCAGCTTCTCAGTTATATACAGTACTAGGTCTGTGGCAGTAGCTCCCTCTGGCAGCTCTCCGACTAGTTTTACGCCGACTACCTCCGGTAGGAGCATGTAGTATGGCTGGCCTAGCAGAGTTGCCTCCGCCTCGATGCCACCTACACCCCAGCCTAGAACGCCTAGACCGTTTATCATTGTAGTGTGGGAGTCTGTTCCGAGGACGCTGTCGGGATAGGCTAGTAGCTCCTTCCCTGTGTCCCTAAGCCAGACTACCTTCGCTAGATACTCCAGGTTAACTTGGTGTATGATGCCCTTACCTGGAGGTGCGACCTTGAAGTTCTTGAACGCCTTCTGAGCCCATTTGAGGAGGGTGTACCTCTCAGCGTTCCTCTCATACTCCTTCTTCATGTTCCATAGGAGGGCGTAGCTGGTGCCAAAGTAGTCGACTTGAACGCTGTGGTCAATTATTAGGTGTACTGGTATGACCGGGTTGAGCAGCGTAGGGTCGATTCCAAACTCTTTGAGGGCGTCCCTCATAGCCGCTATGTCGACTACTGCGGGGACTCCTGTGAAGTCCTGCATTATTATCCTTGTAGGGTGAAGCGGTATGTCCTTCTTACCGGCGTACTCCTTCCATCTCGCAGCCGCTTTGACTTCCTCGTCTCTTACAACGAAACCGTCATAGTTCCTTACAAGGTTTTCTAGTACGATCCTTATCGATATGGGGAGCTCTTCTAGCTTTCCAAGTCCTAGCTCGTCGATCTTTGTTATATCATAATATGTTGCCTCCCCATTTGGGGTTAGGATCTTAGACCTCATCTGACGTAGTGCTTCTGCAATGTCTCCCATGACTCGTGCACCGAGGAGAGGCGTCCCCCGTCGGAGGGAAAAAGGTAGACCATATACCGGTATATACTACGTGTAGGTGGCCTGTTTTTGCCTAACTAGAATACTACTGGTTTGAAAGCATACAAAAAGTTTTTGTGTTTCTCATTAGTTTTTGTTATTGCCTATTCTTTCATCGCTACTCTATTATTGTAATATTCTCCTCCGGGAATCCCATCTCAACTAGGAGCTTCTTCACCCTCCTCCTATGATCTCCTTGCAGCTCTATCCTACCGTTCTTTGCTGTACCTCCTGTTGCAAGTTTGTGTTTTAGCTGTGAGGCTATCTTCTTTAGGTCGAATTCTTTTTCGTTTATACCTTCTATTATTGTTACGCCCCTGCCGAACTTCCTTTTTTCATATCTTATCTTGATTATCTGCTCCTCTACTGAGAGCTGCTCGCAGATCTCTGGGGGCAGGCCTCCGCACATTGAGGAGTCCGTCATGGCTGGGTCGCTCACCCTTTTCCTCCCACTATGCTCGACTACACTGGTTTGCTTTCGGGGAGTATTATATCTTACCTGTCTTCGTCCTCTCTGAACACGTATCCCGGTATCCAACCAAGGAGAGCGTAGAGAAGTGCTGAGAACACAAGTATAACGCCCAAGCCCCATCCTATGAGGCCTTTGTAGGGGATGAGGGCGATTACTGCCAGGATTACTAGTCTAGGGATGAGGGCCGGGCTTGGACTACCCTTCCTCCCCCGGCCTGGGAGCTTACGGGGGTATCTTACTGGCAGTATTGAGAGGGCTGCTAAGAGTAGGAGCAAGAGGGGGTTAACTCTGACCTCGCCTATTATCGAGCCCACCATTAGAAGCGTGTGAGTGAAGAGCGGTGCCCCGGGGAAATGTGTCAACGAAGCCACCCTCCGATACGCTAATCTGTAGAAGGAGTAGGGTATCATGGTTGCAGCGTATATGCCTAGAAACATTTTCTCCGTGGTGCTGAACGTGCCAGCCCAGAAGACGGTGAAGAGGGTCAGGGGAGCAATTATCTGTGAGAACCGGTCTAACGACCTATCCAATAGCTGGCCACGGGGATCTGGGGAATCGTAGCGCCTAGCCACCCACCCGTCGAGAACGTCTGCTATGTATGACGCTATCAGAACACGCAACCCTAGCACAGGTTTACCTAGTAGTGCGAGTACTAGGCTTAGGCTAGCTAGCGCGCCACCTGTTAGGGTTACTATATCGGCTTTCCTCACAGTAATGCACCAGCCAGGATCTTGAGCGTTACGAGAGGGTTCGTTATTAGCATTCTCACACCCATTTTCAATGTCCTAAACGGCTGCTCTTTGAAGACATGGCGTACGAGACCCCTATGGTCATCATAGTCTACAGGATCCTCAACGCCAACCTCCAAGCCTGCAATTGAAGCATGCCTCACTAGTAAAGCCAGTACAGCCGGGTCTAGGAGGTGCTTAGCCAAGTGATACTGTCGTGCCAGTAGCCGGTGTACGTCCTTGTATGCTTGCAAAAACGCCTCATTCAAGTCTAGCCCCGTGGAGAGTTTGAAGTCTAGCTTACTGGCGAGGAGTGCATTAGGGAATAGTCCTCCACCGGTAAGGGGCTTGTTGAGAGCTGCAGCGTCACCCACAACTCCAACATTGAACGGTAGTTTTCTAGGGTCTAGGGGTGGGCCATGAATGACCCTGCCACCATATATCCTTGTACTCCTGGCCAGGCCCTTTTCCGAGGCTATGCTAGTGATGGCTTGCCTGACCTCCCCCGGCTTCCACCCCAGAGCCCCGACGACAGTATAGCCTTCAAGGCTGAAGGCCCAGGCATAGGGCACACTGTGTAGCTCTGGATTAATAATTACCTCGATGCCATCTCCAATGGCATCCACCTTGTAGTCGGTGTTTAACCCTAAACTGGTCAGCGGCTCGTGGACTACACCGACTAGTTTCCTTAGATTCCCGTGGAGCCCCTCGGCGAGTACCACATAGTCGTATTCTCTCCTCTCTCCTCTAACGATTAACGAAACACCATCACTCGCATGTTTCAACGTAGTAACAGGCGATTCAAATCTCAATGACACACCATAGGATCTTAGTTCCTCGGCCAGAAGGTTTTCGAGTCTGACCCTATCAAGCCGGGCAACCCCCTTAACTCTGATCACGAGCTCGTGGCCTTCAGCCCGGAAGATGACCTTATCGAACACTCCTTCTATCGATTCTTTTGCGGGATCCCCGATTAGTTCTACAGTTCTCGTGGACACTAATCCTGTGCAGTGGGGTGGATATCCTACCCTGCTGTGTTCCTCGTAGAGGGTTACATTGAACCCCCTCTTAGCTAATGTGCGTGCTGTGATTAGCCCCGCAAAGCCTCCCCCTACTACTGCTACCTCCAATACTGCACCCTCAGCATGCACTCCACGGGATCCCGCTAGGCCCTTAGGGATCCTGTTTAAAGCAAATTAGGTTGCAAGACTTCTCATGTCAGGGGAGCCTTGGGGTGCGATTGATGAGTGAGTGGGACGAGTTCGAGTTTGAGAGTAGGAGTGAGGAAGAGAAGACACTCCCCTACGGCATCCAACCCAGAGAGGTGTACTATGTGTGCCTCTTCTGCGGTAACATCATGAGTAAGAGCGAGCTAGACCAGCAGGGGGATATAATCTGCTCTCGCTGCGGTGGGAGGATCTTCCTAAAGCTAAGAACACCCGCGCTAAAACCTAGACGGGTCTACGCTATCTAACGCCCCCATTACCTCTCCATCGTTTTCGAGTATACTAGCAGTATAATCTCTTGGAGGAGTCTGGCCGCAACAATGCTAGTCACTCCTGAGGGATCCACTAGAGGGTTTACTTCTACAAGGTCTGCCCCTACTAACCTGCTGTCAATGGTCTCTTCCAGGACTCGGAGGATCTCTCCCACGCTCAGTCCTAAGGGTTCGGGTGTCCCAGTGCCGGGGGCGTAAGAGGGGTCAAGTGCGTCTATGTCGAGGCTAACATATACGTGTTCGCAATCGGATAGCTTTGACGCTACGAGGGCTCCAATGTTCCTTGCCCCCATCCGTACTATTGTCTGCGGAGGGATCACTTCGACGCCTCTTTCTGCCGCATACTTTATCTCCTCCCTTGCATAAGCCCTAGCCCCCACAATGACCGTCTTGTCGGGGCCTAGGTATTCCATAGCTCTTCTTATGGAGGAGGCATGAGAGAAGCGGTAGCCTAGGTATTCGTCTCTTAGGTCTAGGTGGGCATCGAATACTAGGAGGCAGGGTCTAATACCTGCTTCTGCAAGCCCCTTGGCTATGCCAGCAGTTATCGTGTGTTCCCCGCCTATCGAGAGGATCCTCTTTTCATCACCTATCAAGTCCTTGACTACGAGTGAGAGCCTTTCTAGGGTTTCCTCGGCGTTCCCGTGGACAACGGCGAGATCTCCTGCGTCATGTAGCGGTGTGTCCTCTATGAATAGTTGAAGGCCTACGAGACTGTTCGACTCTATGTTGAGTGAGGCCTCCCTGACCTTTAATGGGGCAAACCTCGATCCCGGACGGTAACTGCTTGTTGAATCGAAGGGGACGCCGACAACGACGAACTCCGCTTCATCATACTTTCTCTGTACACCGCCGAAGGCTAGTAGGGGCTCTGTCATGTAAAGCTGCCTGTGGCTCACTCCTCTCCACCATCTGGTAGTAGGCGGGTATCTGCTAACTTTTATCCTCCCGTTTCACATATACCCGGAGGGCTCCTATGTAGGGTGGGTGTTAGGCTGTGTCGGAGGACAAGTATAGGGCTGTTATGGAGCTTGCCAAAAGGAGAGGCTTCTTCTGGCCGAGCTACGAGATCTATGGCGGTGTAGCCGGCTTCTATGATCTCGGCCCCTACGGTGTCCTCCTCAAGAACAGGATCATGGATAAGTGGAGGAAGTTCTTCGTCAGAGACCACAGCAACTACGTCGTTGAGATAGAGTCACCCATGATCGGCCCCTCAAAAGTGTACGAGGCGAGCGGACATGTCGAGAACTTCACCGACCCGATAGTCACGTGCAAGAAGTGCGGGAGAAAGTTTAGAGCGGATCATCTGATCAAAGAAGTGCTAGGAATAGACGTTGAGGGCCTGAGTCCGGAGGAGATGACCAAGATTATCAGAGAAAACGGGATCCGGTGCCCTGTGTGTGGGGGAGAGCTGGGGGAGGTTAAGACTTTCAACCTCCTCTTCAGAACACAGATAGGCCCCTACGAGGGCAACATAGGCTACCTCCGCCCCGAGCTCGCCCAGGGGATGTTTGTCGCGTTCAAAAGGGTCTTGGACGCTATGAGGAACAGGATCCCATTAGGTATAGCCCAGGCCGGGCGTGTGGGGAGGAACGAGATCAGCCCCAGACAGGCCATGATGAGGCTGCGCGAGTTCACTATAATGGAGATGGAGTACTTTATAGACCCGGAGGATGAGGAGGGTTCATGCCCCTTCTACCATAGGCACGAAGATACCAGGATAAGGATCGTGACGTGGAAGGAGAAAGAGGAGGGCGTCGAACCCTATTGGGTTAAAGTCTCTGAGGCAGTGGACGAGGGGCTAATAGTCCATAGGTGCCTCGCCTATTGGATGGCTGTTGCACAGTCCTTCATGGAGTCTCTCGGGATCCCAAGCGTAGAGATGTACTTCGAGGAGAAGTCGCCCCAGGAGAGGGCCCACTATTCTTCTCAGACCTTCGACCAGCTGGTAAGGGTTTCTCGCTGGGGGTGGGTGGAGGTCTCAGGCCACAGCTACAGGGGCGACTACGACCTCAGCCGCCACATGAAGTATAGCGGTGCAGACCTGACAGTGTTCAAGCCCTACGAGAAGCCCGTCATCGAAGAGAGGACGTACTACATAGTGGATAGGTCTTTCATCGGTAGGACTTTCCGTTCAAAGGCTAAAGAGGTATTCAAGATGCTAGAAGGAGTGAGCCAAGACGAGCTCAGGAGGGCGTATGAGGAGGGGAGGCCCCTAATAGTCGGAGAGTACAATATACCTCCCGAGGCCATTAAGGTCGTGAAGAGGAAGGAGAAGATAACCGGTAAAAAGTTCGTACCGCACGTTGTGGAGCCCTCATTTGGTATTGAGCGGGTACTCTATGTAACATTTGAACACGCCTATAGGCTCAAGGAGGGTAGGGTCGTGCTCTCTCTACCAAGAGATATAGCTCCTGTACAGGTCGCAGTCCTCCCTCTCATTGAAAAGGATGACAAGCTCAGG
Source organism: Desulfurococcales archaeon (assembly GCA_015521115.1). GTDB lineage: Archaea > Thermoproteota > Thermoprotei_A > Sulfolobales > Acidilobaceae > S143-63. The sequence goes on from WAOT01000032.1 coordinate 11,091, forward strand.
AGTAAGGCTAAGGAAGTGTATGATATGTTGAGGCAGGCCGACTTCTACGCAGTCTATGACGAGAGTGGCAGCATTGGTAGGAGGTACGCCCGCTATGACGAGATCGGTGTGCCCGCAGCCGTCACAATCGACTATGAGACACTCGAGGACGATACTGTTACGGTCAGGGACAGAGACACGTGGAAGCAGGCGAGGGTTCCGACGGATAAACTCGTAGAGGCCCTACGAAGGTTCATATACTACAAGGCCGACATAGCGAGTATTGGGAAGCTCGTAGAGGCGTAGAGGGGAGGGTGGTAAAGGATGAGCGAGGAGGTAAAGGAGACCAGAGAAGAGGCCCCTGAAATAGAGAAGCCGGATGTTAGCAAGCTTCTCGCGGCGATCCCTCCAGCTTCGGCCCTGAAAGCCAGGCAGAAGAGGTTCACTGAGAGGAGGATCAGGCTCCGCTACGATGACTCGCTAAATGCCGATGAAGCTAAGATCAACCCAAGGCTAGCAAAGGAGCTAGGCATAACAGATAAGCTCGAGATAACCGTGGCCGGAAGGCATAGGTTTGCGTTTAAGGCGATAATAGACGAGGATATCCCCGAGAACGTAGTCCACGTCAACCCAGACCTAATGGAGGAGCACGGAATAGCTGACAACAGCATTGCCACGGTCAGAGCCTATAGAGGCAGTGAAAGGCTTGGTGTGAACCTAGGGGTTAGGAGCTAACAGGCCTCACACGGAAAAATTATACCCTCCAAACCGCATCCGCCTCTTTCTAGAGGACTAACGAGAGCTGGTGAATAGGGTTATGCTGACGGGTCGTGAAAAGATAGAGGGAGCAGTTGACCAGATATCAATGAACTTAATACAGCTGGTTAAGCTCAATGAGGAGCTTGCAAACTATAAAGTAGCAGATCCGAACGTGCTAGACATTAGGAAAGATGCCCGGCTTGCAGAATTGCTGGACGCTGCCGTTCTTCTCAGGGAGAAGATCCTTGAGATCTTGAATGAGATAGAGCCCCTTGTACATGATGAGGGGATCGTGGCCTCAGCAGAGAGCGCGATCGACGATCTAAGGACGCTCGCTGAGTACTATGTTTATGCAGGAGTTAAGGCGGATAGAAGGATCGCGGAGAAGTATAGGGGCCTCATAGTAGTGGGCGGGGTCGAGGGCTCAATAGCGGATCTGTACAATGCCTTCCGCAGGATACTTGACGTCCTGGGGGAGCACGGTACCCCCTAGGGCACAATGGCTTTATAGGGTCACAGCGGGCACCTCGATAGGGACGGTACGCTGACCAGCACAGGAGCTAGGCAGTAGCAAGGTGGTAGAATATGCTGTCCGGCACGGGCAACATAAGTATAGTTACGTTATTAGAACAGCTGATCTACATTGCGGAAGAGGCCAGTAACGCCCTAAACAGGTTAGTTATGATAATCCCCGAAAACGGCGATTTCCCCGAGCCAGAGGTTGTTGATAAGTTCCTAAGGCAGGATGTTAGAATAGCGAAGAATAAGATAGATGACACGGTAGAGAAAATCCTCGAATACCTTGCCTCCTCACGTCTCGAGCTAGTAGATAGAAAGGAGTTCTACATAAACGTAGCACTAAGGTATCGGGACATAATGGACTACCTAAGCCACACAGCGCACAGGCTACTTCTACTCAGTAAGAGGATCCAAGGGAACGGCACGAATGCCGCCCTAAACAGCAAGATTAGAAAGATGGCTGCCACGGGTAATGATATACTCTCACGCTTAACCCTCAGCATCAGGGGTCTACTGAGCGCTGAGACTGGTACCGAGGAGGCGGTGAAACAGGTGGAGAGCCTACTCTCAAAGGTTAAACTTCTAGAGCAGACAGCTGACGAGCTATACGTAGACCTGCTCGAGAACATCATAGACGCCTACGGTGATAACCTAGTCGCCTACACCCTATACAGGGAGGTAATAGACAGGCTAGAAGACCTCGTTGACGCCAGCCTAAGCCAGGCAACGGATATCCTAATACTCGCAAAGAGCACAATATCATAGGCTAGAGGGTCAACAGCCAATGGCGCGCAACCCGCCCTATAGGGCTGTCCTACTGGCTAACACAGTCATTGTCCCCGACCTCAACGACTCGAAGAAACTATTTGAGAAGTTCTACGGGAAACCCGTTGGAACGGAGAAACCAAAACCGGGTGACGTGGAGACACCGCTAGTCTTAGACCCCTTAGAGACCTTCTATCTAGCAAAACAGGGCGTGATCGAGGTATACGATAAACATGGACAGAGACTCTCGAGGGAAGAACTCGAGAAGTGGGCAGAGTCGAGGCTGCCTAGGTTTAAGCACCTGTACAAGGTCTATGAGAGCCTCCGCATGATGGGATTCGTGGTGAGGCCGGGGCTAAAGTTCGGTGCAGACTTCACAGTATACAGGAGGGGGCCAGGGCTCGAGCACTCCCTTTTCATAGTAAACGTGTACCCGCTACAAGAGAGCATAGACCCTGTAGAGCTCGTCAAAGCGGGCAGGCTTAGTCATAGTGTTAGGAAGACGTTCGTCCTCGCATCCCTGGAAGGGGGGGAGCCCGTATACCTTATGTTTAAATGGTTTAAGCCCTAGTCCTCCTTGTAGAGCAAGTAGGCGCGAGGTTACACCTCCTATGACGCCAACGGATGGGGTGCGCGGAGGTGTATGAACGTCGCAGAGGAAGGGGGCCCAGAGGGCCTAGAAGGCCTAGAGGCCCCAGTGAGTACCGGGGACACAGGGAGCTAAGGCCAAGACCGCTTGGAGACAAGTGTAACCCCCTCTGCCCCTTCTTCCGCTGCACAAAGAACGCGCTTAGGATTAAGACCGAATACTTTAGAGGCAGGCCTATGAAAGTGGCATATTGCGAGTGGATAGGCGACAAATGTATAGGGGCGAGCTGCAAGTTCGCTGCTTGCGAGAGGAACGCTATGCTGCCGGACGGCAGGTGCTCCTTCGCTATAAGGAGGAGAGCCCCACAGAAGGACTTCGAGGAGGAGCTCCTAGAGATGGAGAAAGACGAGGCAAAGTTCAAGTTCAAGGACTTCTACTAGCCCACCTCCTATAGAGTGAGTTCTCTATACCCGCAGCATCAAGTATTTTACCTGCAAGGAAGTCGACCACGTCGTCCAGGCTCCTAGGCTTGTGATAGAACCCAACACAGAGCGGGACAACCCTAGCACCCATCTCGGCCAGGGCTAGGATATTACGCAGCTCCGCAACACCAAGGGGCGTCTCTCGAGGGGCTACGACGAGTGTCCCTCCGAGGCGTAGAACTGCAAGGGCGGCCCTGGTTACTAGGTTATCACTTATCCCTAACGCTATCTTAGCCACTGTCTTCATGCTTGCAGGGGCGACTATGAACGTTGAAGGCACACTACTCGAGCTCGCGAGCGGGCTGGTGTAGTCGTCCTCATCGTAAACGTTTCCCGTCTGGGAGAGCTTCTCCTTAAATAGTCCTGGTTCTATCTCGTCCTCGTATTCGGCGACTTTCATGGCGCCTCTTGTAACAACTATTTCCAGGGAGTATCCTAGGCCCGAGAGATACTCTGCTACTCGAACTCCAACTCTAACCCCACTAGCACCTGTTATAGCTAGCCCGATCTTCTCCTTGTTCAAGCGAATTCCACCCTTCCAGGGCAATCGGTTAACGTGGTATTAAGGGCCTCGGTTACACCCTCGAGCATCTCCCTATACGCTCTCTCGCCATACGCTACTAGTACGACCGTCTTAACGCATTTAGGGGTGTGCGACATTATTATCCTAGTCATCTCTCTGGCAACATCCCTAACACTAAGCCCACCTACACCAGCGCCCATCGCTGGGAATGCGACACTCTCTAGGCACTCCTGCTCCGCTGCTTCCAATGCAGCCTTAGTGGCCTTCGCAGCGTTCTCAATTGGGATTCTCATTGCAGGTCGCTCCATTGTCGGCGCATGAATGACACGTTTGGCTGGTAGTCTTCCAGCGGTTGTTGAAACCGCCTTGCCCACGGGTACTGGGGCATGCTTCATGGCCTCCCTTTCTATCTCCTCTCCGCCGCGCCTCTTGATAGCTCCAGCGACTCCTCCGCCCATTATCATGAGACTGTTCGCAGCGTTCACGATCGCATCGACCTTCAGCCTTGTTATATCCCCTTCAACTACTACTAGCTCGATACCGTTGTTTAGCCTCGCGCACTTCATCCTGCTCACCTCCTATAGTATTTGTTGAGGGCCTCTCTAAGTAAAGGTATCTCCCTAACCTTATCGGGGGTTAGAGCTTCAAGGACTAGTCCCTTGGGTCTTCTATGGCTAGTGCTACACCTGAAAACCCTTCTCGGCGTTGCAACAATGTCTAAGGGTAGGTCGTTAGGCTTAGGCGGGATCCTCTCAACTATTTGTAACTCTGAGACTGTTGTCGCTACAGGCGTCTTCTCCCCGGCTTTCCCCGTCAGGTATAGCATTGCGTATTCCAGGTCACCATACCCCTCCCCCTTACCTAGCCTGTTGCACTCGTGGTCAACCGCTACGCTACCCTCCACTATGAGGTCGATCTCAGGTAGCTCCTCCTCTATCTTGGCAAGCGTTGGAAGTAGGCGGCCATACCGGAAGGCACCCCGTATTGTTGAAGCCTCCCTGTACTTATCCCTAGGGATAAGTCTAGGATCAAGAACCAAGAAGCCCCTCCTTATCCGGGGGGTTGGCATTACCAGGAGTTTACCCTCCATTAAAGCCCTGAACCTAACATGCCTCTGCGGGCTATCAGGGTTCACTTTTAGAGTGCGAGCCCTACGCCATTCTGCGGTCTCGGCGAGTTTTTCTGCTGCCTCCTTAGCCCCCCTAAAGTTAGGTATTCTCCCCTTAACGGGGAATGGGGGAAGCGCTTCACCCTTCTCCACGAGGAGCCTCCACACCCTCTCCCTTATTATGGCCCTTAAACCGTCGATATCGGCATGCTCCCCCATTACACTTTCCCCGGTTTAATCCAGCCGTCTAAGAGTCTTATCAGCCTCTCACTCATGAGTAAATGACTGTCTCCGGGTGTCGAGAGGATGACCCTCTCTACCCCCACGGTCTCAGCCCATTCTAGCATGCGGGGAAGTTCTTGGAGGGGGATGGCGGGTATGTTGTTTTCTTGCAGGTACCTCCTATTCCTCTCCGACTCGACCACTACATAGAGCCCTAGTACGCTATTGGGAGAGACCTCGCTTAGCAGTCCCAGGACTCTCTCCACTCTAGACTGGGTCTCATGGGAGAGTCGAGTCACGTAGTAAGCGCTCGCGTGGGACTGTGCCCTTTTAATTATCTCCATGTCACTCTTCCTTGGCGATATGAGCAGGCCGGCCTCTGCGCCATACCCTTTAGCGTATGTTACTGCTTCTTCGGGTGCCCAATGGCCTGTGCATATTGTCCCCTGGGTTGGCGGGTCTCCTCTTAATAGTATGATCTTATTTACGCCTACATATGTCAAGGTCTTTATAATTGATTTCAGTGACACAATATTATGGTCTATCACCCTGAGGTGGACAATCACATCGGCCCTAAACCGCTCTCTAGCATAGACTCCTAGGATAGGGCTGGACGTCGAGGGCTTCCCTAGGGGTATGTCGGGGATGTCTATTCTCCCGTAAATCGCTGAGAGGCTCCCTAGCCTATCAATAATCTCCTCCCCCGAACGGCTTGGCTCCAGCTCTGCATAGATTTCCAGCCTCAACCGTTCACCCCCTAGACCATTGACGCCATGAATATTATTAGGCCTAGGAGCATAGCTTTCAGTACCGTGTTCTTGTGGCGTAACGCCACCTTCTTTCTCGGCATCCTCAACAGCTCCAACGAGGAGTAGGCCAGGATTACATCAACTACCACAACCCCTCCAAGATATATAATGGGGTGCCTGGTAAGTCCCCTAAGGTATGGGAGGGGGCTTAGGAGTATAGCTGATAGGTATAAGAGTGACGCTACGGCTGCCGCTGTTTTTCTACCGTAGAGTATTGGCAGAGTCCTTGCACCCTTAACCATGTCTCCCTCGACGTCTGCTATGTCCTTGGCGATCTCCCTGCCAAGAACTGTTAAGAAGACCATACCCCAGAACACTATTACTGAAGGGTTCGCCTCATCTACCATTGTGAACGCGTAGAGGAATGGTAGGCTTGTTGTGAAGGCGACCGCCACATTTCCTGCAAACCCCGATAGCTTAAGCTTAAGGTCATACAGTGCTGCTATCACAGCCGCGAGGGCGGCCAGGACGAGGGAATCAATGCCTGTCATTGTAGAGAGGGATAGCCCAACCGCTAGAAGGAGCCAGTAGCAAAGTATTGCACTGCGCACGCTAATCATGCCGGAGGGTAATGGGCGGTGGGGAGCATTTACTCTATCAATCTCGATGTCGGCTATGTCGTTTAACACCATGCTTGAAGCAGATATTGCGAAACCTACTGTGAACCCGGAGAGTATGGATAAGAGGTCAAGCTCTACAATTCTACCGCTAGTGGCCAAGAATACTCCCACTATGACCGCAAACCCTACCATTAAGCTGTTAATAGGCCTCATCAGTCTCAAGCATGCTACTAACTGTTTCTTCGCCAAGCTCTTCACCTTAACCTTGTAGAGGCCTCCCGGCTCTGTAATCAGCCGCTCACTCTCGCCTAACTTATTTACTTCCCGGCCGGCACGGGACATCTTAAAATTTGGGTTCCATAGGGGGATGAGCGTGGAGGGGCCTGAGAGGGGTGCCGCGGAGAACGAGTGTAAGGAGCCTGTACACTGGCTTGACAAGCTGGCTTCAGATGTCGAGGAGTTCCTTAAGGGGCGCGGGAAGAGTGTATACGTGTTCAACGGGGGTTTAAGCGTCTCGGGCCTGCAACATATTGGGAGGCTTAGAGGAGAGATCCTGATACCCGAAGCAGTTAGGCGGGTTCTAGAGAGTAGGGGGTACAAGATTAGGCAGCTGATAACAATCTACACCCAGGACCCATGGAAGGGGAAGAGGGCTCAGAGGGAGCAGTTTAGCGACCCACAGGAAGCCCGTAAGTACATCGGTTGGCCCCTCATAAGGGTACCAGACCCGAAGGGCTGCCATGATAACTGGGTTGAGCATTACTGGGCCGATTTCGGCCCTTACCTCCCCGAGTTTACTGACGGCAAAATAGAAGCCGTGACGACTACTGAACTCTATAAGGGGGTTCTGAGGGATTTCATACTTAAAGAAATACTTCCTAAAAGAAAAATTATAAGAGATATAATTAACAAGTATAGAGGTAGGAAGCCCTACCCTGAGAACTGGATCCCGGTTGAGCCCATCTGCCAGAAGTGCGGGAGGATTGACACAACAGTAGCCCTCGAGATAAAGGACGGAAAAGTTAGGTATAGATGTAGGAACTGCGGATATGAGGGGTGGAGGGATCTATCGGAGGGCAAGCTCAACTGGAGGCTCGAGTGGGCCTCCATCTGGAGGGTATTGGACGTCGACTTCGAGCCCTACGGTAAAGACCATGCTACTCCAGGGGGCAGCAGGGATAGCTGTGTTGATCTTGCTAGGAACGCACTCGGATTTGAACCTCCCACGGGAGAGTGGTACGAGTGGGTTTCCATACGAGAGAAAGGTAGAAGCGCCGACATGTCCAGTAGTGGTTTCACAGGGATCACGCCGAGGGAATGGCTCGAGGTCGCACACCCCCAGATACTAAGGTTCCTCTACTTCTACACCCACCCCCATAAGAAGGTCGTCGTGGATCTGAATAGCATCCCAAACTATTATGACCAGTATTACAGGGCAGAGCGGGTTTACTTCGGCCTTGAGGAAGTAGAAGACTGCTGGGAGCGGGAGTATCTGCGGAGAACATACGAGCTGAGCCATCCTAGAGATCCTCCTAGTAGCCTCCCAATACAGGTACCATACCTACACGCATCCATCCTAGCACAGCTCCTGGGCCCGGAGAATTTGGAGGCAGCCATTGAGAGGCTGAGGAGGACGGGCCACGTTAAAGGAAGTATGGACAGCTACAGCCGGCTATGGCTGGAGGGCCTCCTGAAGAAATCATATACCTGGGTAATGAAGTACGGCCCCGAACAGGCCCGTGTAGAGATACTAGAGGAGCTAGACCCCAACCTGCTAGCCTCCCTACGGTATAGGGATATACTATGCAGGTTAGCGACTATGTTAGAGGGTTTGGAGGAGTGGAACGAGAACCTCATAAAAGACACAATGATAGAGGCGACACGAGACCTTACCGGGAGGGAGAGAAGAGAGTTTTACAAAGAGTTCTACAAGTTGTTCACAGGAAAACCCTATGGGCCAAGGGCGGCACCACTCCTCTCACTACTCCCCAAAGAATTCGTAGTAACTAGGCTAAGTCAAGCGTGCAAGTAGCTCTCTTCACCCGGTCTCCCCGCACTCCTAACTACTTGTGGCTCGTATTTAGAACCGTTGTGTAGGGGCTCTCCAGGCCCCAGGCTCTTATAGGCTTCAAGTCTGTTTGGGCTAGAGGCTCATTGGTGCTAGTAGATATCTGACCCATGCCTCACCGGGGGCGGGGAGTCTAAAGACCATCTCGAGGGGCTTGTCTGTCGAGAACTTTATGTCGACTACGTCTGCGATCTTGGTCAGGTTCAAGACGTTCTTGAGGTAGCTCACCTCGTATGCACTCCTACTGGGCTGTTTCACCTCTAAGTATGTGAGTGCGGCTGAGTCCCTTGAGAACACTGTCCTAGCCCTGGCCCCCTCTCCTCTGGCCTTTATAATAAGGGCGTCCTCGTTCGCCTCGAATTCGGCAACGTCTCCTATAACCTCCACATCCCTTAGCGCCTTCTTGAGAGGGTCGCTTGTCACTGAGGCCTCAACGTCGAATTCGAGCTTGATCTCTCCGGGTATATCGAGGATTACCTCTATGTTGGGGACTAGGAACTTTTTCACGACAGTACTATCGATCACTATCAGAACCCTGTCGTCACTAGCAGTGAACGTCAGTGGCTCGCCCTTCTTGCTCTTCTTAAGCATTGATGCTAGGCTTGACAGCTGTAGGCCTAGATAGGCCTCCTCTCTGTCCTCTGAGAGGTAGAAGTCTAAGAATGAATCCCTAGAGAAGAAGAGCTCTATAAGGGCTAGTTTTGAGGCGTCCATACCGATAGCTTTAACGCCCTCCTGGGTGACGGTGAACCTGATCTCATCCATGATCTTGGCAAGGCTCTCCACTATCTCCCTAAAGCTCTTGGCATCAGCGAACTGGAACTTTGCCACAGGGTTTTCTATCTCCTGTTCCAACGTCCTGGCCATATCCCGCTCCACCATATTGTTAATGCCTACGCGTGAGAGTATTAATAGGGGAGGGCTAAAGCGTATGAGGGCCCAGCGAAGCCCTTAATTTACTGGCCGATGAAGACTACGCCATCGCTCGAGCCGGCAGCCCTTTGAGGTGACAGCATTGGGCTGCCGGCGGATGAGAGGTGCCCGTCCCCAGTGAGGCCTTAACGGACGTAGCGGATCTTACCCCTCTCCGCCTCCACCTTTAATGCAGCTGCGAATAGTGTATCGCTAAGCCGGTTGAGGACTTGACCTAGGTACGCGGTATTATCATCCTTCTCAAGGGCTCCAGAGTCTAGGGCGGAGAAGAACCTGCGCTCAGCCCTTCTAACTGCGACGCGCGCTAAGTGGATCATTGAGGACTCCTTAGTGCTCCCGGGGAGGACGAAGCCTTTGAGCTCGATACCCTCCATGAATTTATCGGATAACGCCTCTAGGCGTCGAACCTCATCTCCTTTCAAGGTCTTCTTACCGGAGAGCGAGAACCCCACATTGAATATTATGCGTTGGGCCTCCTCTAGGAAGTCCCTGATCTCCTCGTCACAGACTTCCTCGCAGAAAGCCCAAGCAGCCCCCAAGGCGGTCGCCGCCTCGTCAAGGGCTCCTACAAGCTCTATTAGTACACTAGACTTCGGAACCCTCCCGCCCGCGGCTAGGCAGAAGGTTTCACCTTTATCCCCGGTTCTAGTGTATAGTCTTGTCATACTAAGCACACCCATTGAGGAGTATTTGTGACTGAATATAATAGTGGTGTCCTGGAGCCGCCGGCGGGATTCGAACCCGCGACCACCGGCTTTCCCGCGACTTCGGCGTCCTATCCTGACCGCTACGAGGCCGGCGCTCTGCCGGGCTGAGCTACGGCGGCGCCCGTTATATTCCGCAGGAGATACCTGGCGGATTTTATTGTTTCTCCGCTCCCTCCACCCTCCTAACGCCCCTTATCATTCTCTCTAGCATGTATACGAAGTCCTCTGGGTCTAAGACTATTATGCCGAGCTGCTCGCTCAGCTTTTTAATGCCTAGGTCGCTTGTCACTATGATAGCTTTTAGCTCTAGGGCTAGTAGTATTGTATCTAGGTCTTCCACGCTATCCACTAGGCCCTTCCTCGTCGCCTCACGATACCTCTCACGGAGATCTTTAACCGTTTCACCAAGACACTCCTCGTTCCCAACACACTCTCTAGCGGCCTTCTTGACAGCGGCCTCGGCCACTCTCAGCCCTTTATAGAGCCTCCTCCGTATGTCCGAGACATACTCGGAGAACACCCTTGCCGGGATCTTCATTGAGAGCTTATCGGGTGCCTTCACCGTTATCCACGCCATGAGCTCTTTCACCGCATCCAAACTCACATCCTGTCCGAGCAGTATTCGGCGGAGCTCGCTTGAGGTGCTGGGTGTCATGTAGAACCTGGAGTTCAGGGTCAGTCTTGCTTCCATCAGTAGCCTAGCTACTCTCCTCACTACTTCCTCCATGTTCTTAGCTTTGAACAGCTTCTTTAGCCTCGCCTCGGTCAGGGCTGTCGTGTCCAGTATAAAGGTCTCCACACACTATCACCAGTCATTCCTAGCAGTCCGCCATGATATATCTGGGCCGGCGGAGAAAAGAGTATCGCATCGGCCCTTGGTTACGCGAGGCGTGTCAACATACTCCTCGAACCGAGTATGCTTAGGGTCTTAGAGGAGATGATCTTCTCAAGCCGGCTTATATCCTGAGGTGAGAGGAGCTCCTTGTCTGAGAGCCACCTCAAGGTTACTTCGAGGCTCTTCGATATATCCTCCATTATGACCTCCTTGATACGGAGGAGCTCAGCCTCCATTGCCACTTCGAGTGCCCTGCATATTACCTCATCGCTAGGGTGCGTTTTACCTTTCATATACTTGAGCACGGCGGGGGGTGTAATGCCTAGGAGCCTGGCTAGCTCCCTCCGGCTTCTAGTCTCTGCCAGTATCTCTATTATGCGGCTCCTAGCTGTCTTGCTTAGGGCGTGACACATTGGCTGGAGATCCATACTCGCACACCTGCAGTGGCATATAGGCAGGTTCGGTGTTGTGTCCGAAAATGGTAGAGTATGTGATAGGGGCCTATAAGGGGATAAGGGGGATTAGGAGGCTCTGGCCTCAACCATTGCGGCCCTGACAGTTGCGGCTATCCTCCTAACACCCTCTCTTATCTGCTCCTCGCTCGGGTAGCTGAAGTTTAGCCTCATAGAGTGCTTCCCCTTATCAGGGTTTACGAAGAAGCTCTTTCCTGGCACATAGGCTACTCCCCGCTCTAGGGCCTTTAAGAGTAGCTCAGAGGTGTCTATGCTTCTGTCGTTAAGGAATACCATAGTGAAGAAGCCTCCTATAGGCTCTATCCATGTCGCAAGGTCGCTCATCTCATCCTTTAAGGCCTCCAACATGGCGTTCCGCTTCTTCGCATAGAGTTTCTTCGCCTTGCCCAGGGTCTTCCTCACAACTCCCCTCTTGAGGGCCTCCTCAGCTATATACTGTGGGAGTGTAGCAGTGTGGAGGTCGACCGCCTGCTTTGCGAGTTCGAGTAGTGCGATTATGCTCTTATCAGCTACAACCCATCCAAGCCTAAGGCCTGGGGCCATTATTTTGCTGAAGGTTGAGACGTAGAGGACTCTCCCATTAGGGTCTAGGGTTTTGAGGTAGTCGAACTTCTCTTCTTCGAAGAGGAAGAAGCTATAGGGGTCGTCTTCTACCACTAGGAAGTCGTATTCTTCTGCTAATTTTAGGAGCTTCTTTCTCCTATCGTTGGTCATTGTGACTCCACTGGGGTTTTGCGCTGTCGGCACGCTGTAGACAATTTTTGGCCTCAAGCCCTTCGCGTCGAGCTCTACTAGTTTTTCCTCGAGCAGGTCTACTCTCATACCATCGTGGTCGATAGGTATGCCTATTAGGTTGGCATCGTACTGCCGGAAGACGTTTAAGGCAGCCAGATATGTCGGCTCCTCGACTATGACTATGTCTCCTGGGTCGATGAAGACCCTACCGATTAAGTAGAGCGCCTCCTGGCTACCTGTTGTTACAATTATGTCATCAGTATCCTTAACTTTAATGCCATGGCTCCTTGTGAACTCCCGGAGCTCCTCCCTAAATGTTGTTACACCGAGTGTAGGACTGTACTGCAGTGCCTTATCGCCCTTCTCTAATATGACCTCTCTGGCGATCTCTGCTAGATCTTCTACGTCGAAAATTTGGGGGTCGGGCAGGCCTCCGGCCAAGCTGATTATATCCTTACCCTCTGTGAGCTTTAGGAGCTCTCTTATTTCAGAAGCCTTGAACTTTTGGAGTCTCTTTGCCGCGAACCTCTTTCCGTCCACCATCACAAGCCGCCTCTCTCAAAGACTTGGGTTGTGGATCCCGCGACATTAAGTCTGTTCGGATTCTAATATAATGTTCTATGCGGTTTGTAAGGACGCTGGGCTGCTAGAGGAGGAAGAATTTCTTTGATAGCCCGAGGGTTGAATCAGTTTTGCTCATACTTTTCTCGGGATCTGGCTCAATCCCTGTTAATGCCCTGATAGCATCGATATTCTCGGGAACGACTATTGACTCCTGGTGCACTGCTTGGAAGAGCATTAGCTCGTCTTTTTCGACATGGACGCTATCTTCAAACACGACCAGCTCTGGTATATCGTTTCTGGGGCGGAGATCTCTTGCTACCTCTATTAGCTGTGCTGTCCCTTTAATCCCTGTGACAGCACTCTTGACGAGCACTATTCTCCTTGCATCCTCTAACACCCTGAGTATATCTTCACGAGTAACCCCTCCTTCCGAGAAGCGTACAGCGACATGGTGCACGTGCATTAGTGTAGTTGGAACTACTACTGCTGCAGTCACAATATCGAGCCATGGTACTACAGTCTTGACATCGAGGGCGTGGTGGGATGGTAGGCGTGGCGGGTTTAGGTTTATACTGTTTATGGGGCCCTTCTTCACCTCCCTAGGGTCTGCGGCTCTTCTTATGAGGACTGCCCTGACCCGTGATATTTTGAAGTGATTGCCTAGGGTACATATCAGCCTTAGGAGTCCAGTCGTGTTACAAGACACTACTCTAGCACTAGCCTTATTGAGTGCCTCTTTATAGTTGCAGAGAGAGCTGAACGACACCTCTGCTACATCAGGCTTCTCTCCCCCCTGGAAAATCTGCTTTACGTGCGGGAACCTCGTATAGATCTGCTTGTTCTTAGCCCCCATCCCGCCGGGGGTGGCATCTACCACGACGTCTACATTTTCAAGTAGCTCTTCGAGTGTGCCGCTAACCTGTATACCTGTAATTTCAAACTTATCGATATCGTCCTGTGTAGGTACGTAGAGGTTGAAACCCTTCTTGAGCGCTAATAGTGCCCCATAATCGGGGCTCTTCTTAACGACCCCCACAACATCCATGTCATCCTGAAGCCTAATGGCGTCCGCAACACGCTTACCTATGGTTCCATAGCCGTTTACGGCCACACGGATCTTTCCCACCACCTCCATACACCCCGTGAACTTGTAGTAGAGGGGTACCTCCTTTTTCAAACTATCTCTGATTCGACACCATACTATCCCCTCCTACATGGAATGATAGTTATCTAAGATATGTTTAATAATACGTTTAAATTATTATTTACTTATATTATTTTATTTTTCAATTATCTTTATAACCATTCAATAACGTTAACCAATAGCGGTGTTGCTGGATGGCTATATGCCGATCCCAGTATACACGGGTTATCAGCTATTTATCAATATTGATAATAGTAATATCATTATTATATGTTACCCCTGATTATCTTGTTGCTCATGCATACCTTAGCCCTCAGCCTCCAGGCGAGATAGTGAAAACCCGCCTCATTGGAGGACACTTAGGGAGCGTGGCATGGAGTCCTGACGGCACCATGATAGCAGTAGGCGGGTATAGTATAAACCTTGGAGGTAGGGTTGTGCTCTTCAGTGTGAATGGTAGCATCGTGTGGATTAAGACGGTTTCCGCAGCCTCAATTCTCAGTCTAGCTTGGAGCCCGGACGGTTCAAAAATAGTCGCAGGAGGAGGTGACTGGAGGGTTACTGTTCTTGCCCGAAACGGCTCAGTTCTCTGGAGTGAGAATTTAGGCGAGGTCGTATACTCTGTGGCGTGGAGCCCAGATGGGTCAAAAATAGTAGCCGGAACTATTCATGGAAGGGTCGTAGAGTTCGACAGTGAAGGCAACATCCTATGGAGTACGCAGGTTGAGGAGGGTGCAGCATATTCGGTTGCTTGGAGCCCGAACAGCTCTAGGATAGCTGTTGGCTCCGGATGGAGCGATGACCAGGGATACCACGGGTTCCTAACCATCCTTGATGATGGCGGAGATGTAATATGGGAGGAGGTTCTTAATGGAACAATACTTAGCGTGTCATGGAGCCCTGATGGGAGCAAGATCGCCGTAGGCATGTCTTGGAATGATGGCGAGCAGGATCACGGTTATGTCCAAGTGTTCAGTAGTAATGGGTCTCTCCTCTGGAGCAGCAACGACTTCGGGGCTACCGTATATTCGGTATCATACCACACTCGTAACGAGAGTATAGCTGTGGGCCTAGGATGGGGAGGCTACAATAGTTACAGTGGGGCTGTGATCCTCCTCGACCCAAACGGTAATGCACTGTGGACTAAGTTCTTCTATAGCCCGGTAGCTAGTATCTCATGGAGCCCGAGTGGAACTGAGATAGCGGTTGGCCTCAGATACAGCAATGTTTCCGTGTTCTCATATCAGGGAGGCCTGATACTGGAGACCCAGGATCTAGGCGGGCAAGTGATAGCATTAGCCTGGAGCCCGGACGGGTCATGGATTGCGATGAACGGGGAAGCATCGGGCCGCATCGTCCTGCTCGACCCCCAGACCATGGTGATGAGGAGGATCGCAGGCATAGGAGGTGATGCGTTAGCATTAGCGTGGAGCCCGGACGGCTCGAAAATCGTGGTTGCTGCGGGCTTCGCTAACACGGTAATTAGCGTTGTCGACACGTACGGTAACATGTATTGGTCGCACACTATTGTGGGTAGAGCGACTAGCGTCTCATGGAGCGGGGATGGGAGTAAAATTTCTCTCACTACATACTGGAGTGGCTACCAAGGCGAACAAAGTGTCGTCGAAGTCTACGCGCCTAATGGCACCCTCTTGTGGAATACCACGTTCCAAAAGCGTGTATTGAGCTCTTCATGGAGCCCTGACGGTGAGAGGCTAGCTGTCGGATACGGCTCCGGAGCCCACGGAAGACTAGTGGTACTCGGCTCGGATAGATATCAGGTCTGGAAGAGTGGAGATATCGGGCCGGTAAGGAGCGTATCATGGAGCCCTGACGGGAAGAGATTGGCAGCAGTTGTTGATGTAGAAGACGAGTATGGGCGGTTCCATGGCTGGGTCTATGTCTATGCTAGGAACGGCACACTATTATGGAAGAGACACGTGGGAGACTACTTTATTTATGAGGTTGAGTGGAGCCCTGACGGGGGCCTGCTAGCTCTCACAGGAGACACTAACGTTATCCTGTATTACATGAACGGCAGCAAGCTATGCGGTACTTCCCCCCTTGGGGGCTCTGTTACAAGCATAGCGTGGAGCCCTGACGGGAAAAGCCTCGTTGTTGGAGTTAGTTTCGGAGGCATAGCTATCGTCAACTGGACGCAGTGCCCGGTCGGAACAATAAGGATCCACGGTATACCTAGCTCCCTCATAGATATCTCGGGTGTTGGAGGCGCCGGCAGCTACATCATACCTTCAAACGGCACCCTCCTACTCTATGCATCCCCGGGGGAGTACATGATCAACTACTCCCTCCCACGACCGGCAGGATTTGTAGGTAACTCCTCAGCACTTAATGGCTTATTAAATATCACTCTCCAGTCAGACGAAGACGAGGAAATCAGCCTACCCGGATATTATAGCCTCCTAGGGAGGATTAAGCTCACGTCGCCTGTTGGGGGGAGCGTGATCATACAATGGAGTGGAGGAGTAGCGAACATATCGCTACATCTAGGTGAAGAGAGAACCCTATACGCAGCTCCCGGAGGCTACATTATACACTACACCATAGCGAAGCCGCCTCTCTATGTGGGCAGTATTGAAGACCTAAGCGGGAACATTAGCCTCACGGTATCGTCTGGTAGGCTGTATAGCTTAGAGCTGCCCTCCTACGATGATATCCTAGGCCTACTCTCAATTTCGGGGCCCGCTGGTAGCACGATAACAGTTAGGGGAAGAACCCATTATGCAAACTTTACTATGCCGTCAACGGGTAACATTACAATATGGCTTGCACCGGGTAACTATTCTGTGATAATTTATTACAGTAACTCGAAGATAACTAGAAATATAACAGTATCAAAAGGAGAGAGTGTAACCTTGAACTACTCACCCACAGAGTTTGTTACACCGTCAAAGAACGCCACATCAACCACTACTTACACTACTAGTACTAGTAGTAATATTCCTAGTGAGACGGGTGAGATTAGTAGCCAACAAAATACCCGTTCAGTACAGAATACTACCGGGGGGAGAGCCCCTCAGAGGCCTTCCGGTACCCTAACCTGGATCCTCATAGTTGTCTCCACAGTATTAGTGTCCATAATATTAATTATAAAATATAGAAAGATTTAGTTATTTACCCCTATCTTTTAACCTATCTTTTGAGGGGCTTATGAGTGCTTCAAGTCCTGGAAGTATCCTGCCTGAGAGGAAGTAGAGGAGTGCCCCACCGCCCGTGCTCACGTGACCCACCCTCTCCTTCAACTCATCGGGTAGTTCCGATAGGATTGCGTTGAAGTGGCCTCCTCCGAAGATCGTGTAGGCCTTGGTTGAGGAGAGTGCGAACTCGACAAGCTGCCTGGTACCCCTCCTGAACCTTGGGTCTTCAATTACCCCTGCCGGCCCTCTCATTACGATCACTTTGGCGCGTGCCATTTTGTAGCTGTAGTATTCTATTGTCGAGGGGCCTATGTCCTTTGGCGCGCCTATGATCTCGTGAGCCATTACTACCTCGGTGCTACTATCTACTTCTGCAACGAAATCCAGCGGCACCCTTATAATGTTGGACTCCGCTATGAGTTTTCTGGCGAGGTTGAGGGTCTTTTCATCGACTTTCTTCTCTATTATCTTTGATGCTTCTCCCACGTTAATCCCCGATACCATTAGGAAGAGGAGGCCTACAAGGCCAGTAGTTAGTATCTCGTCTGCCGCTCCACTAGTTACAAGGTAGCTTATGATCTTAACGGTATCCTTAAGCTTGGCACCTCCCAGTACGAAGACCTTGGGGGATTCCTCTACTGAGAGAGCCCTGCTAAGGGCCTTGATCTCCTTCTCTAGCAGGCGTCCGGCGGCGCTTGGGAGAAGCCGGGGAATACCCGCTACTGTGACCTGACTTCTATGTGAGACTGCGAAAGCATCGTTTACGTAGATATCCCCCATGGACGCGAGCTCACGTGCTAGTATGGTTTTTACTAGTTCCTCAGGAGGGGCCTCGCGTGACTCCTCCGAGTAGAGGCGAGTATTGTCGAGCAAGAGTACCTGGCCCGGCCTGAGGGAGTTAACTGCTTTTTTAGCCGCCGGCCCGATTAGATCCGGGACAAACCCTACATCACCGCCGAGGAGTTCGGATAACTTCTTGGCGTGTGCCTCAAGTCTAGTAAAGTCGCTGCCGAAGGGCCTCCCTTGGTGGGCTAATATCACTATTTTGGCGTTCCTCTCCATTAGCTCCCTTATTGTAGGTATGTGTGCTTTAAAGCGTGTGTCGTCAAGTATCTCCCCGTTGCCCCCGATAGGAGAGTTAATGTCGACCCTCAAAAGAACCGTTTTACCCTCAACGTCTACGTCCGAAAGGGTGGGTATCCTCCGGCCCAGGTAGGATAGCGACAACCTCCTATCCCTGCAGTAGAAGGGCGTAGGGCTCAGCTATATAGACTCTCCCACGAGAACCATGGCACATACAGGTGTCACAGGGTTGCAGGGTGCTGGCGCCGGAGACAGTATACTAGTGGAGTGGTTTGGACACTCCTATGTTAGGCTTACATATCCCAGTGGATTCAGGCTGGTAATAGACCCCCACGACGGCGGTAGCCTCAACCTGCCTGAGTTTAGAGTTGAGGCTGATGCACTCCTAATTACTCATGACCACTACGACCATAACGCTGTAGAAATGGTGGACGCACCAAAAGGCGCGGTCTACAAATCGCTTCGCGGTAAGGTAAACCTTGGCCAGGTTAAGGTGGTGGGGTACAGGAGCTTCCATGACAAGAGCCAAGGCAGCATTAGGGGGGAGAACACGGTCTACATTATTGAAGGCCCACTAAGGGCTGCACACCTGGGCGACCTAGGGCACAAGCCCGGAACAGAACTACTTGATGCCCTTCAAGGTATCGACCTGCTCATAATACCAGTGGGAGGGGTCTACACTATTGACGCATACGAAGCCTGGGAGATAGTAGAGTCTGTAAAGCCTAGACTAGTCCTTCCAATCCACTACTGGATACCTCGAAGCACCGTGCCTTTAGATCCGCTCGAGGTCTTCCTTAACATATCCAAGGCTAGGAGGCTAAGAGTCGAGGGCAACTCTATCAAGGTGGCCAAGACAAGCCTACCCGAGAAAACAACAATTCTAGTAATGCAGCTCCCATACGGCTGAGGGGTCTAGAAGCCTTTTGGTGGCGCCGGGGGCGGGATTCGAACCCGCGCCCCCCGTGAGGGGGAACGGGTCTCCAGCCCGTCCCCTTGGTCCGCTCGGGCACCCCGGCGCTCGCGCGCCTGAACCCAGATCAGGTATCTCTCGATTGGAGGGAAATAAGATTAGACTTCACCCGAGGAAGGGGCTGGAAGCCTGTTTAGCCCTTCTGCCTTCTCCTACGCCTGCGCGTCTCCTGCTGTGGTCTTGGCCGTGAGGCTGATATTGGTGCTGTCCTCTGCTTAAGCTCGATTCTGACGTCGTCTGGTACCTGAATTCTTATTAGTTTTCTCATTACTCTTTCATCGGCATCTATATCTATTAGACGCTTGTGTATTGTGAGCTCCCAGTGCTCCCAGTATTTGCTCCCCTCACCGTGTGGCAGCCTGAATATGGGTACTACGAGCCTCTTTGTGGGTAGGGGTACCGGGCCTCTGACGTTTACCCCGCTCTTCTCCGCTATTTCCTTTATTTTCCTTGCTACCTCGTCTAGGTGTTTCACGTTGGTGCTTTGGAGCCATATCCTAATTCTAAACGACATCTCCTCCCATCCCCTCCCCTGTCTTGGAGCATAGCCGGTATATATTAGTTCCCGGGGAGGGAGCGACACCTTGTCTTATATGAGTATAAATTAACAGGATGTCAATACTATTCTTATTTTAAATTTTAGGGTGAGAAGTGGTGGGGAGAAAGGGTTTACCTCTTAGTCCTTATCTCGACCTTTGCTGGTTTGACGTCGGTGACTATGCCGATGCCTATTGTCCTGTTCATGTCCCTCATTGCGAACCTTCCTAGCTGTGGGAACTCGCTGAACTTCTCTATTACCATCGGCTTTATGGGCTTGAACCTCACTATTGCTACGTGGCCTGCCTTCAGGAAGGCGGGCTTCTCCTCCACCACCTTACCTGTCCTGGGGTCTAGCCTCGCTAGTATCTCGGTCATCCTGCAGCTCACGCTGGCTGTGTGGGCGTGGATTACTGGCGTGTAGCCTGGTGCGATGGCGCTTGGGTGCCAGATTACGAACACCCTGGCGGTGAACTCCTCTGCTACGGTCGGTGGGTTGTCTAGGTGGCCTGCTACGTCTCCTCTCTTGATGTCCCTGACGCTGACACCTCTTACCGCGAAGCCTATGTTGTCTCCTGGCTCAGCCTTCTCGAGATCCTGGTAGTGCATCTGTATGCTCCTTACCTCTCCCACTACACCCGGTGGCATGAAGACTACCTTGTCGCCGACCCTTAGTACTCCAGTCTCTACTCTTCCTACGGGGACTGTACCTGCTCCGGGGATGCTGTAGACGTGCTGGATGGGTATCCTGAGTGGCTTGTCGATAGGCTTCTTAGGCGGCTGGAGCTGGTCTAGGGCCTCTACTAGTGTTGGGCCGTTGTACCAGGGCATGTTTAGGCTCCTCTCGATCAGGTTGTCTCCCTTCCAGGCGCTGACGGGTATGAAGGGTATCTTGTCGGGGTTGTATCCGATGCTCTTCATGAACTTCTTCAGGATCGATACTATCTGCTCGTACCTCTTCTGGCTGTAGTTGACGTCTGGGGCGTCCATCTTGTTCACTGCAACTATGATCTGCTCGATACCCATGGTCTTTGCTAGCAGTAGGTGCTCTGTGGTCTGACCCTCCCTGCTCATTCCAGCCTCGAACTCTCCCTTCCTAGCCGACACTACTAGTATGGCGGCGTCGGCCTGGCTGGCGCCGGTGATCATGTTCTTCACGAAGTCCCTGTGGCCTGGGGCGTCAATGACGGTGAAGACGTACTTCTTTGTCTCGAACTTCATGAAGGTGAGGTCAATGGTTATTCCTCTGTCCCTCTCCTCCTTCATCTTGTCAAGTATCCAGGCAAACTTGAAGCTCTCCTTACCCTTCGCCCTTGCCTGCTCCTCGAGCTCTTTTAGCTTCTTCTCGTCGATTAGACCTAGACGGTATAGTAGGTGGCCTACTAGGGTGCTCTTACCGTGATCCACGTGACCTATTACTACTAGGTTAAGGTGGGGCTTCTCCGGCATTCTTTCACTCACCTCTCCACTTAGTTTCTATTCGATGTCCGACACCCATTAGCGGAGATTGGGGCTTAAAAAGGCAACTGTTCTGCATGAGGATGGGAAAGGAGGGGAACGTTACCTGCTGCTTAGGGCTATCCTCTCGATCTCCTCCTTCTGCCTCACAGCATAGCTTCCCGGGTCTCCCCTGCTCGCCAATATGATCTCCTGGGCGAGGCACTCCTCTATGGGTTTGGGGTTATTGAAAGCACACTGGCGGGCCCCCTCTACTATGTGGCGTAGGGCTAAGTCCACCCTCCTCTGGGGGGACACGTCTACTGAGACCCTGTAGGTTATGCCACCGAACACTATCCTCGTCGTCTCCTCCCTGGGAGCAGCGTTCTCTATGGCCCTGACGAGAACCTGTATCGGGTTCTCTCCAGTCTCGAAGAAAATAATGTCAAAGGCCGTCTTTACGATGTTATAGGCAAGGTGCTTCTTTCCACCGTTCCTCGCGGGCCTCATGAGCTGGTTCATGAGCCTCTCGACTATTGGAACCTGGCTTTTCATGAACTTCCTATGCTCATGCCTCCCACCTGTGTGTGGGAGCCATATTGGTCTGAGGGATATGTACCTCTTCAGCCCAGGGTCTCTAACCTCTACTCCAACCCAGCTCCACTTGCCGAAGAGCCTTATCGCGTCAGCCTTCACCTCGAGATCCTCTGGCAGCCTGAACTCTTCCTCAGCCAACTACTGCACACCCCCATGGGACAGCGCAGGTTCCCCGCCTATATACCCTCCCCCGGGAGTTTACCGGTACGACGCTATTAATGTTTACTTGGGGGTATACGTGGGGTGCTTATAGGGGAGAAGACCCCGGCAAACCTTAAGAGGTTTGGACGATAGCGGGGGATAAAGGGGCTTTGGACGCCCCAGTCATGGAGAGGCGTAGAGGGTTGAAGACCATAAGCGGGGGGAGGCTCTATAGGGTGCTGAGAGTCTATCCCTTCCAGGAGATAGTAGAGGATAAGACGACCGGGATAGGGGCGCTACTCTTCGGGCTCCGACTGCAGCTTGAAGGTGGAAAACACTTGACACTAGTCAACATACCCCCAGAGATCGCAGTCACTATCGATAGGCTGAACAGGGGCGAGGCCCCTCCGGAGAGGCAAAGCCTATACGATATCCTAGCTAATAACGAGAAGTTCAGGGAGGTGTTCTATGACATACTGGACAAGGTTATAGTCGACGAGATAAACATTTCATCAGGACTGTACAGTGCTAAGGCTGTATTCAGGAGTGAGGGGTTAACCCTTCAAGTTAAGATGATACCAAGCCATGCCATATTCTTGGCACTTGTACTTGATAAGCCAATATACGTAGCTGAAAACCTCGTAAAACTCGAGGAGGAGGAGTTTGAGGACGATTTTGACGATGATGATGAAGAAGACGAGGACGATTACATCAAATTCTGAGAACGGTATGGATCCACTGTGGCAGTTCTACCCCCGCTCACTAATAATTAACACGCACTCCTCAACCAATCACTAGTCTACATATGCTAGCTATGTAGTTGAACACGTGTTAGTACTGCGGAACGCGTATAGGACGTAAAAGGTAGGGATGATTAGATCCTAGAACCCAGCTCATCTTCTGGGTTTCTGCTTCTTACCTTCCCATAAGGCCTTCAGGGATACTCCGTTCACCATCACAACTCTGTACCTGACCCCTGGGATGTCACCCATTGACCTACCTCTTGGGCCGCCGATACCCTCAATTATTACCTCGTCGTGCTCGTCTATGTATAGGATTCCTCCGTCCCTGGGGACGAATGCTGTCACCACCTTCTTGTTCTTGACTAGCTGTACTCTAACACACTTTCTGAGGGCAGAGTT
The DNA here is from genome assembly GCA_015521115.1 of Desulfurococcales archaeon. Classification (GTDB taxonomy): domain Archaea; phylum Thermoproteota; class Thermoprotei_A; order Sulfolobales; family Acidilobaceae; genus S143-63. Next base: position 33,933 of record WAOT01000032.1, read on the forward strand.
TGGCTGTCTAGCCTCGACTCCTACCTTCTCGAGTACTATGCCTCTCGCCATGGGTGCCCCTTCTAGGGGGTCATACTTTTTCTTTAGGCCTAGCATCCTCCTCTTGAACTCCCTCTGGCTCCAGCGGAATTTCATCCTCTTCCTCCTGAGCTTACGTGCTGCGAAGAGTCCTGCGGGGGCTTTCTTCCCTGTCATTCCTATTCTTCCCTCCACTCTCCACCGAGTGTTTTCTTCTGGGGGCTTAAAAGGGATACTCACTGTGCGGGTCTTAGCTGATGATTACCTTGTCTATCCCGTATAGCGTCTTCAAGATCTTCCTCGCCCTCTCTATGTTCCTCCCTCCCCTTCCTATGGCCTTGCCCTTATCGGCCTCCTCAACTTTGACTATGAGCCGCTTCTCCTTGTTCTTCTCGATGCTCTTGATGCTGATTATCCTTGCACCCATTAACAGTTTTGAGAGGAACTCCTCTAGGGTCATGTCTGGGCGGTAGGGGACTATCTCGACCTGTTTTCCAAACATTTTAGAAAGCATCTTCACATTGATCCCCCTTTTTCCTATAGCTTTCCCTATGTCTGCGGGGTTTACCAAGAAGTAGAGCTTGTTGTTTTCCACATCCTCTATACACCTGTATGCTACTGCTCCCGTGAACTCTTGGAAAATTGAGAGGAGCCTCCATTCTTCGATCGTTATTCTGTCCTCCGGCATTGCTTACACCGTGTGGAAGGGCGGTGCCTACGCCCTCTCCTCTGCTATCTCAAGTATTCTTGAGGCTCCCTCGTCTATTACTGCTATTGCTGATACGCGGAATGGTTTACCTATGGCTAGTCCTAGCTCTACGCTTGTGCCCTTGTAGACTAGGACTGGCGTGTTTGATAGTTTAGCGTAGTAGTGTATCCTTGAACGGTACTCTGGAGGTATGTTCTCTGCAATTACGACTAGCTTTGCCTTGCCGTGCATAAGCACCTTCATAGTCTGTTTAACTCCGAGATAGGCTACCCCTGTCTTGAGGAGGTTCCTTAACTCCCTCTCTAGGCTCAAACTCACTGCTTACCCACCTCCATTTTCTCGCCTTCGCCCTCCTGGTTGCTGGTCTCCGCTTTTGCTTGAGCCCTATCAGGTGGTGAATGGGGACTCGTTAATAATACTATCCCGGTTCCAACCCTCGGAACCTGCCCCGCGATTATTGTCTCCGTAACGCCTAGGAGCCTCTCCTCTTCACCCCTTACGGCAGCGTCGAACAACTGTTTCGCTGTCACCTCGAAGGCCGCCCTGGCTAGCACGCTAGGCTTCTGCCCTGCGACTCCCAGCCTTCCTATCTGTCTGACTACTCCTGTGAAGGTCATGAGGTCTGCTAGGAGCATTATGTGCCTTATGTCAACGTCTAGGTTTGAATCTCTTAGGACGTCCATGATCTCATCTACTAATGCCTGTCTTGCTGCCTCTATGCCCAGTACTTCAGCGATCTCGTGGATATTGTTTGTTCTCACCCTCCTGTAGTCTACGCCCTTGATCTTCATTACCTCAGCTAGGTTGCTCCCCTCCGTCAGTATCATGTACTCCACTACCTTCTTGCCGTTTACTTCCCTCTCATGCTGCTGTATAACCGCCCTCTTGATGCCCTTTACACCCTTGAGGTAGAGCTTCTTTACCTTGTTTGAGAGCGCGATGTAGGCCATCGGGTTGTCAGCTTCCGATGGCGGAAGAACCCTCTCACTGAGCTCAATGAGTATCACTGGCGGATCCTCACTCTCAATTGTGACCTCGCCCAGTTTAGCCTTCTTGAGAACCTCGACCACCTTCTCAATCGTTACTCCCTTGTCCTCCATCAGCTCCTTGTCGAGATAGAGCCGCATCTCCGGTATGCCAGCCATCCACTCGGGGTCTCTGTCGAGAATCTTGTCTATAGTCGTGTATTCGAGCTTCCTCGCTATTTTTCTCGCCTTTTCAGCGCTATACTTGTGCTTCTCATCGAGGTAGACCTTCATTATTGGCGTGCTTGGCTCTCTCCTAGCATCAACGATCTCGATGAGCCTAGGGAGTCCTAGGGTCACGTCGAACTCCATAATTCCAGCATAGTGGAAGGTTCGCAGGGTCATCTGCGTTCCAGGCTCTCCCAGGCTCTGGGCCCCAACTACGCCCACCGGCTCGCCTGGCTGGGCTAGCGATGTTATGTACTTGATTATGGCCTCTCTTATTATCCTCCTCTTACTATTTTCAGTCAGCTTCTCGTTCTTGATCACCTTCTCCTCGAGTTCATCATATATGTACTTGGGTAGGATCTGCCTCGCCCTCTCTACTAGCTCCTCTAGCGGGAGGTCAGAGTATAGAGTTCCGAAACCCTGCTCAACAGACATCACATATCACCCCCTACCTGTGATTCGTGGACTCACGGATCTCACCGTACATCTCAATGAGCCTGTCCACGTTCACAGCCTTCCCGTGGTATGTTGCCATCGGGTCTGCACCGTCCTCACCGTAGCGTACCTGGACTAGGTGTCCGTAGCTGTCTCTCACTGTCCCGTCATATGCCACGTAGAGATCCTGCTCCGCGTTCATTAGCCTCCTCTGCATGTAACCGCTCTGCGAGGTCTTTACCGCTGTGTCCACTAGACCCTCCCTGCCCGCTGCTGCGTGGAAGAACACCTCTGTAGGCCTGAGGCCATAGCGGAAGTTTCCTTTCACGAAGCCCTTCGCTTCGGGGCTTAGGTCGCCGGGTTTGAAGTGGGCTAGTGTTCGGGTTCTGAAGCCTCTCGATACCCGTTTTCCTCTCACTACCTGTTGGCCTAGGAGTGCTACCATCTGGGTTATGTTGACTTCACTGCCTCTGGCTCCTGTTTTGGCCATAACGAATACGTCGTTGAATGGATCCATATACTTTGTCGCGGTCTTGCCCGCCTCAGAGAAGAGCGAGTTGAGCCTCCCGATGATCTTCTGCTCAAGCGTCTCCTCTAATGTCCTACCAGGTATTGGCTCCAGCCTGCCCGCCCTATAGTCGCTTATTAGCTTCTCGATCTCTGTCTTAGCCTCCCGTATTAGCTTCTGTATCTCCTCTCTCGCCTCTCTGGGTATGTCTATGTCTGAGAGGCTGATGGTCAGGCCTCTCAGGTCTAGCATTCTGATGAACATCTTATACATGGTGTCTAGGAGTTCTCTCGCTTTTGCGTCACCATACTCTAAAGCTATTTTGTGGAGGACGTTCTCGGGCACCTCTGCCCCTATCGCCGCCTTGTCGAAGACTCCTATCAGCAGCTTGCCCCTGTTAATCGCTATGTAAGAGTCGTGGAGACAGTCTATGCTGTCACAGGCGAGTGGGCCGCTGTTGATCTTAGCCCTCCCCGTGTAGTTGAAGTCGTCGGGCAAGAATAGGCTGACGATCTGCTTGCCGGTCCAGAGCTTCCTTGGCGCGAGTATTGCTGGCTCGGGGAGCTCTCCCTTGTAGCCTGCAGCCCCTAGGAGGTCGATAACCTCTTTCTCGGTGAGAAGCCTGTTCTTGACTGTTAGCAGGTAGGCACCGCTCACATAGTCCTGTCTCCCTCCAATTATTGGCCCCCCATATCTAGGTGTTCTGATATGCTTCTCTACTAGGAGTAGCTCTTCGGCCTCAGCCCTGGCCTCCTGGCTTCTCATTAGGTGCAGGTTCATCTCGTCCCCGTCGAAGTCTGCGTTGTAGGGCGGACACACTAGTGGGTTGAGCCTGAACGTCTTGTATGGCATGACTCTTACCTTGTGAGCTAGTATTGACATCCTGTGGAGGCTGGGCTGCCTGTTGAATAGTACGACATCGCCGTCAATCATGTGCCTCTCAACAATATCTCCTACCTCGAGGCTCTCGGCCAGCTGCTTATAGTTCCTCTGGAAGCGGAGGTCTATCTGCTTACCTGTTCTCTTCTTGTAGACGAATGTCGCCCCCGGCCACTTGTATGGGCCGTTTAGGACGTAGCGCCTCGCCTCCTCGATATTATAAGGCGTTACTCGCATTGGGAATGTGAGTACCTTAGCTACCTCAACGGGGACTCCAACCTCGTTAATGCCGATATTGGGGTCTGGGCTTATGACTGTTCTAGAGGAGAAGTTCACCCTCTTACCGGAGAGGTTACCTCTTAGACGTCCCTCCTTCCCCTTCAGCCTCTGCGCAAGGGTCTTCATCATCCTCTGGCTCTTATGTGTGAGTGGGTAGATGTTTGGCAGCTCGTTATCTATGTAGGCTGCTATGACGAACTGTAGAGCTAGCCACGCGTCTTCGATCATTGTCTCAGGAGCGCTAGACTCTATGAGGTTGCTCAGCCTCTTGTTCTGGCGTATTATCTCTACGAGTGCGTGTGTTAGGTCGTCCTCCGATTTAAGACCGGTCTCGAGCGTTATCGGGGGTCTGACTGCAAGTGGTGGGACGGGTAGCGTCGATATAACGGCCCACTCTGGCCTGTTCTTCTCTGGATCCATGCCGAGTAGCTCGAGCTCGTCGTCCCTGATCGCCTCCAGCCTCTCTCGGATATCGATCGGTGTTAGCCTCGTCTCACCCTCAGGCCTCTCCTCGTAGAAGAGTATCGGCCTGATGTATCTTATCTTGAACTGCCTGCTCTTACAGTGGGGGCATTCCATTGTCGCCGCTGCCTCTTTCCTTACCTCCTTTAGGAAGGCCTCTGCTAGGAGCGGCCACCTCTTCTTCAGCTTCTTCAGTATAATCTTGTACCTGTCTATCTTTTCCTGGGGAAGTAGTAGTCTTCCACACACCCTGCAAGTGGCCTGGAGCATATAGTATATGTGGTCGCTATAGTAGGGTACAATCACAGGCCTGGCCAGCTCAAGCCTTCCAAAGTGGCCTGGACAGTGCTCCCTCGTGTTACCACATACCGGACAGATCTCGCCTGGCTCAATAGCGCCGAAGTGGGGGTCTCGTGGGCCTCCTGGTACGGGGGATCCATCGCTCTCGTATAGCTCTGGTCTTGTGATCGTTACTCTGGCCATCTTGTTTATCTCTCTAGGTGGTAGCATTCTCATGACTATGCTCTTTATAATGTAGTCCTCTCTATCCTCTCCAATGTACACCATGCCCTACCACCTCTCCCTTACTCTTCCGAGTCACCCCTACTCTCAGCCTTCAAGCCGGGCTTGGCCTCCTCCTGCGTTCTCCTCCCGTTCCCCGTGGAGGGGGTTGGGGAAATGATTGACCTCTCCAAGATCTTCTCGAGTATTTGGATCCTCTCTGCGACCTTAATCTCGGGCTTGATCATCATGCTAGTTATCTCCTGGAGGAGTAGCTTGAAGGCGTATGGGACTTTTACGGGCCTGACGTCTCCCTCCTCACCATGTATTGGGCATTCGAACACCCTCTTCCTCCTGTTATACCATGATATGTGGCCACACCTGTTACAGACGTACATAGTGTAGTAGTCGCTGTTGTAGAGCATCCTATCCCTTAGGAGGGCGACAGCCCCATGGCCTACGAGGCAGTCTCTCTCCATCTCTCCGAACCTTAGTCCTCCCTGTCTCGCCTTACCCTCAGTGGGCTGCCTGGTTAGGAGTTGAACCTTACCTGTTGCCCTGGCATGCATCTTATCTGCTACCATATGGTATAGCCTCTGGTAGAACACCACACCTATGGCCACAGGCCTCTCAATTATCCTCCCTGTCCTCCCGTCGTACATTACCTCCCTAGCGTTGGGGTCGTATCCGGCCTTTAACAGCTCTATCCTAATGTTTTCAATGTCCTCTTTGTAGAAGGGTGTGCCGTCAATATACCTTGCCTTAAGAGCCCCCAGCTTTCCAGCGATTGTCTCGAGCAGCTGTCCCACGGTCATTCTAGACGGGATGGCGTGCGGGTTTAGTATGACGTCGGGCGTTATCCCGTCCTCTGTGTATGGCATATCGTATCGTGGGAGGAGCATTCCTATTACTCCCTTCTGTCCGTGCCTGCTGGCGAACTTGTCTCCTATCTCGGGGATCCTAAGGTCTCTTACTCTCACTTTCACAAGCTTGTTCCTATCTATTGTCTGGGTTAGGAAGACTGCGTCGACTACACCCTTCTCTCCAAACCTCATCTGTATGCTCGTGTCTCTCTTCACTAACCCGGAGTGGGCCAGTACCCTATCCTCTCCAAGGAACCTTGGAGGGCTCTCCCTGCCGACAAGTATGTCTCCGCCACTCACCTCTTCTTCCGGCTCGACTATTCCGTCGGGGCCAAGCTTCGTATAGTACCTGTCACCCTTGTGATCGTAGAGGCTTGGAGCGGGTACTGTTATCCGATCCCTAGCACCGCCCGGATATACGTTCTCGACAGCTGTGTATGTCCTGAAGAAGTATGCCCTTGCCAGGCCCAGGTCAATGGAGCTCTTGTTGAAGACCAGTGCGTCCTCAATGTTGTAGCCTGTAGTGGCCATTAGGGCCACGACCATGTTCTGACCGGCGGGTCTTGCGTTGTAGCCTATGATCTCAAGCATCCTAGTCTGGACTAGAGGCTTCTGAGGGTAGTGTAGTATGTATGAGTGGCTGCTTGGTCTGAACATGTAGTTGAGAGCGTAGAGCCCAAGCGCCTGCTTTGCCATAGCGGCCTGGTAGGTGTTTCTCGGGCTCTGGTTGTGCTCTAGGTACGGTATAGTGGCAGCCGCAACGCCCACTATTCCAGGTACCCATAGCTCTAGGTGGGTGTGCTCGGGGGTCACATCCCAGGGGTACTCCGCTATGTAGGCGTTCTCCTCCTCGTCTGGGTCGAGGAACTCTATGACCCCCTCCCTGACCAGGTCGAGGAATGAGATCTCCCCCCTCTTGAGCTTCTCGACATGCTCCTTAGTTAGCTTGGGCTTCCCGTTCTCCACTACTATGACGGGCCTCATAAGCCTGTCTGCGTCAGTGTTGACGTATAGCTCGTTGATGTACTCATCCACTAGGTGGGCTACGCTGATCTCGAAGCTTATCTCGCCCCTGCGTCTCAGCTCCCTAATCTTCCTGGCCAGCTCTGCCCCGTTCTCGTGGTATCCTATGGGGCGCCCGTTTAGGAAGACCTTAGTACCCTCAAGCATGATCTCCGGGGGCTCATCCTTCTCCACGGCCTCCCTGACTAGGTCGTCTATAGGTATGACGCCGAGGTCGTATAGGAGCTTCTCAACCTTCTCCTCGTCCACCCCGACCGATATGTAAGCCATTAGGGCAAGGTTCTTGACAAGACCACAGTTAATGCCCTCCGGTGTCTCGAAGGGGCATAGCCTACCCCAGTGTGTTCCGTGGAGGTCTCTCGCCTCAAAGTGAACCTGGCCTCTGCTGAGTGGTGATATGACCCTCCTCAAGTGGCTTAGTAGGCTTATCCAGTTAGTCCTATCAAGGGCCTGGCTGACTCCTGTCCTCTCCCTACCCCAGTTACCAGTGGCTAGAGCACTCCTGATCCTCTCTGTGAGTATGTCGCTCCTAACTAGGTGCCTTAGCCTTATCCTGCTGGGGAGGCCCTGGGCTATCATTTTTTCAAGTGTGTTCTGCATTGACTGGATAAGGGCGTTGAAACCGTCTCTAAACACTTCTGCTATTAGGTCTCCGGCTAGTCTGAGCCTCTTATTAGCATAGTGATCCTTGTCATCCTCCTTCCTAAGCCCCAGGTAGAGCTGTAGCACCCTATTCGCCATCTCAGCTAGGAAGTACCCCTTCTTTCTCCTGTCCTCCGGCCTGTTGCCTAGGTGTGGTAGGAAGTGGTTGTCTAGGAACTCCTCAGCCCTCCTAATCCTGACCTCTCTCGGCTGGCCAACCGCTAGCCTATTCCCTATATACTCGAGGGCCTGCTCCCTCGTCTCAGCTATGAACTTCACCTTCTGGAAGCTTGGCATGAGATGGAGCTGTATCTCCGGATCCGCTGAGACCGCATAAGAGATTTCAGGATCCGTCTCGAATCCGAGGGCTCTCATGAGGACGACAAAAGGTATCCTATGGCTTATCCTCGATATGCTAACTTCGAGGCTGCCATCGTTCATCCTATCAACAATAATCTGCCTACGTATGCCTAGAACTGTAGAGACGACTTTCGCAGAGTGTGTTATCCTCGCCGTGCTAGCTGTCGAGCGCCCAACGATTATCCTGTTCACTGCCAGATCTTCCTGTATGACGACAACCTTTTCGCTACCATTGATTATGAAGTACCCCCCAGGGTCGTAAGGATCCTCTCCCGCCTCTATGAGCTCCTCTGGTGTCATCTTTGAGAGGGGATCTATCTTTGACTTTATCATTACTGGGATCTCTCCTATCTTGACATCCTCCTCTTGAACGACTTCACCGTTAATGATAAGCCTCATAGTGACCATTAGTGGCGCCATGTAAGACACGTTCCTAATCCTCGCCTCAATAGGGAGAATTGCGTGAGAGCCTCCATAAGCCTCTTTAACTTTTGGATGCCCGATCTTGACCTCTCCTATCTCAACCTTGACCTCGGGCCGCAGACCCAAAGGAAGGGGCAGCGTCCTCCTGCTATAACGGGCTCTCCTACGGCTTGGCACGGGATGAACCTCTTTAACGCTGCCAATTATGTTCTTTATACCGTTCTCTATGAAGTTGTTGAACGAGTCGAGGTGCTGTCTGGAGAGTCCCATCTCCTTAATGAACGAGCTGAACACAGTCCAGAGATCCTCCTTGTCGAGGGCCCCATCTATATCGGAAACTCTAGTCAGCGACACGACACACCCTCCCCCTAGAAGACGACGACAATCCTATAATATGTGGCCTCCCCTGCCGTGGGAGAGCGCCTCTTTATCTCTATGATATCCCCGGGCTTAGCCCCGAGAAGGCGGACGACGGGGTCATTAATACTAATCCTTGGAAGCTGGTGAGGTTTAACTCCTAGCCTCTTCAACACTTCGACAGCCTCCTCGAAACTTAGTACCCTGTGCTGGGGCACAAGCTCGTGCTCCAGTATCCTATAGTCTATCCTCTTCTTAGACCTAGTCTTAGAGGGCAACTCTACACTAACCCCCCGAGGGCAGCTCCTGGGGGTTGGTGTCCCGAGGACGCCTAATAGCCTTACCCTTCATAAAGAGGGGGCCTAAAGTGGGCGTGACCACTTCCCAGGGAGGAAAAGTATTAAGCTCCCCAATACATGAGGAAACGTAACGGCAACCGTGAGGGCCCGTAGCTTAGCCAGGCAGAGCGGCGGGCTTTTAACCCCAGGCCCGTAGAGGGGCTCTGGGCGGAGGAAACCCGTAGGTCCCGGGTTCAAATCCCGGCGGGCCCGCCACACCCCAAGGAGAGGAGAACGGGCTCCTATCCACTAACACCCTACTACAATGCTACCGGGTGCCTTCGAATAGTTTGAGCCGAGCGACCCGGTGTTTGGGTTAAGAGTATTTCGATAGCTCACGGCTCGGACAGTAGAGGTCAACTCATTATAATTTCGCTTAACATCTCATGGCCTGGTGTAAGGTTTGGGAGTATGCGAGAGGGCTGAAAAGTATGCGAGGAACCTGCTGAAAGTCGTCAAAGAGGTGGAAAAGACTGAGCTTGCTTCTGAGAGAGTTGACATTAGTGGGCTCTTGGATGCTGCCAGGAGGTATGCTGAGGACACATTCTATTTTATTGATAAGGGCGACTGTCAAACGGCGCTAGTCTCAGCCTCATACGCTGAGGGGCTACTCGACGCCCTCAAGTACCTGGGGTTCATAGAACTGGAATGGCCCTCTCCAAGGGAGGAGTTGGAGAGGAAAGTCTTCGTGGGAGGTACGTTCGACATACTCCACCCAGGGCATATCGACCTACTGGAGTTCGCTAGCCACTACGGTAAGCTCTACGTTGTTGTAGCACGAGACTCCAACGTCTTGAAGAATAAGGGTAAGAAGCCGATCCTCAACGAGGCTAGCAGGCTAAGAATAGTCTCGTCGATAAGGTACGTATACAAGGCTAGACTTGGCGACGAGAAGGACATATTTAAACCCGTAAGGGATATCAGGCCGGACGTCATAGTCCTAGGCCCTGATCAGCCATTCGAACCTGAGAAGCTACGTTCCCTCCTTAAGGAGATGCTAGGCAAGGATGTCGAGGTTATTAGGTACTCTGAGAAGAGGGAGTTCGAGAAGGGTATGAGGGGGAGCCGCGATATAGTTAGGAGAATCTGCTGTAGAAGCTACTGTCACCACATCTCCTGTGAAGAGGAAGTGAGCGAGGGGTAAGGCTGGTTCTGATCTCCTTAGAGATCCTATCCGCGACTCTCGTCGGCTCGGGGAGGCGGCCCCTCCTAAGCATTGAGCGTATTAGTGCGGAGCTCGTTTTCACTGAGAGCCTATGCCCTGGGCTGACGTATATCTTGGACTTTCCGCTCCTCGTGATAATGGCCGCAATCTTATTCCCATTCTCGTCAACAAGGTAAGTGCCGTCCGGGTAAGTCACTTCTCTCCCGTAGAGTCGTTTCTTCGCTACACCAATGCTGGGAATATCGAAGACAACGCCCACATGGGTTGCTATGCCGGCCCTCCGGGGATGAGCTATCCCATGGCCGTCGACCACGAGCAGGTCGGGCTTGATCCTAGAGGATAACCGGGTTAGTGCTGGAGCGAGGACTGCCATCTCCCTGAAGGCTAGGAGGCCTGGTATGTATGGGACACACACTTTATTTATGAAGACCTCGCAGTCTACGAGTTTCATTGAAGGGTAGGAGAGTGCTGCCACCACCCCATATCCTATAGAGCCCTCCTCAGACCTTCTGTATGCAACGTCGAGGCCTGCCACTATGCGGACGGGCTCATACATGTCCTCTATTACTGCATGCTGTGCTATCCACCTTTGGGCTCTATACGCTTTAGAGGGGGTGAAACGCCTCTTTATTTCATTGCAAATATCTTCCGGGCTAGTCATTGCTGCTACGTGTAGTTGTGGATCCTCACTCTGTGACCACTTTCACTCTTATCGTCTTCTCCTTTACACCCTCAGGGGTTATTGCAACAACGTCTATGCCGTCGCCTGTGCTCGGGTCTCTTTCCATAGATATTCTCATGGCCTTCGCCGCGAGATCCATTGCCTCCTCCACGCTCATATCCTCCCTATAGTTCTCCTCCAGATATCCCAGTGCGAGTGTTGCCCCGCTCCCTACGGCTGCGAACGGCTCTTCCGTTATTGAGCCCAGAGCATCTAAGACGTAGAGGCGTGGAACATTGTTGACATCTAAACCTGCTACTAGAGCCTCCACCATGAATGGGACTGCCTTGTAAGAGTATAGGAGGAGCGATAGTCTCTTAGCCATCGCGTAAACAGGGGGTTTGTGGCCTATGACGTGTTCCATGTACCTGAACTCGGCCTCGAGTATCCTGTAGATACCCCTTAGGTCGCCGTACAGCCCGGAGAACGCTATTGCTATCTTATTGTCTAGGAGGAACACCTTCTTAGCGTTCCTACTCATTATGAATACTCCATACGACATCCTCCTATCACTAGCAACCACTACCGAGTCCTTTAGCTTAATTCCCAGCGCTGTAGCCCCGAAGTATAATGACATCTCCACCGCCTCCGGTGCAAGAGTAATCCCGCTACCGCTTAAATGTTGGCCTCATTAGATCCCTCCCCTATTAGAGATCCGGTAAACCCCCACCCACGCAGGGTAAGCGTGTAGCAGGATAGCTGATACGACTATCTAAGCGCTCGGATATCTAACCGGTGCACGGATTTGAGGGGTCTCAGATGCCCAGACTGTGGCTCGGAGAGGATCACGCTAACCCCTGAAGGGCTCCTAGTGTGCAGTGAGTGTGGTAGAGTTTTGGGCGTAATGCTGGAGGACAGAGTAGCTATAAGGGGCAGGAGGGAGCGGGCATCGAGACCCCCTGCTAGGCAGTGGCGCGTATACCCGAGCAGCCGGAAGACCCTGAGAGCCCCACGAAAAGGGGTAAATCTAAGAGTTGAGAGGGCTGACCCAATCGATGAGACTATAGCCAGGAGGCTGAGGAGAAGTATGGGACTAAGCACTAGAAAGAGCGCAACACTACTCGCACTTGCAAGGTTCATAGTGCTAACAGCGAGGAAATATCCAGTAAAAGAGGCTCTAGCAGAAGCAAGCCGCCGGTATGGGGTGTCAGTTAGACTGTTAAGATCACTAGCCCGAAGATATAGGGGCCTGATAGCAGACCTTCAGGGCTGGGTAGTAGAGGAGTGGAGGAGAGCGTACAGGCAGGCCAGGGATATGTGAGAGACCCGCCAGCGGTAGCCAAGAAGATCCACGTACCCACATACGCTGAGATACTCGAGAAGATCAAGAGCAGGTATCCTAGAGGGGGCAGGAAACCCGTAGACAGGGAGCTAGCCCGTCTCCAGGCAACCTACGATATTATGATGAGTAAAACCGGCTTCATACGGGATCTAGTAAAGCTCGTCGACGGCCTCCACCCATTCTACTGGAGGCTCGTAGAGATAGACTTCGACAGGAAGAAGATACATGAGTCCATAAAATGTGTGAGCAGGGCCAGGAAACTCGCCAGCAAATTCTACGAGAAATACCGCATACTGATACTCGCCTCAGAGTCGCGGCGGGAGCTCCAAAAAGTCTCGACAGAGGCTAGGGGAAGGATCCTCTCCACCCTACGGAAGTGCAGGAAAGGGCTGGAATACCTTAGAAACCTAGTAGTATTCATACAACACCTTCCATCAATAGACGCCAGCCTCCCCACAATAATAGTAGCGGGAGCCCCAAGCACTGGGAAGTCAACCCTCGTACGAAACGTATCCAGGGCCCAAACAAAGGTCGCCGCCTACCCCTTCACCACAACACACATACACATAGGCCACCTCCCCATCGAGCTAGAGGACGGGAGCACCGTGAAAGTCCAGGTAATAGACACGCCAGGACTTCTCGACAGACCACCACAGCAGATGAACTCTGTGGAGAGGAGGGCTGTGGCAGCCCTTAGGGAGCTAGAGGGTGTTATTCTCTTCTTAATCGACGTAAGCCCCGACAGGTACATGGACGTGGATAGGCAGATCAAACTCCTAACAATGATCATGAACGAGCACGCAGCGGGCAAGAAGATCGTAATAGGCATAAACAAGATCGACCAGGCCGAGGAGGGAGCACTACAAGAGGCGAGAAGAATAGCTAAAAAGATGAAGGAGAGTGGTGCTATAGCTAGTGTCTATGAGTTGAGTGCTGTGGATCCCCTAGTGGCAAGGCAAACTGCTGAGAGAATAGCAAGAGAACTTCTACTAGAGCGGGTATAGGGTTCACCTAGTCAGCCCTATCCCCCTAATTCTAGCTCTAAAGGGCCTGCCCGCCTCCCCTTCAACGGCTATGTCCGCCTCGGGAACCATGATCTCCAAGAGCTGAAATACTGTTCTAGCATGGTTTGTCAGCATGGCACCAGTATACTCAGACACCCCCCGAGCCAGAGCCATATAGACTGGGAGCATGTCGGATGCATGCCTATCAACTGCGGCACCCGTCTTAACGTCTTCGATAAGCTTTGAGGCTGCCTCCCTACCCACAATCTCAGCCCTCTTCCCACGTTCACCAACACTGTCACTCCCCATAATACTACGCTCAAAAATAGCCCATACCGCTATGCCGCTGCCAGGGCCGAGGTGGGGGTCGCTCCCTCTCTCGTAGTACTCTAGCTTTATCCTAGGCTCAACCCCTAACACCCTCTTGATAAGCTCTGCAGCAGAGCGTGCCTGCCTCTCGGCGACGTGAGAAGGCAGTCTCACACAGTGGCTTATCCCCTCAACCCCCACAAGGTTGCCTCTCTCAACTAGGTTAACAGGCTCTAACACTCCGGGCGGGTCGGGTATGTCTACCTCTACAATTCCCCCTCCCTTCGGGTAGTGGCCTCTCCTGATCACGTTCACCTGGAAGTTGTAGCCCGTCATTGACACGAGCTTGCGGAAGACGAATCTCATGTAGTCTATTGTTGGGGCCATCTTAACGTCGGTGCCTCCAATGATCTTAAGCTTTACAGGGCCGTCGGCGAAGGCCAGGGCTGGAAGGAGGGCTTGAAGGAGGAGTGATATGCTGCCCGCCGTCCCTATGTTGAAAGTGTATGTTCCCCCTCTCACTCTCCCCGGCCAGAACTCAAGCTCCATACTACCTACTCTGAGACCCCTTGCCTCTCCACCCGTTAATTCAACTAGAGCCTTAACAGCAGTTAGATGCTGGGGTCTTAGGCCTGGGTTCTTCCTCTTTGCCCTTATGTTGATGACTTTTACGGGTATACCTAGAACTGCTGCTATTGAGACGGCAGTCCTCAGTATCTGCCCTCCACCCTCACCCATAGACCCATCTATTAAGAGGGGCTTAACCATCAATCATCAGCCTCCTCAGCCTCTCCTCAAAGCCCATCTCTTCGAGATCTTTCCTAATCTCCTCGGGGACACAGTCTACCCATGAGGGGTCGGATTTGAGGATCTTTTCCCGTATCACAGTACCGCTGCATTCTGCCCTATTGAAGAGTTGGGGCCTAATAGCCGCTAGGCCCATGTCTTCGAAGAGCATTAGGACTAACTGGTTTCCTGATACTACACCGTCAAACGGTGGTAGGAGCATCTTGAGGTACTGAACCCATACCTTGTTCATCGCAATGTCTGCTACTGGCACGATCTTTATCCTCTCACAGTACTCCTCTCCAAGCCTCGAGCGGAGTAGTTTCTCGAGCAACACGTACCTCTCGCCCGCGGTTAACGGGTTCTTGAGGGAGAAGCTATCCTGTGCTGAGCCTATCACTATTATGACCTCATCGGCCAGACTGAGCGCGTGCTTTATAGTATGCAAGTGGCCCTCGTGCGGAGGCTGGAAGCGGCCTGGAACTACTAACCGTCTATATCCCACTTCGCCCACCCCATACACCGGAACCCCTAGTTGCCTGGGGGAGACTAAATCATTGGCTCGAAGCGAGCAGGTGGCTAACGGGTTGAACGGGCATCCAATGATAGAAAAAGTCCTCAGCACCTCGCAGAAGGTCAGCGCTGAGGCGAGGCGGTTAGCACAACGGTACGGATACCTCCCTTACATGGTAGAGCGCTACATCGACATGCTGGGACTGCAGGGTGCGGAGAGGCTGCTTGAAGCAAACGAGAGACCCCTCCCCCAATACCTGCGGTGCAACGACTACCTCATCGACTGCGAGCTGCTCGTGAAAAGGTTAGAGGAGAAAGGGTTTGAGCTGGAGTACACGCCGCAATTCTCGCCCTACGCTTACAAGATCGTTAATGCCCCGATAAGGCCGGGTGCGACACACGAATACCTCCAAGGCTACTACTATTTGCAAGGGCCCGCCTCAATGGCTATAGTTCACTCTTTAGACCCCAAACAGGGAGAGCTAATCATAGACATGGCCGCCGCACCTGGGGGGAAGGCCACACAAATACTCCAAATAACGAGAGATAGATCCACGCTTATCGCTGTAGAAAAGAATAGGAGGAGAATGAGGGCTCTCCGGGCAAACATGCAGAGAATGAGATTTGAGAATTACATCCTAGTGAGAGCGGACTCGACAAGCCTAAACCTCCCCGCCTCATTCGATCGTGTACTCCTAGATGCACCGAGCACCGGGGAGGGAACCATAAGGAAGGATCCCTCCCGTAAGACCTCGCGGAGACCGGAAGACCTACTCTACATACACAAGCTACAGGTCAAGCTCCTCGAAAAAGCAGTAGAAATTGCAAAGCCAGGTTCGACTATAGTCTATGCGGCCTGCACGCTTGCTCCAGAAGAGGGTGAGATGGTCATAGATTACATCCTAGACAAGATAGGCGGTCTAGAGGTCGAGGATCATGGAACTATAGCCAGCCCCGCACTAGGAGAATTTTTCGGTATAAAATTCAAGGAAGAGGTCAAGAGGTGCGGCCGCTTCTGGCCCCATATACATGATTCGGAGGGGTTCTTCCTGTGCAGGTTAAGAAAACTCCGAGACTAATCCCAGCACCCGACTGGGCAGTTAGAAGCATTGAGAGCTTCTGCTCCGCCCTAGGTGCTAGGTTGGAGGAGTGCGCGCCCTACCCTATCTATACCCTGGAAGTTCCAGGGGGCCCCTATGTAGAAGCCTTCTCGCCGCCCCCAACTGCAGCCAAGGCCGCTCATGAGCTATTCAACAACGTAATATATAGTATTGGGGGTTACCTCGGAAATATCGACAGAGAGACACACCACTTCAACCCCAGTCTCCCACTAGCCCACAGGATAGCTAGGCTATGCGGAACCGTTAGGTGCTGCATTCTTGACGAGAGAGGGGAGAGAAAATTCCTCTACGGCAAGCCCGTCACGGGAGAATACATAGTGAGTGGCCCCTGCACCCCAGGCCCCTGCGTTGTAGTTAACCGGATAGGTGAGGCGTTGGGGTGGGGGTCGATACGGGTTAAATCTAAAAGGAGATGCACACCTCACACACTCCAGCCGGTCAAAGACCTGGGATGGTACCTTAGGAGAGGAGGATGAGACATGCCCCTAAAAGAGGGTAGCCTAGTACTGCTCGAATACACCATAAAGGTGGTCGAGGACGGTAGGGAGAGGATCGTTGACACTACGAGCGAGGAGGTCGCTAAGAAGGCAGGCATCTACGACCCCGAGAGAAGGTACGGGGATTACCCGGTAATAGTAGGTAAAAGCGCACTCCTCGAGGCAGTAGAGGAAGCACTAAAAGATATGAATGAGGGTGAAACCCGTGAGATAACTGCGCCGCCCGAGAAGGCTTATGGCCCATACAACGAGAAGCTCGTAATAAAAGTACCGATTAAGAGACTGCTTAGCCAGGGTATAAGGCCCCATGTGGGGATGGAGCTCGAAGTAGGGGGCCGGAAAGGACGGATAGTGCGGCTCACGCAGAGGTTTGCCTACATAGACTTAAACCATCCACTAGCGGGAAAGACCCTCAAGATCACCCTAACAGTTAAGAAAGTAATTGAAGAGGATGATGAAAAGGCGAAGTATCTAGCCTTCCGCTGGTTCGGAGTCAGCACCGAGAGAGTCGAAGTTTCTAAAGAGGATGAGAGACTAGTCATCAAGTTACCCCCAGAGACCTTAACAATAAAGGATCTAGAGGTCATAGTTACAAGATTCCTCCAAGACATCTATACAATGACAAATGCCAAGGGTGTCAGACTCGTAGTGGACGTCGAGTTCAAGCGAGAAGAGCCTAAAGAGGAGGGAGAAGGAGAGGCTGAAGAGAAAAGTGAGGAACAGACAGCTGAAGATAAGGAGGGCTAGATAAAACTCAATCAATAACACCCGTCACCTTAGCTAGCCTCTCAGCCGCACTCCTCGTTAACCCCCTTTCCCCAAGTATCGTATACCTCTCAGGCCGGATCCTAGCAGCCAAGACTAGAGCCTCAACTATATCCTCGGGCGTAACACCTAGCTCCTTAGCAGTCGTGGGAGCCCCAACATATCTGAGCCTCTTCCTAACCTCACGCCATTTGATCCCGTGGAGGTAGCCCATCATGATCGTGCCAACGGCGACTGCCTCGCCATGGAGGGGAGGATTCTTAGCGACAATTGTAAGGGCGTGGGCGAACAAGTGTTCTGAGCCGCTTGCAGGTCTAGTGCTACCTGCTATTCCCATGGCCACGCCACTGCTGACAAGTGCTTCAAGTAGGACACGATACCCTTCGAGGGTTCCAAGAGCTATCTCCCTGTAGTAGGATAGGACGTGTTTTGCGCTCAGCAGTGCTAGACTGGCACTATACTCGCCATAGTACTCTCCTTTGAGCTTATGTGCTAGCCTCCAGTCCCTGACGCTAGTGAACTTCCCCACTAGGTCGCCGAAGCCTGCTATGTTGTACCTGCGTGGGGCCCTCATGATGATGTCGACATCGATATAGATCATGTCGGGCATCTTGGCCTTCCTCGATATGGGCTTCTCAAAACCCTTCAGGCTAGCAAAAGGGCTCGTAATACCGTCGTGGCTCGCAACCGTAGGATAACTAACCCACCTCAAACCCAAGACGTGGGCGGAGAACTTGGCAAGATCTATCGATCTCCCCCCACCAAGACCTATGAGTACATCGACCCTGTCGGCCGAGAGCTCCTCTACTAAACGCTCGGCGGTCTCAACGCTAGCGTCCTTTACAGTCACGGCATCAACGGTTACGCCTGAGTCCTCAAGGGCCTCCTTGACCCTAGGGAACACTAACGTTCTAACCGTTGAACCAGTCACGACAACAACATAATGATTACTCCCAAACACTCTAGTAAAGTGTTCACCGAACCTCTCTGTAATGTTCGACCCGACAATAACGCTTCTAGGCAGTTCGATTATGTGCTCGCCCACGTTCATACTCTTAACACCGCTCCACTCCATACTACAGTGTTAAACCTTGAGGGATTGGGAGGGCGTCAGAAGTTAAACCTATTACTCCACCACTAGTACCCTGGGGAGTAACGGTAAAGGTGATAGCATTGTTACCGGCAGGCCGCATAGGCGATGACAAACTCGCCAGAGCACTCCATGGAACCACAACGGTCGGGCTCATAGCTGGAGACTACGTAGTACTAGCAGCTGACAAGAGGGCCACAGCGGGAACCCTAATAGCTAGTAGGCGCGTGAAGAAGATCGTTAAGATAACAGACTACAGTGCGATGACTATCTCTGGCCTTGTGGCTGACGCCCAGAACCTTGCTGATATAGTAAGAGAGGAGAGCAGATACTATGCGCTAATGACTGGAGTCCGCCTATCGGTTAAGGGCATAGCAACTCTCCTAGCAAACATACTGTTCTCTAGCAAGTTCTTCCCGTACATAGTCCAGCTCATAGTAGGAGGATACGATGTCAAGCCCAGAATATACGTTCTCGACCTCTACGGGAGCATAACAGAGGAGAAATATGCGGCGACAGGGTCAGGCTCACCTGTAGCGTACGGTGTCCTAGAGGAAATGTACAGGGACGACCTAACCCTAGACGAGGCAATAGACATAGCTAGGAAGGCAATACGAACCGCCATACTCAGAGACTCAGCGACAGGAGACGGGATAGACGTGGTGATTATCGGTAAGGACAAGTATGAGGAGAAGTTTATCCCCTTCACCCGCTAAACCTCCAGGCACACGATAATGTACGTATACATTTATATACTCCCGCCTACTAGGGGGTAAACGGCTTAGACGAATACCCCCAAGTCCAGCCGGGGGCTCCTCGGTTCGATGAGAGGGATTACAGCTCCTAGCCCCCTCGAGGCCAGAATGAAGCCGAGGATGAGTAAGAGGGTTAAGAACCAGGTGGAGGTGGTGAGGTTTGAGCACAAAGAACAGCCACAACAAGGGGCTTTCACGGAAGCAGATAATCATAACCCTATGGCAAGCGTTGAAGGACGCAGGGATAGCTTCCATAGAATTTGAAGGCCCAGAAATAGCTGTATACGTGAACAACCCGAAGTATATCCTAGAGAATGAGAGAGTAGTGGCAGACCTAGCTAAGACGATCAGAAAACGGATAGTCGTCAGAGCTAAGAACAGGAAGAGTAGGGAGGAGACTATCAAGTTCATAATGGAAGTTATCCCCCGAGAGGCGGGAGTCTCCCCTAGCGACATTGAGTTCGACGATGTCCTAGGGGAAGTAAAGGTTCTAGTAGCCCACCCCGAGAAAATAGGAGTAAACCTCAGAAAACTGCAGAACCTCATACTGGCGGAGACAGGATGGAGAATACACATAATCAAGAAACCGCTCCTAACAAGCAGGATACTTGCCAGCGTGATAAGGCACTACTTGGAGAAGTCCTCAGAGAGGAGGAAGGCTCTGAGAAGTATTGGAGAAAGAGTATTCCGAGACATGGTCGTGGGAACCCGGTATGTAAGGGTTATAGGTCTAGGCAGCTTTGGCGAGGTCGGTAGGAGTGCTATACTAGTTGACACCGGGGAGTCTAAGATCCTCCTCGACGCTGGCGCGAGCCCCACAGGCCTAGGGCCTGAGGCCTTCCCCTACTTCTACACGTCAGAGTTCAGGATTGAGGATCTCGACGCGGTAGTAATCACGCACGCCCACCTAGATCATATAGGAATGCTCCCACTGCTATTCAAGTATGGCTATAGAGGACCCGTCTACATGACTGAGCCCACAAGGGACATAGCTATCCTCGTTTTACAGGACTACATCGAGCTCGCACGCAGGGAGGGCAGAGACCCGCCCTACACTTTGAAGGACATTGAGACGATGCTTAACTACACGATTACGGTGCCATACAATACTGTAACCGATGTAGCCCCCGACACGAAACTCACATTCTCCAACGCGGGACACATACTCGGGAGTGCAGTCGCCCACCTACACATCGGGCAGGGCCTCTTCAACATACTATACACGGGAGACATCAAGTACTATCGCATGAAGGGGGACAAGGGCACGAGACTCCTACCCACAGCGGCCTACCAGTTCCATAGGGTTGAAGCCCTCATCATAGAATCAACCTATGGAGCCGTGGACACTCAGAGCAGGGAGGAGGCTGAGAAGGAGCTCATAGAGATGGTCAACAAGGTGCACAAGCGGGGCGGTAAGCTCCTCATACCAGTAATGGCTGTGGGCAGAGGACAGGAGATCTTGGCAGTGCTGAACAGGGCGTACAAGGAGGGTAGGATCCCACCTATCAACATATACGTTGACGGCATGGTATACGAGGTCACAGCAATATACACAGCATACATCAACCTCTTAGCGAAGCCAATAAGAGAGGCGATAGAGAGGGGTGAGAACCCGTTCATATCTGATATCACGATATACGTCAACGACGTTGCCAAACGTGAGGAAGCAATAAACACGCCTGAGCCCGCCATAATACTTGCGACAAGCGGCATGATGCAGGGGGGCCCAATAATAGAGTACTTCAAAGCACTGGCAGAGGATCCTAAGAACGCCCTAGCCTTCGTGAGCTACCAGGCACCCGGAACCCTAGGAAGGAGGCTGGTAGAGGGAGAGAGGGAGATAATATTCGAGGAGAACGGCCACCTAAGGCCCGTCAGAGTAAAGCTGGAGGTTAAACGGATCGAGGGCTTCACGGGGCACGCGACAAGGAGCGAGCTCCTGATGTATCTACGCCACCTAAAGCCGAAGCCCAGAACCATAATATTCAACCACGGGGAGTACAACGCCCTGACGAGTCTGGCGTTAACTGTTAAGAGGCAGTGGGAGAGGCTGGGCTTCAAGAGCCCGCCTGAAATACTCATACCCGAAAACCTGGAGGCTATCCGACTATACCCTAGATACTATAAGAAGAACCTATCACTCACGTACAGCGGTTAACCGTGTTAGAGGAGGGCTTTAGACGCCTCCCAAACATCGTCGCCGGGATGGTGTAGATTCTTTATAGCCTTACCCCTCCTCTCACCCGCAAGCCTCTCCATGATCTCCTCCGAGCTCATGACTGCCCTCCCCACAGCGACAGCAACCCCTGACTCGGCATCAACCACCGCGACTATGCTCCCCTTGTCAAACGTTGAGACCTCAACTATACCGGGTACCATGAGGTCGGCCCCACGACTGACTGCCCTCGTAGCGCCCCGGTCTACTTTAACCCATGGTAGCCACGAGTAGCCCCTCTTGATTAAGTATATAAGAGTTGGAATTAGGTCTCCCTGGGGGTCTCTATAGAAGGCGGGTATCCCGTCTATCACGAAGAACTCTATGCGGCCCACTTTAGCGTATTCTATTGATCCTACGGGGTCTAAATTAAAGTGTGGGTAATGAGTCTCTAGCTCCTTCCGCAGTCTCTTTGCTTCCTTCTTCGAAAGCCTGTATCTTTTGGAGACTGTGAAGCTTCTCTTCACACTCCTCCCCCACTATGGGCGTCTTCTCCCGGCCTAAGAAATATAAAACCGGTCTGCCCCGGGGGTTGATTGGCGTGAGGTCTGCCGAACAACATGTCACGCCAGCACACATAGGCTGTGGAGGTGGTACTAATGGCAGTACAGACGGGTGGTACGTTCAGGGTGCTCCAGGAGTTCCTCGATAAAGAGGTATTCATAAAGTTAAAGGGCGGGAGGATGCTCACAGGCGTTCTAGAGTCATACGATGGCCACCTAAACATACTACTCAAGAACGCTAAAGAGATCCTTCCGGAGGAGGGCAACAGGAAAAGAAACCTCGGAACCGTACTGATCAGGGGAGATAACGTTATAGTAGTCAGCCCAGTATACTAGGCCGGAGGGTGTAGGAAATGGGTAAAGGGACTCCAAGCTTCGGGAAACACGGTAGGAGTAAGACGCACATCGTATGCCGCAGGTGTGGGAGGAGGGCGTTCAACGTAGCAAAAGGCTACTGTGCAGCCTGCGGCTTCGGGAGGAGTAGGAGGATAAGAAGGTATAGCTGGCAGAACAAGAAGGTAAACAGGGTTAGGATCGTGTGAGCCCCACATAGCACCCTTACTATATATCTTCTACCGCAAAACTAGCCCCTACTATACGAGAGACTAATTAATTCCTCGGCCCTCCACGCTATCCCCTAGCGGGTGCAGCTAATGGAACTAGAATTTCCTCCGGCATATATGGACGTTTTCCGGGGTAACCTGAAGAAGCTCTCCAAACTGCTTGATGAGGAGTTCGACACCCTAGTGCTCTTCAATACTTCAAACATAACGTACATAACAGGCCTCCAGGCGCCGAGTGGAGCGGCTATTCTATCAAGAGAGTGCCCCCCTGCTCTGGCAGTACCATTACTAGACTATCAAAGAGTTTCTGATCACGCCCTCCGCGAGTTTGAGGTATACATAGCGTTCCGTGGGGGAGAGGAGTCAATAGAGGCTGAGGTTCCAAAGAGCAGGGTTATAAAGGGGGGCGTCGTCGACGCCGTGAAGGAGATCCTCAGGAAATGTGGAGCAAAGCGTGTAGGGGCAGATCTCTCAGCGGCACCCCATAGTATTGCAAAGCAAGCCATAGAAAAGGCTGGTGCTGAAGATGTAACTCAAAGGCTTTACAAGATAAGGGCTATAAAAGACCCTAGGGAGGTAGAGCTAATCGAGGAAGCAGCTAAGATCGCTGAGGCGGCCTTCTCCGCAGCACTCTCCAAGCTCTTGGAAGGCGTGAGCGAGCTAGAACTCGCAGGACTCATCCACTACGAGATGAGGAAGAGGGGTGCATGGTACGAGGCGTTCCCAACCATCGTCGCCTTCTACTCCAACACAGCATACCCCCACCACACCCCAGGTAGTGTAAGACTAGGCAAGGAGGGCCCGGTGCTTATCGACTGGGGAGCGGTAACACGTGGGTACAGGAGTGACATGACGAGAACCTTATGGCATGGTACTCCAGCAGGCCTCTTCAAGAAGCACCTAGAAGCCGTTGCAAGAGCACAGGCTGAGGCCATTGACACTATCCATGCAGGAGTAGAGGCCTGGGAAGTGGACAGAGCTGCACGGAGGGTTCTAGAAAAGGAGGGCCTCGCAAGATACTTCATACACGGCCTAGGCCACGGAGTAGGCATCGACGTCCACGAGGAACCATACCTCAGGCCGGGCTCTAAGACGGTGCTCGAGAAGGGTATGGTAGTCACCGTCGAGCCCGGAATATACCTGCCCGGGATGCACGGAATTAGGATCGAAGACCTCGCCCTAGTGACACCCTCAGGGGCTAGGCTGCTCACAAGGCTACCCAGAATATTGTAGGCCGGTCCTGAGACCCGTTCCTCCTCAGCCCCCCACCAATTCCTGGAGGGGTCAGCGCAGAGCGCCTGTCATCCCGGCCTGTTCTACTGAGGTGGTGCGGGGGGTGGGATTTGAACCCACGCAGGCCTACGCCAACGGGTCTTAAGCCCGCCCCCTTAGGCCAGGCTCGGGCACCCCCGCACCCTATTGCCCCGATCATTATGTATTCATTCCACGGGTGTTAAGGGTTTAAAGAGGCACTGCCCGCGGGAGTATTTGAAGTACATTAACCCGGAACCCTCCTAAAATGTCATCTAGCGGTGCCGAGGTGGGTGTAATGGTCTTCTGGAGTCAATGTGAGGAGCTCGATGGGACTGTAAAGAGTGTTTTGGAGCCTGTTGCCGCTGATATTGACAGGGAGAACATTATCCCTGAAGATGTCCTCAACCAACTCTTCGACGTCGGAGTCTTCGACCTGGGGGACAGCCTGGGCGACCTCCTATGTAAGGTTAGAGTGGTGGCCCGATACTCTCCTGCAGTAGCGCACACCTTGCTCGTCCATGCTGGCTCGTGGCTTGCACTCGGTAGGCCTGAGCTTGGCCGTGGGGAGATCCTTGCACTCAGCATAACCGAGCCTGGAGGAGGCACGGATTTACGGGCATCTCTCAAGACGAAGGCTGAGAGGGAAGGCGAGGCATGGTATATTACGGGGACTAAGATCTTCACTAGTAACGCCCCATACGCTTCAGACTATGTTGTGCTCGCAGTTGGGCCGGCGGGCCCCTCACTCTACAGGGTGTCCCGGAGCGGTAATGTTAAGTATGAGCTCCTCGACCTCATAGGCTTAAGGGGTACTGGCGCTAGCATTGTCCACTACGAGAGGGCCGGGGGGCAGCCAGTAGGCACTCCAGGTAAGGGTATCAAGGAGGCGCTCAAAGGAATAAACCTGGGGAGGCTCGGATATGGTGCCATAGCACTAGGCATAATTGACGCCAGCCTAAGGATCATAGTCGAGAAAGCCTCCAGCACGGTAATCTTCGGCAGAGAGCTACTAACCTATCAGGGTATCAAGTGGAGGATCGCAGATATACACATGAAGGCGAGAGCCCTCGAGGACTTGATAGAGGCCATAGTGTCCAGGGCCGGGGACACGTGGATAGTAGACCCCGAGAGGGCGGCTATAGTCAAGGTCATGGGTGCAGAGGCGGCGCAGAAGGCCTCCTGGGCGGCAGTTCAGATAATGGGCGGTAGGGGGCTAGCAAGATGGAGTAAACCGGAGAGGCTTCAGAGGGATGCTAGGGCCCTCGACATAGGCGAGGGGGCACGGGAGGTTCTACTAGACTATATCGCCTCCCAGGCCGTTAAGGCTTACACGTAAACATCTTATCAACGCTATTTAGCCTCCCCAACGTCTGGAAAAGGGGCGGGTAGCAGAAATGGCTAGGAACACCGCCTTAGCCTTAGCAGTCGCCATAATTGTAATAGTTGGGGCGGCCGCTGGAATATACATGTACCTCACAAAGCCTCAGAGCGGGGGAGAGCAATTTAACGAGTCCGCTAACCTCCTCGGCACTCCGGTAACCACGAACTACACTCTCCCACTAGGCCCCGGTAGTAGTATAGGGATGAAAATGGAGACCCTCCTATATGCCGGCCCCCCGGAAGAGGAAGCGAACTACACGAACAGGATGGTGTCAAACTCGACCGTAGTAGTCAAAAACTTCTGGAAGTGGCCCTTCATCAACGTCACCATGATAGATGAGACAGGTAACGAGAGCAATCAGACGATAGCCTTCACCCTGATCGAGATCCCCGAGGAGATCCTGGGAGATAGTAGAGTATCACTGCCCATGGCCATACCCTTCATAAACGAGGGGCTATGCATAAACCTCAGCCTCGCCTCGTCCAGTAGCTCCTACTATACTTACACCGGGCACGTGATACTATACGGGTATAACGTTTCCGTGAGGGTGACATACGATGCACAGGGGATACTCCTCAACGCCACATACAACATCAGAAGCATAGCCCCGGTCAAGGGGAACATAACGAACCTTACAAGCACATTAGAGAGGGTAAACCTAACTGATAAGGGTGACATGAACGTAGAGGGGGCCTGGCCTTGTAAGCCGCCCCTAGCCGGTGACCTCTGGTTCGTGTGGGAGGGCGTCTATAAGCTGGACGGGTGCAAGTTAGAGGAGGTATCCCTCAACCAGCTCGACTCAGCCCTGAAGAATAAGTCCATAGTATTCTTCCTATACAAGCTCTGCCCCCACTGTCTGAGGGACTGGCCTAATATTACCGTCGCCTTGGGCAACACTTGCAGGGATCAGAAAGTCGACATATACCTTGTTATCATAGGGAGGTTTATGAACGCAACAACATACCAGTACGTGCACACGATAATGACAAACAACGGGCTAACAGGATACCCAGCTATAGCGTATTTCGAAGGCGGCTATGCGAGGGCAAAGATCCTGGGTGAGAGGACAGCACAGGAGATATACGAGTTCATTAAGACCGCTGAAGGAGGGAATAAATAACACCGCTAATAGACGCTGCCCCAGACGCTTCTACCCCATACAGGCCTTTTTCTCTCGCCTCCAAACCCCTCAGTGAATACGGGTTCGCTTGTCAACGCTTCAGGGCGGCCTATAAACTTCTGATAGTATTCCCTCCTAATGTCTTCAGTCACCAAGTGGAGGTACCTCTGCGTGATCCTTATGTTAGAGTGCCCTAGCAGCCTTTGGAGTGCTGGGAGGCTCATACCCCTCCTGAGGGCTTCAGTGGCGAAAGTGTGGCGGAGGACGTGGGGCCTCACCCTCCTCGGGTCTAATCCCGCTCTCACTGCGAGTTTCTTAAGCCTCTTGTAGACGGCCTGGTAGGTTAGGGGTATGAGCCTATCGCGAGGCCTGGCCCGGTCAATATGTGCGAGATATACCTCAAGGGCCCTCTCGGTTAGGGGCCCGTAGAAGACGATCCTCTCCTTACCATACTTACCTCTCACCCTGATAGTTCTCGCCCTCGGGTCTATGTCGGCTATCCTAATTCCCAGGAGCTCCCCGACTCTGACCCCGGTCTCAACTAGGATCGCCACTATGAGGAGGTCTAGTACGTCCTTTGACGCCTCGAGGAGCCTCACGATCTCCTCATCCGAGAGAACAGTCTCTAGCTCACCGTTGTCCCTCCTGGGAACGGGGATCTCCCCTTCAACTCCTAACCATTTGAGGAACTTCCTAACGAATATGGCGTAGTAGTGGATCGTGTTCCTAGTGTTACCGCCCCTAGGCCTCCTCAACCCCCTCTTTACCTTGTTAAGCCACAGAGTATAGTGGTCGACGCTGACTGAGTTGGCGGGTGTCTCCGGGCCTATAGTCTCTATGAAACTCTGTAGCGCGGCCCTATATGCTCGGACGGTCTTCATACTGGCCCCAGCGGCTTCTAGGGATTCTAGGAACACTTCCACTGCTTCGGCAACAGTCATTCTACGCACATACTTGGGGGGCGGCAGAAGCTTTAGCCCTGACACGTACTGCACCCATAGTATATATTGAGTCCTTGTCAGCCGGGTGTAGTGGGACACCCCAGGTAACACGGGAATAACACCCCACAGACTGGAGGCGGTGTAGACTGTGTCGGAGGGTAACACCAAAGGACTTGGCAGCATGTGGAAAGAGATAGTGACCAGCATCGAGGAGCTGACAATAGCTGGCTGCTATGAGAAGGTGAACAGGGTCATTAGCCTGGGGCTAGTGAGCCGGTTGAGGAGGAAGACGGCGAGCATAGTCGAAGGCGATGTACTCCTTGATGCCGGGTGTGGGCCTGGAACATCTACTGACGCAGTTAGGCAGGCCCACGAACACTCGAGGCTGGTAATGTTAGACCCTTCAGGGCTAATGCTCTCCTCGGCATGGGGGAGGCATAGATCCCCGCAGACGCTAGCCGTGCTAGGCCGTTTCGAGAGGCTCCCCCTCCGGGATGAGAGCGTGCAAGGTATAGTGGCGATGTTCAGTTTCAGGGACGCGGTAAACTATAAGGAAGCTATTGAGGAGTTCGCGAGGGTTCTAGCCCCTGGAGGTAGAGTTGCTATCCTCGACTTTTACAGGCCTGGGAGGCTGTGGAAGATACTGCTTAAGACATATCTAGCGGTAATGGTTCCGGTGGCCGTTGTACTCTCCCGCTGCTGGGGGCGCCTAGGAATGTATAGGGGTTTCCTTGATACTATAGACAGGATGCTGACCCGGGACGAGATCGAGGCCTTTTTCGGTAAGCACTTCAAGCGTGTTGAGATAAGGAATGTTGTACCAGGTCTGGGGATAATCGTTGCAGAGAAATAATTAGTGGCGGGGGCTCCTATAGCTGGTCTGGATGGGTTCTCTAGCTCTCTTTCAGCATGCTTTTGAGAACCTCTACGGCCTCTTTAACATAGTCCACAGCCTCCGGGTTCTCCATGACCTCGGGCTTGCCCACGCTCATGCCCCTCAGGAGGCCCCTCACAATCCTCCTCATTATCTTGCCGCTCCTCGTCCTTGGTAGGTCTTTCACCTGGAGTATGGCGTATGGTTTGAAGGGCTTGCCTAGAGTGTTGGCTACCCTCTCCTTTAGCTCCTCTATTTCATCCTGTGAGAGCTGTTTTCGGGCGACAACAAAGCATGCAACGACCTCGCCCTTCACTGGGTGTGGGGCTCCAATGCATGCCGACTCAACGATGAGTGGGTGGGCGTTTAGCACAGCCTCTATCTCAGCGGGGCCGATCCTCTTCCCTGCGACTTTGATAACGTCGTCCGCTCTCCCAAGGATGAACCAGAACCCGTCCTCATCTATTAGCGCTAGATCCCCGTGGTACCATATTCCCGGGAACCTAGACCAGTACGTCTCAATATACCTCTCGGGCTCCCCCCAGAGGCCTCTAGTCATGCTGGGCGTGGGCTTCTTAACGACAAGGTATCCCGGCCTCCCACGCACTGGCTTACCGTCATCATCTAGCACGTCAGCGTCCATGCCAAGACCTGGGCCCCACAGTGTGCTGGGCTTTAGGGGTACCACGGGGCTTGGGAGGAGGATGCACCCGAAGATCTCCGTGCCGCCGCTGAGGTTTATGAAGGGGGCCTTCCACCCTCCCACCTCCTCCATCACCCATATCCAAGTGTCGGGGTCGATAGGCTCTCCCGTGTTTCCGAGGATCCTAACCGTTTCAACACCGTACTCCTCCCTAACCTTGGGTGTGAGCCTCTTCAGGAGCCTTGCGACTGTCGCTGCGAAGCCAAACTGGGTCACCCTGAACTCTTTGATCAGGCTCCACACCCTGTCGCGGCTCGGATAGTCGATAGCTCCCTCGACCACGAGGTGCATGGAGCCGAGGAACTGTGCTCCAAAGACCTGCCACGGGCCCATCATCCATCCAAGATCCGTTATCCACCAGAGCCTATCCCTACCACCAGTCCATGCAGGTTTAGTGTCCAAATTGAAGTAGTGCTCCTTAGCGGGTTGGAGTAGGGCGCCTGCATGGCTTATCACAGCACCTTTGGGCCTCCCCGTTGTACCGCTTGTGAAGAGTAGCAGGGCGGGGTGTTCGGGGTCTAGTTCCTCCGCGGGTCTACTACCGGACTTCCCCCTCACAGCGTCACTGTATGTGATAACTCTCTCGTCCTCAACAGTTAACGGCTCACCCTCCCTCTGGTATGCGACAATGACCTCCACACTCTCCCCACCCATCCTCACAGCCTCAAGGGCACGGCCGAGGAGGTCGATGCGCTTACCCCTCCTGTAGTAGTAGTCGCCCGTTACTAGGATCTTGGCCTTCGAGAGTGAGAGCCTCTCTGCCACGGCCGGCGGGGCGAACCCCGAGAATATGGGACTCGCGATAGCCCCCACCCTAACGGAGGCTAGCATAGCTACTATGGACTCGGGTATCATAGGCGCGTATATCGCTACAACGTCCCCAGGCTTAACACCGACTTCATCGAGGAAGCGTGAGAAGCGTATCACCTCGTCCAGGAGATCCCCATACGTGAGTCTCCTCACATCACCTTTCTCGCCGACAAACGTGAAGGCCTCCCTCTCGGCATACCCCATCCTCACTATCCTGTCGAGAACGTTGTACGCCGCGTTAATCAGGCCTCCCCGATACCACTTAGCCCACTCAGGCCCCTTGGATAAGTCGACTACCTCCCGCGGCTCCCGGAACCACTCTACACCGAGCCAGTCAGGCAGGTTACCCCAGAACCATACATGATCTCTGGTCGATGCGCGGACAAAGTCCTTGTAGTCCTTAAACCCTTTCTCCTCCATGAAAGCCTTAACGTTAGAGAAGTCCACGACATCCCGAGGAGGGTGCCACACCTTCAACACTCCACACCCAAAAAATCGTATGTCTTTAGTCAGTATTTATTGGAGCTAAATTTCCCCGTTATTGTCTGGCGATGATGAGTGGTGACGGCAGCCAACCGGGGTTCCATTGAAGCCCATGGGATGGGCGTATGTCACCCTCGCTGAGCCTAGAATAGCGTTTTGGGATCCGGATTCACTTAGTGTACCGCCTAAGCCTCCCCCTCGCCATGAGAGTGAGCCACTCAGCGTTACAGGATGGAGGCTCTACCTCTCGGGCCTGGCACCTAGCGGAGAGGTTTCTAGCTACCCTTCTAGCACCTGGCCCGACAATGACGACGAGCTCAACACTATCTATCTTCTCGACGACATCACGCACTTGCTTAACGCCGAGCAAGTTCATCAAGAAGAGAATGTCACGGTTCTTAACCCTACTACGCCCACCCGCGAGGTCTTCGGCAACATAAGTGTATGCCGCTTGAATGGTGCATTGGGAGACCGCTTCCCCAAGCCTCCTAGGGAGGCCGGCAACAATCACGTCTCGGCCCCTAGGTGGAATGCAGGATGAGACAAACACTCGGGGCTCCATAGGATCATGTAACTCCAACACTTGGAAGGGAACGGATAGTAATGGTTTGTCGCCCTCTAGGACTCCGATAATAGCCTCTCGTACTCCCTCCTCTCCCATGGGAACACAACCCACTTCTCCGTCATCTCCCCATAATAGTCCGGTACAAGCCCTGTCCAGGGCTTTATGTATAGTGTCGCAGTCCTCACCTCTTCCGGCATATAGAAGGCTACAACCTCCTGGGCAAGTTGTAGTGTCATGCCCGTGTCGCTTATATCGTCGACGAGAAGCACTCTCCTACCCTTTATGTCCCCTATGAGAGGCTGCTTTAGGTAGGGCCTCCTCCCCCTGACACCTATACCCTCGTAGAGTTTGACCTCGAGGAACAACAGTTCGTCGACATTAAGCCTATCAGATAAGAGCCGGGCGGGGATGAGGCCTCCACGTATTATGCCGACTATGAGGTCAGGCTTAAACTTGGACTTGGAGATCTTCTCGGCGACCTCATCCACTATCCTGTCTATGTCCTCCCAGGAGACTATCTCGACCTCCACGGTCTCGGGTGTTTCCCCACCGTGGTTTACTGGTAGGATGACTATTTCCCTCGGTTTCACACCTCTATCGACAAGCCTTATATCGACCCCGTCAACGAACACCACATAACCTGCGCCCGGCTCCATCGACTCCGGGTCAACGGCCTTCCTTAGACTGGGATACGTACGGATGAGCTTCGTGAGGGCTTCCCGCAGATCCTCACCCTCCACCTCTACCTCTGGCTTTCCAACCTCCTCTCTTAGGCTCGCTAGGAGCCGGACTCTCACCATTAGACTGCCACCTATGGTTAGGAGGGTAGGGCTAGGGTTTTAAGACTGAGACAATGAGGAGCATGCGGTCAACTTCGTTAGCGTCCAGATGTTTTAGCGCCCCGAGCGGGCCTCGAGTTTGGCCCTCCTATTTATCAGGTGAGTTATATAGCCTGCTATCTGGTTCCTCAGCTTCTTACTCTTAAGCTCCACTAGGAGCGAGACTACCTTCTTGTTGTGCTCGAAGTCTCCGGTAAATAGATCCGGGTACCTCTCCAGGAGCTTCCTAGCCGTCCTCTTGACCACCGTTATTCTTACCTTCCCCACAGCGCTAGCACCCGCCTACTCCCTCCCGTTAGCTTGGAGGTTTATTAAGGCGTCGCCCTACCCGCCAGTCTCACGAAACATTTATATAGAAGTAGTCCCGCTATCAAAAGCGGATACTGGAAGGAGGAAGGGTGAACAGACATGGCAGCACTACCCCTAGAGACTATGGGAGTCCCAGTGATCATACTGAAGGAGGGCACCTCCCGCTCATACGGTAGGGAGGCGGTACGCTCCAATATAATGGCTGTAAGGGCCATAGCCGAGATCCTCAAGACGACCTATGGGCCTAAGGGAATGGACAAGATGCTCGTAGACAGCCTCGGTGACATAACGATAACCAACGACGGTGCAACAATACTCGACAAGCTCGACGTACAGCACCCTGCAGCTAAGATGCTAGTTCAGATAGCCAAGGGCCAGGACGAGGAGGCAGGAGACGGTACCAAGACGAGCGTAATATTCGCAGGAGAGCTCCTAAAGGAGGGAGAGAAGCTCCTGGCCAACAACATCCACCCGACGATAATCGTTGAGGGCTACAAGAAGGCCCTCGAGAAGGCTGTCGAGATCATAAACGAGATAGCCCAGCCGATCGACATCAACGACGAGGAGACCCTGAGGAAGATCGCTAGGACAAGCCTAAACAGTAAGGCGGTTGGCGAGGCTGTAGACCACTTCACAAAGATAGCGGTTGAGGCAGTGAAGAGCATAGCAGAGCAGAGGGACGGCAGGTGGTATGTCGACCTAAATAACATCCAAATAATCAAGAAGCACGGCGGCAGCCTAATGGACACGACCCTGGTCAAGGGCATAGTACTAGACAAGGAGGTCGTACACCCGGACATGCCGAAGAGGGTCGAGAAGGCTAAGATAGCAGTACTCGACACCCCACTCGAGATCGAGAAGCCCGAGATCGACCTAGAGATAAGCCTCACAAGCCCCGACCTGATCAAGAGGCTCCTAGAGAAGCAGGAGAAGATACTCCAGGAGAAAGTGGAGAAGATAGTGAAGGCGGGGGCCAACGTGGTGATAACGCAGAAGGGCATTGACGACGTCGCACAGCACTTCCTGGCTAAGCACGGTATTATGGCGGTTAGGAGGGTGAAGAGGAGCGACATCGAGAAGATCGCCAGGGCAACAGGCGCAAACATTGTCACCAACCTCGACGATCTGAAACCAGAGGATCTAGGCTACGCGGAGCTCGTAGAGGAGAGGAAAGTCGGAGAGGACAAGATGATATTCATCGAGGGAACAAAGGAGTCGAAGAGCGTGACCATACTGATAAGGGGAGGCTTCGAGAGGCTCGTTGAGGAGGCGGACAGGGCACTCCACGACGCACTCAGCGCTGTAGCAGACGCGGTAATGGACGGCAAGATCGTAGCTGGAGGCGGCGCTACAGAGATAGAGGTTGCAAAGAGGCTGAGGGAGTACGCTAAGACCGTCCCCGGCAAGGAGCAGCTAGCGATCGAGGCGTTCATAAGAGCCCTAGAGGCCCTACCGCAGACACTAGCCCACAACGCAGGCTTCGACCCCGTTGAGATACTGATGAAGCTAAGGAGCGCCCACGAGGAGGGCAAGATATGGGCAGGGATCGACGTTGACACTGGCGACGTTGTAGACATGATGGAGAGAGGAGTAATAGAGCCCGTCAGGGTGAAGAGCAACGCCTTCAAAGCAGGAACCGAGGCCGCCACTATGATACTGAGGATTGACGACGTAATAGCAGCCAGGAAGACGGGAGAGGAAGAGGAGAAGGGCGGGAAGAAGAAGTAAGGCCCGCTAAGCTTTTTTCTCGCCATAGTATTCAGAATCCATCCTTATATTGTCCCTCGAAATCCAGCCTACATAGTCCCGCTTTTATAGCGGGATAACACACCCCAAATATCATGGTGGGAGCTATGGACGCCAAGGTGCTTAAGGCATTAAACGAGCAGCTGAATAGTGAGCTGTACTCGGCATACCTCTACCTCTCAATGGCAGCCTTCTTCGACAGTAAGGGCCTGAGCGGTTTCGCCCATTTCATGAAGGTTCAAGCGAAGGAGGAGCTCGAGCACGCGATGAAGTTCTACGAGTACATAAACAGTAGGGGCGGCAGGGTAGAGCTCTACGCGATACAGGAGCCCCCGAGGGAGTGGGCCTCGGTGACTGACGCAATAAGGGCGGCGCTTGAGCATGAGAGGAGTGTTACGAGGGCCATACATAAGCTCGTCGACCTAGCCAAGGAAGCCGATGATAAGGCGACAGAAGTGTTCCTCCACTGGTTCGTAGAGGAGCAGGTTGAGGAGGAGAAGATGTTCTCCGATATACTCCAACTATTGGAGCTCGCAGGGGAGACACCACAGGCACTACTAATGTTGAACGCCAAGCTGGGCGAGAGGAAGGCGTGAAACGATAAAATGATTATACTATTTACCGGTACCCCCGGCACTGGCAAGACCTCTGTGGCTAGTGTCTTAGCGCCTATATTATCATGCTCTCTCATAAGCTCCTCTCAACTCCTACGGGATATGGGAGAGGTCTTGCCCGACTATACCGGGAGATATACTGGTGTCGTCCTAGATGAGGCGATCTCGAGGGGCTCGGAAAAGCTAGTGGAGATCTCGAAGAGGGGATGCGTGCTTTTCGAAACAATCTACCCCGCTGACTGGTTGAGGATAGACGATGTTAACCTGGAGGTGGCTCTAATCATCCTTTTGAGGACACATCCCCTCACGCTACTTAAGAGGTTACAGAACAAGAGGTGGCCGGAGGAGAAGGTTATCGAGAACGTGCTAGCTGAGGCGTTCAACATAATAGCTGAACAACTTCTACCGTGGGAGCACGACGTGATAGAGGTAGACACCACCCAGCTGACCCCCCGGGAGGCTGCGGAGGCTATCTTAGGTAGGGTTATGGAGTGGGAGACGGGCATCCGCATCGACTGGCTAAGTGATCCTATTGTAGAGGAGGAGATCCCACGCTGGCTCTCAAGGCTCGATAGCGACAAGTACAGGCTCGGGGTGTGAGGGGGACTGGACTAAGGCTCTACCGGGTGGAAGCTTGTCGAGAGAATACACGAGATCCTCGGGTAGGCTCATCGTGTCTGAGATGACCCTCTTGTCCCTCTGAGACTTTAGTGCATGCACTATCTTCGTGTTGGTGTTTAGCAGGGCTCTTTGTCCTATGAGTGAGGGGCTTTGTGTGGCATAGACTAGGTGTAACCCGAACTTCCGTGCCTCTGCTAGTACGAGATTGAATATGTCCCTCTCATCATCTCCCATGAGGTTATGGGCCTCATCAAGAGCCACAACCACCCCCAGACCGTTAGTGCGGCGGGCCTCGAGAAAGAGGAGGGCCAACACTAGGTTACTGAGGGCACGCCTGGCGTACACATCAACAACTGTTGATAGGTCTACGACCACGTTCCCGTTGAGGAGGATACTATCTATTCCGCACTCCCCTCTGAAGCTGTTGGGGGATGCTCTTATGAGTGTCCCTATTTTCCTAAGTAGTGCTCTCTTGACCTCCTTATCCCATCTCGACTCTTCAGTCCAGCCTGCGAGCCTGTGATAGACCTCCGCGACGCTCTTAGGGTTCTCCTCTAGTATGCTTGAGAGCATGTATGCTTGGGGCTCTGTTAGGCTTAGGGCCCGTGAGAGTATCTCTACAATAACAGGTATATCCTCGTCGCCATAGCACGACACGATGTCGAGGCCTAGAGCATTCCTACTTACATCGATGGAATTGAATTGGTTACCCGATAGCTTCCCGCCGTGCTCCCCTGTCCAGTCTAGGACTACCACCCTATACCCCGAGGATACCCTCCTGGCTAAGGCATTGAGGGTCGTAGACTTGCCAGTACCGGTAGATCCGTATACGCCTACGTGGCCGACAACATCTTCATCTACAAGATAGAATGGTTCGGGCAGGGGTTTAGAGAGGTTGACGCCCAGGAGATACTTCCTCCCACCCATCTGACCGTCTTTAAGAGGCCGCTGTAGAGTAGCGGGTGCCCCATAATCTCCGCATCCTGGTAACGGTGTCATGTAGATTTTGCCTGAGAATATGGCTGAGACGAGGCTCTCGATTACGGAGGCCTCACGCTCGTCGCCCTTAATTATGAGGTAGAGATCCCTCTCGCCTTCCTTGACAGTCTCAATTAACTGGAACTCAGCGTCTCCATGCCTCGTCCTCTCTGTTAGATACTTCTTTAGAGTCTCTAAGGCTACAGGATCCTCCACCCTAACACTGTAACACTGCCCCACACCCTCCCCGCCGCCGGCCCTCCTCCTAGTTATACTTATTCGGGAGGCTAGCAGTAGAGCGCCGGGCGCTAAGGCTATGGGGGCTACAAGGAGGGGGCTAACGTCTTTGAAGGCGTAGAGGGCTAGGCCTGCACCTGCTAGAGCGGGGGCTATCCTTATAGATATGGGCGCCCTCTCAACGAGCTCCGCCAGCCTTCCCATCCGCCCTCCCGGAACTAGAAGGTTTTAACGCCTTTTGAGGCCGGCACGGGGGGTACTGGATGTGGGAAGTCATTTTGCGGGTCTAATACAGAGGTAGTATTTTGTCTCAGGCTTTAGCTCCCTGATTTTAGGCTCAAACCGGAAGATTATGCCCCACATGCTGAATATTGTCACGTCGAGGGGGTTTTCAAGCTCCTGTTTGATGTCGGAGACTACGTATCCATGGCCGCAGAGTAAGTATTTCGACGTCTGCCTCGGAGGGGTGCTACGGATCTCGATGACGTACTTGCCGCCCTCCTCCACCTTGTAGAGATCCTCTAGGACGTCAAAGACGACCCTGTACCCTTTGGCCTTGGCCTCAGCCACCATCTGACCCCTTATCGTCCCAGGCCTCAGCGATGTGACGGTAATAGTCATCCTCTTCTCCAACTCGTGACCCCCACGGATAGCTTATTATTGCATTACAAATACGGACTCTTGTGGGGGGTAAAATGGCCTTCGTAAGTGATGCTGCTAGAAGGTTCACGGCGAGGATAAACAAGCTCGTAGATAAAGTCGTGATCGTCCGTCTATCTACAGGCAAGTGGTATAAGGGGAAACTAGCAGGCTTTGACCCCAACACGCTCAGCCTCGCCCTGGAGGGAGCTGTCGACAACGAGGAGAATAACTGGCCTATAGTCATAGTCAAGGGAGATGTGGTCAGCGAGATCCTCGTCGAGAAGAGCGCCATATTCGACCCGAAGGAGTTCGCAGACTTCATAGTGAAGATGGGCAACATACCGCCACACCAGGTGAGAGTCTACGAGGATCTCGGGATAGTAGAGGTAGCACGCTCAGTAAGGGTATCGAAGGATGGAGTAGAAGGTGCAGGCCCCCTAGCACATAGGCTGAACAGCCTATTCCGTGAATACCTCAGGAGGAAGGGGGTTAAGGTAACATAAGCGGGCAGGCCGGAGAGGTGCTACTGGGGCTTTGTTCGAAGTACGCGAGGTAGACCTCGCAGGCCGAATAGGGAGACTCTACACCAAATCGGGAACCATAGAGACTCCAGCGTTTTTCCCCGTAATCGACGTCGCCAGACAAGAGGTCAACCTGGAAGAGGTCAGGGATGTCGGGTTCAACCAGATAATAACGAACGCATACCTACTCCTGAAGCGTTATGGGGAGAAAGTAGCTGAGGAGGGCATACACCGCTTCCTGGGCTGGGACGGGGTAGTCATGACGGACTCGGGAGCATACCAGATCCTCCAATACGGTGAGGTCGCCGCCACACAGGAGGAGATCATAGACTACCAGGTCAGGATCGGGAGCGACATAAGCGTGATCCTCGACATACCCACCGGAGACGTTGACAGGGCCTCAGCCGAGAGGAGCGTTAGGATAACCCTTGAGAGGGCTAGGAGAGCGGTCGAACACATACGTGACACGCCAAACCTATGGGTTCTCCCCGTCCAGGGGGGCAGGTTCTTAGACCTCGTGGAGATGAGCGCCCGGGAAGCCTCACGCCTAGAGGGGTACAGCGTCTACGCTGTTGGAAGCCCCACAGTATTCCTTGAGAGGTACAAGTATAGGACAGTCCTGAAGATAGCCTCCGTGGCGAGGAGGAACCTCCCCCTAGGCAAGCCCGTCCACCTCTTCGGGGCCGGGCACCCCCTCATAATACCCTACGCTGTAGCCCTAGGGATGGATCTCTTCGACAGCGCCTCCTACATACTATACGCCAGGGACGGGAGAGTGTTCACCGACTACGGCGTTGAGAGGCTAGAGAGGCTCCACTACCTCCCCTGCACCTGCCCCCACTGCGCTAAGAGGAGCCCACAGGAGCTGCTAGAGATGCCCAGCAGGGAGAGGACTAGGATACTGGCCCTACACAATCTATGCATGATCAAGAAGTACCTGGACGAGACAAAGCAGGCCATAAAGGAGGGCAGGCTATGGGAGCTGCTTGAGGCGGTCTCAAGGCACCACCCGTCGGCCTATGAATCATTCCACACCGTGGCTGAGAACCTCGACCTAATACTTAAGGTCTCACCCAGGCTCCGCGGCGTCATTAGAGGTGTTAGAGGATATAGTGTGGAAAGTCTAAGCAACCCCAAACTCTACTACTATAGGAGTAAGATCCTGGAGATGAGGTACAAGCCTAAGGTGAGCCCACACAGTAGGGTAATCCTAGCCCCCTACCCGAGCAGTATAGAGGAGTGTAGCCCCCCGAGGCTTAGCAGGGATCCATACGTCATCTACTACCACCCCCTCCTAGGAGTCGTCCCTATGGAGTTATGCGGTGTATTCCCAACAATACACGTGCACTGGCCCAGCGAGACGCCAGGGGGGAGCATGCTTTCAAGGATGGTTGAGGATGTAGTATCCTACACTAGGAGGCTTATCGAGGATCTTAAGGTTGAGATCCTTGTTGACGCTCGGGATCCGTGGGGTGTGAGGGACAGGATAAGGAAAGGCATAGTGGCTGGATCAGGAGGGAGCTAACCCCTGGGAACAGGCCTACATGTACATCCCGCGCTTCTCCTCAGCCTCCTCCTTCTCCCTCTCCTTTAGCATTGGAGCGATCATCTGGAGGATCTTCTCCTTCTCTGCAGCGAGCTTCCTCGCGTACTCCTCTAGGGGCTTCAAGTTTACTGAGACGCCTAGGATCTCCTCCGATATGACCTCGATCCCTCTTCGTGCCCCATCGATATCTATCTGATCAGCGACAGCATAGGGTAGGATCACTACTGATGGGATCTCGAGCAGTGTTGCATATAGGAAGACCAGTGCCAGTGGGCCGACGACTCCGAGATCTTCCTCCATCTCAGGGGCTGACAGCTCCGGGCCCTTATAGTACTTGTTCTTCAAGTGCCTATAGCCGTACTTGTCCTCCTCAGGCCTGAAGTTAGCGTTTAAGCCCCCCACTAGAACCGTGTACCGGGACTCCACCTTGGCTGCGAGCTCTGCCAGGCTCCTGGTGTATGTGTCTGCATACTCCTTTTCGGGTAGAGCCCTGTTGACCACGAGAAGGGCGTCCGCCCTCGGGCTATAGTATATGTCGTAGGGGAAACCGGGCCCGTCCTCCTCCACCACAACTACTGGGGGCATTGGAGGGGCTGCGATGAAGCCCACCTTCCTAGCCCCAAGACCTAGGGCGAGGTACTTGGTAACGTTGTACCCTATCATGCCGAAGCCCCTGAACCCGGTTATGAGGGCTGCACCCTTGTAGTCGCCTATCTCCCCCTCAAGGTACACCTCTGCGTCTCCTAGCCTATACACCGCCACTAGACTTCACCCTCTTCCTAATGCGGACGACCTCCCCCCTATCTAACCCCTCTAGTACTGCCTTCGGGAGCCGGAGGCGTCCGACTGCGAGTATCTTATCTTTTCTGTCAACTACTATAACCTCATCTCCCGGGCGGAGGTCTGGATCCATGTCAACAACGTCGCCCACAAGGACGCTTCCCGTGAGATCCCTGTCACCCCTAATAACCACACGCAGCCGTGGAGGAGGGAAGGCATGGAGTAATCTCTCAGCGGCCTCCAGGCTAAGGGAGAATAGACCGTCGTTGGGGCGCAGGGTCAGAATTCTCTCACCACTGTGTAGGACGTAACGGATCCTCCCCTTACCAGTTACCTCGACCTCTATATCGCTACCAGGTGGGAGGAGGGCTTCGCCTGCGCCCTCACCGAACTGGAAGTCAAGTATTGCCCTGAGGATCTCAACCTCCTCCTCAGTAGGCCTCCTCCTAGGCATAACGCAGCCCTATAATGGGAGGTGGGCGGGCTACATTATTATACCGCCCCCTCCCACAGCCTGCTTACCACCCTTCCTATCCTTCACCTTATCCACAGCCCGGAGGAGGTCTTTCATAGTAACTGCCCTCCTCCCCTCTCTTATTGCGAAGAAACCGGCTTCAGTGACCACAGCCTTTAGGTCGGCACCGCTGAAGCCGTCAGTGAGGGAGGCGATCTTCTCGAGGTCGATCCGACCCCTCTTCTTAACCTTGCGGAGGTGTATCTTCAGGATCTCAATCCGGGCGTTGAAGTCTGGTAGTGGAACCTCTATGAGCCTATCGAATCTGCCGGGCCTTAGTAGTGCGGGGTCTAGGAGGTCGAGCCTGTTTGTAGCCGCTATGACCTTAACGTTGGAGAGGGGCTCGAAACCGTCCATCTCGGCTAGGAGCTGTAGGAGAGTCCTCTGAACCTCCCTATCGCCGCTCGTCCCCAGGTCTGCCCTCCTAGCGCCTATACCGTCTATCTCATCGATGAATATGACTGCTGGCGCGTTGTCCCTGGCGTACCTGAAGACCTCCCTAACAATCCTGGCACCCTCCCCTATGAACTTGTTCACAAGCTCGCTAGCGACTATCCTAATGAAGACGGCGTTTGACTCCCTAGCAACAGCCTTTGCCAGCATAGTCTTACCAGTGCCCGGAGGGCCGTAGAGGAGGACGCCTTTGGGAGGCTCGATACCGATCTCCTTGAAGAGCTCTGGCTCCTTTAGGGGGAGCACTGCCACCTCGTAGAGCTCCCTTATCTGCTCGCTCAACCCTCCAATATCGTTGAAGGTGACGTCCGGCCTCTTCTCAACCTCCATAGCCTTAACAAGGGGGTCAACCTTCCTTGGGAGGACTTCTATTATTGTCGACCCCCTATTGTTTAAGGCTACACTCATCCCAGGGCGCAGCTTCTTAATATCTATGTCCTTAGAGACCTTCACGATAAGGTTTGGGCCTGTGGTGCTCTTCACTAGAACCCTCTCATTGTCTATGACTTCGAGGACTGTGGCCTCTATGGAGGGGGGAGACATGAGCTTGTACATCTCCCTCCTAGCCTCTTCCAGCTTCCTCTCCAGCTCAACCTTGACCCTGCTGAGGAACCTGACCCTCTCCTCTAGGACTCGTAGCTGTGTTTCTAGATCCATGTAGTCCCCGGTAGATCTCCTCCTTGCAGCACTACTTGCTGA
Source organism: Desulfurococcales archaeon (assembly GCA_015521115.1). GTDB lineage: Archaea > Thermoproteota > Thermoprotei_A > Sulfolobales > Acidilobaceae > S143-63. Next base: position 74,842 of record WAOT01000032.1, read on the forward strand.
CACCGGCTTGGTCACCGTGAAACTTAAATACTTTGGGGCTCTATTTAAGGGAGCCCCCCTGTGTTACTCCTTATGGCTCCAGAGTATATAACTCCCATCTACAGATTGAGAGATGCGGGCGCCGAAGTTTGGCGCCCGGGAGGAGTCCCGCGTTGAGCCGGGGTCAGGAGCTATACTGTGAGATGTGCGGCTCTAGGATCGTCGGCCGCCCCTACAGGGCCGTGGTCGATGGTGTAGAGATGATACTCTGCGCGAGCTGCTATCTAAAGCTCATGAGGAGCGGGAGGGCACAGCCTGTCAGGGAGACCCCTAAGAGGGTTGGGGTAGAGCCTAGGAGGGCTAGGAGGAGCCCTAGGCCTAGGAGGGTCTCGCTCGAGCTCTACGACATAGTGGAGGATTACCCCGAGAGGATTAGGGAGGCTAGAGAGGCTAAGGGGTGGAGCCTTAAGACCCTAGCACAGAAGCTGAGGATAAGCGAGGCAATGCTTAGGAAGATAGAGTCTGGTAAGATGAAGCCTAGCATAGACCTAGCCAGGAGGATCGAGAAGGTCTTGAAGATCAAGCTACTAGTACCGACCGAGCTAGAGGAGGACTACGAGACACCGCCCCCAGAAGGGGGCCTCACGCTCGGGGATGTGGTAATCGTGAGGAGGGATGAGGATTAGCTGTGAGGAAGGCCGTCCTCATAATACCGAGGAGGAAGGTAGACCAGCTCGGGGAGGCGCTAGCCCTTTGCGAGACTGCAGGGTATAGTGTGGTAAGGGTCGTTAAGACTAGGTACCCGAACAGGGTCGGTAAGGGGCTGATCGAGGAGCTGGCTGAGACCTTAGAGGATGATGTTGATACAATAATCTTCTACGGAACCCCATCCCCTTCAAGCATTTTCCAGTTGATGAAGAGGACTAGGAGGAGAGTTATAGACAGGGTTCAGCTTATACTCGAGATCTTCGCTGAGCACGCTGGCAGCAAGGAGGCAAAACTCCAGATTGAGGCTGCTAGGATTAGGCATGAGATACCTCTAGTGAGGGAGTGGGTTAGGAGGAGTAAGATGGGAGAGCTACCCGGCTTCCTAGGCCCTGGCGGGTACGCTGTTGACGCCTACTATAGACACCTCAGACAGAAGCTGGCTAGGATAAGGAGGGAGCTGGAGAGGCTCCGGCGCCTTAGGAGTGTGAGGAGGAGTGCCAGAGAGAGGCAGGGCTTCACTCATGTGGCCATAGTGGGGTATGCGAGCGCTGGGAAGACAAGCATCTTCAACGCGCTCACCGGTGAGAGAAAGCCTGTCGGTAAGGAGTACTTCACAACCTTACACCCCAAACACAAACTGATCAGGGCGAGGGGGCGAAGCGTTATACTAGTCGACACGGTCGGCTTCATCAGGGATATTCCACCGGAGATCATTGAGGCCTTCTATAGCACACTAGAGGAGATCACCGATTCTGACGCCATAATATTCGTGGTCGACGTGTCAGAGCCTGTGGATATAATGAGGGAGAAGGTGGAGAGCGGTTTCGAGACGCTGGCCAGGATAGGGGCCGTAGGTAAACCTGTCATAATAGCAGCCAACAAGATAGACCTCCTAGACCCTCAGACCTTGGAGGCCTCGATCGAGAAGCTAAGGGAGATCGCCTCCGATAAGGCCTCACTAGTCGTCCCCGTCTCCGCCAGGACGGGACGAGGGCTTGACAAGCTCCTCGACATAATCGCAGGCACCGTAGAGGGGGTGAGGGGGAGTGCTCCAGAGACTAGCTAACCCGTACCGGAGGGTCTACGTCCTAAGGCTGGGTCACAGACCTCAACGGGATAAGAGGGTCACGACGCATGTAGCCCTTGTCGCACGGGCCTTCGGGGCGAACGGGTTCATACTCGCTAACGTGTGCGACGAGAAGGTGCTGAGATCCCTGCGCAGGGTTCTCGAATGCTGGGGAGGGGAGATGCATGTCGAGTGCGGTGTGCCCGCTAGAGGGTACGTAAAGAGGTGGAGGGGGGAGGGGGGAGAGGTCATACACCTCACAATGTACGGGCTCCCCCTCCAGGACGTAATAGAGGAGATCCGCTC
>WAOT01000001.1 GCA_015521115.1 Desulfurococcales archaeon
ACCTCTGCTACTTCTGGTCTCATCATTTCTGGTGGGGGGATTTTGCCTTGTTTTAGCATCATCCGTATTTTCGTTCCACTTATCTTTATACGGTATTCCGGTGGGTGTGGGCAGGTCTTCTCGGTGGCCATCCCCCCGCATTTCTTGCAGTAGAATGCTTCTCTTATGAAGAAGGGTGTCACCCCGAGGTCTGGGAATTCTTTGAAGATCTCCCATGCCTCGTAGGGGCCGTAGTAGTTTCCTACTCCTGCGTGGTCTCTTCCTACTATGAAGTGGGTTGCTCCGAAGTTCTTCCTGACTATTGCGTGGTGTACCGCCTCTCTTGGGCCGGCGTAGTTCATGTTCATTCTTAGGGCTGAGAGGACTACTACGTCCTTGGGGAAGTAGTGGCGTATTAGGGCCTTGTAGGCCTCGAGTATTACCTCGTCCTTGTAGTCTCCGGGCTTCTTCCACCCTATGAGGGGGTGTACTAGGAGGCCGTCTACGAATGTGAGGGCCGCCTTCTGTACGAACTCGTGGCCCCTGTGTGGGACGTTTCTGGTCTGGAACGCCACGATCCTCTTCCACCCCTTCTCCCTGAACAGCACCCTCGTCTCTGCTGGCCAGAGGACGTAGTTGTCGAACTTGTCGCTATATGATCCTATATAGTCTATTGGGCCTCCTATTAGGAGCTCCTTCATCCCCATGACACGCCTAACCCCTGGGTGTGCCGGGTCGTCTGTCTTGTAGACTTTCACTGCATACTCCCTCTTGTCCCACCCATAGATCTCCTCCACCCTCATGATGGCTAGGGGTTTTCCTGCGTAGTAGAGTGCGATGTCGTCCCCTTCAGTCACGCCTGCTATCTCCTCGGGGGACACGTCTAGGACTATTGGGATCGTCCATGGTAGGTCGTTGCTGAGCCTCATCAGGTCTAGGACTGTCGTATAGTCCTCCTGGATCATGAACCCTTCGAGCGGGCTGAAGGCTCCATACGCTATGTCCAGGACGTCTATGAGGCGGAGCCTGTTTACCTCCAGTTTCGGTAGCTCCTCCGCCTCTTTGAGGAGCAGCTCCCTCCTCCGCCCCTTCACGACCCTGTTTACGAGCTTGCCTCCATGTGGCCTTGAGACCACCCCGGTCACCCCTGTATTGTGGCCGCTAGATGTATCCTAGGCGTCTCAGCTTCTCCAGTATCTCCTTCTTCTCCTCCTCCGTGAAGGGCTCCTCCTGGTGCTCCTTCTCGTAGCTCGCTACGACCTCTCTGAGGACGTATGTTACGAACTGGCTTACGCTGGTGAAGCCTGTCCCTTCGATCATCCTCTTGATCCGCTCGTAGAGTGTCACTGGTATGGAGACGGTCGTGTACTTTCCTCTCCTAGCCTTCTCCTCCATTAGGATGCACCGGGTGTGTTCAAGGGGGGAAATAGGGGGTAATTAAATGTAATTACCGGGGCTATTTGGACATGAGGTACTCGTGTATGTGTTTCGCCGCTTCCATACCGCTCTTGAGGGCGGGGCCTATTAGGCTGGGGCCATGCCTCACGTCGCCCGCCGCGAAAACCCCCTCTCTTGTTGTCATGTAGTTGTCGTCGGTCATTATAACGCCGCTGCTGTCCACCTTAATCCCGCAGCACCCGTCCTCTATAGGTGGTGTTGGTAGGACTCCCACTGCTTTCAACACGTAGTCGAACTGCTCTACGAACTCGCTACCCTCTATTGGAACCGGTTTCGGCCTCTTCTCAGCGCTGACCCTCACAAGCCTCATTCTCACGAACTTCACATACCTCTTCCCGTTCTCCTCGTAGAACTCTACCGGCTGCGTGAGCTCCCAGTAGTGGGCCCCTGCAGTGATCAGATGGTCTATCTCCCTCGGGCCCATCGGGGCGTACTCCTTAGTCCTCCTATAGCTGAGCACTACCTCCTTGACCTTGCCCTTGAGCTGCTCGTAGGTTAGGGGTACTAGTACTGCGTCCGCAGCGGTTAGGCCGCCTCCTATTACGAGGACTCTACCCTCAAGCTTGGGCACAGTGTCCCAGGGCTTGTAGCCGTAGAGGGCCATGTGTAGCGCTACGAGCCACTCAACGGCTGGGTACACCCATGGTAGATCCTCTCCGGGCACCCTCATGCTCCTGGTCTTCCAGGTGCCTGTCGCTATGAGGACTGCGTCGCTCTCCTTTATGACGTCCTCCAGGTGTATGTGTTTTTGGGGTGAGACCACATCGTCCATTAGGCCTAGGTGCTTGGTCATGTCGACTTTAGTCCTTAGGACGAACTTCACTCCAGCGTCCATGAGCTGCTTTATCCCCTTCCTGACCGGCTCCTTGGGGATCCTTGTGACGGGTATGCCGAACATGATCATGCCTCCTGGCTCAGGGTTCATATCGTATACGACTACGTCGTGGCCTTTACAGATGAGTATACCAGCGGCTCCCAAGCCGGCGGGGCCTGCCCCAATGATCGAAACCCTCTTACCCGTCTTCTCAGCCGGGGGCTGTTTGCATCTGAGGAACCTCACAGTCTATCGCCTCCCTCCTGCACCGGCATCAAACGGGTCTCACTATTATCATATAAAGAGCTAAGCACACCGCAGCATATACTTCCCTAATAATTCGTTGAAAACTATTCGTGGAGTAGCTGGGCGAACACATATACCCCTCAGCCCCCTAGTGCCTCCCATACTGGGTGGGGCTATGAGAGGGTCGTGCAAGCCGAAATGTTAGGGGGATGTGGTTACACGAGCGTGGCGAGCCCCGCCCGCAGCCCAACACTCCTACAAGGCATCTAGTTAATAGCTGGTACCTACATATTCTTTAGTTGCATCAAGCCCCCGATACCTACTAGGAACAAACAATGGGGCCCGCCACGCTAACCGGAGGGGTATGGTGTTGGCCAGTGGACTGAGGGGGAGCAGGGCGTACAGGCTGATCGCTAAACTGGCATACGCTGAGAAGTGGCTCGTGCTAGGTCTAATTGTTGGAGTCGTTAGTGGGCTGTTCGTCCTCGGGTTCTTCGTAATGCTCAAGTACGTGGTAATGTACGCTGCGCACTTCGTAGGCTCCACTACACCGCCAATAGGCCGTGCCGAGGTCGACCTCTCGGCGGCCGTAGCTGTGGGGGGCTTTGACAGGCTCCGCCTCTACATCGTACTACTCCTGGGGGCGGCTGCCAGCTCAGTAATAGTATACTCCCTCGCCCCCGAGGCCGAGGGGCACGGCACAGACGCTGCTGTTGCCGCCTTCCATAGGAGGGCTGCTATCATACCCTTCAAGGTCCCCATTGTGAAGCTGGTGGCTAGCGCTCTAGCTGTGGGCACGGGTAGTAGTGGAGGGGTGGAGGGGCCTAGTGTTCAGATGGGTGCCGGTACGGGGAGCACCCTAGCCCGCCTCCTACACCTCCCATTGAAGGAGAGGAGGATAATGCTCGTCGCGGGGATAGCTGGAGCTTTGTCGGCAATGTTCAGGGCGCCCATCGGCTCCGCGTTCTTCGCAGTCGAGGTTCTCTATAAGAGGGACCTCGAGGTCGATGCATTCATGCCAAGCATTGTGAGCAGCATAGCCTCCTACAGCATCACGGCCTCCTACTTCGAGTACAGGCCCCTGCTCCCCCGCATCCCGGTCAGCAACGAGATCCTCTACAGCCCCGAGACCCTACTCCTACTCCTAGGCCTCGGAGTTTTCGTGGCCCCCTTCAGCTGGCTATACGTGAAGGCCTTCCGGAACGCTAAGGACTTCTTCGACAGGCTAGTGGAGAGGACGGGCATCAGCGTCTACCTGAAGCCCATCCTAGGCGCACTAGCCGCGGGGGTGATCATCGTCTCGATACCTGTCGTCGCAGGGAGCGGTAGGGGAGTGCTGGCTATGGCCATCGAGGGGAGCATAGTAGACTACATACCCCATCCAGGAGGCGTCCCACTATGGGTGATCTTGGTCGGGGTCGCCATCGCCAAGATCATAGCCACAAGCCTATCCATAGGGAGCGGCGCCAGTGGCGGTGTGTACGCTCCAGGCCTCCTCACGGGGGCCCTCCTCGGCCTCGCATTCTACCAGCTAGTCCACCCCTCAGGTCTGAGCCCACACCTCTTCAGCTATGTCGGGATGGCCGCATTCTTCGGTGCAGCCGCTAAAGTCCCGCTCGCCACGAGCGTCATGGTAGGGGAGATGGGCGGCAACTACCTCCTCATAGCGCCAACACTCATCTCATCATATATAGCTAGGGAGATCGCGGGCGCTGAGAGCATCTATGAGAGCCAGATACCCAGGAGGCTCCACAGGGAGGCTGTCACTGCTGAGGGCCTTCTAGTACTGCTTAGGAGCTCCGGAGTCAGGCTTGACCTTAGGGCCATCGACGTGATAGACGTTACCTACAAGCCCCTCCCAGCGGAGGCCAAGCTGCGGGACGCGCTGCGCCTAATGGTTGAGGAGAGGGGCAAGGTCATCCCCGTGGTAGACAGTGAGGGGAGGATACTCGGCGTGCTCGACCCCGAAGACCTTGAGTCCATAATCGAGGAGCTAGGCGGCGACCTCGACGTCCCAGTGGGGAGCCTTAGGCTCAAGATCCCGCCTATAATAGACAGGGAGACCGACCTCGAGAGGGCATTAGAGGCCATGGTAGAGCACGCCACAGACTATGCTGTAGTCGTGAGCCCAGACGGTAGGTATATAGGGGTTATAACGGTAGATGATGTGAGCGCAGCCATAGCTTACCTCATAGCTGAGAAGTGCCCCCGCAGGAGGAGGCTAAAGGGTTGTGCTAGGGAGGGGTAGAGGCTAGGCGGTGATACATGGCTAATACCGGCCGTACCCCCTGGTATCCCCCCTACCACGCTATTATCAATACTGGGGGTGGCCAGGGGCTATGGGTAAGGTCGTGTTCCGTGTTGTCGACATAGACGGCTACGGCCACAGAGTGTACCCCAGCGAGGGGGAGCCCTGGGATAAGAAGCTGGCCGAGGCGGTCGAGCTCCTCGCTAGGGCGAGCTATGCGTTGAGCAGGGAGCTGGGGAAGCCTATAGGCACCGTCAAGATCGACTGGGGGGACTCAACCGCTATAGTAAAGGTGGGGAGGGGGAAGGTGATCGGGGTGATAGTTGAGGAGCAGGCTGGGCCCCCGGCCTCGAAGGCCTCTTCCTATGGTCTCGCCGAGGCCTAGGGCTCTAGGACTATTCTCCCCACCCTCTCCCCTTTCAGGGCAGCCTCGTAGGCCTCGTTTATCTCGTCCAAGTCATACACTTTATAGAAGGGCTTGATTATGCCCCTCGAGATCACCTGTATAGCGCTCCTCCACTCCTTAGGTGTGAAGGCTGCTGTCCCGTGGAGGCTTATCTCCCTCATAACTAGGAGGGCGGGCCTCTCTATTATGACCTGCTCGCCCGTGACGTTCCCCACTAGCACAAGCCTACCCTTCTGGCGTAGGGCCCTCATGCTCCAGTTAATAGTCCTTGCCCCGACGAGCTCAAGCACCGCATCCACGCGGCCCATCTCCCTGTAGAAGTCGGGCCTCGTCACAGCCCTCGCCCCCAGACCCTCAAGTATTCGGGCCTTCTCCTCGCTCCTCGTCAGTGCGATCACCTCGACGCCCAAGTTTATGAGGTACTGCAGGCCGTGCACGCCAACTCCTCCTGACGCTCCTGTTACCAGGACTCTCTCGCCCGGCCTTATCCCCGCTACTGATGAGGCGTGCATTATCGTTGCGACCCCACATGTCGCGGCGGCATACTTCCTGTAGTCCCTGTCGGGGAGGGGTATGAGGTTGCTGCGGGGCACGTATACTCTGTCAGCGTAGCCCCCCGGCACGTGTTCCCCCAGTATAGCGTAGCCGGGGCACTCGCCCCCAGCCCTCCTGCACTCCTCAACACTCAGCCCCGGGAAGACTGAGACCGGTACACCCTCATACTCTCCGAAGACCTCGTGGCCCAGTATTAGCGGGGTTCGCAGGTTGGGGAAGCCTCCCTTCCAGACGACGAGATCCCTACCACACACCCCTACAGCCCTCACCCTAACCTCAACCCAGTCCTCCGGGACTCTAACAGTGGTCTCAACAACCTTGAACGGGCTCCGGAAGGATTCTAGTACAGCCGCCCTAACCCTCCTCTCAACGAGCACAACAGGCACCCAACTAGTCCTGGGCTGCAGTAATAGACTATTTAATGGTGGGCTCGGTAAAGGCCAATCCGGTCACCCCCACGGGGGTCGCCGATAGCTGGCTCCTCACCGCCCACCCTGGTAGGTACTGATATTGTCCCACGCTCTTAGCCTATAATGATCTGGCGGGGCCCGTGCGGGTGCCCCTACTCTCCGAGCCCGTTAGGGCGTTGAGGAGGTGGTTCTCCCCGTAGGCCCCGCCTACACAATCACAAATAATATAATAATCTTGGACTGCTACCGGCCCGGTTTAGAGTTGTGGAGGTCACCCGGGGTTGGGCGGTGCTGGGGAGATCCTAGATGAGCTCGAGGCTCACGTCCGTGACTCCACGAGAGCGCTACAGGAGGCCTTATCGGGATCCGCATACCTATGGGATCTAGACCCTCTATTCACGGTCACAGCAATATGCCTCGAGAAGTATGGCCGCATGTTCTGCGGGAGCACTACACACCTGGATCTGGAACCGGCCGCCTATCAGAGCTTCATAGCCGCCCTCAAAGAGGCTGAGAAGATCGGGCTAGAGATCCAGACTGTAGAGGGGCCGAGGTTCCACTTCAAGTGGGAGCCCTTCGAAGTGGTACGTAAAACCGCGGTGAGACTAGCGAGAAAACTAGCTGGCGGGTTGAAGGATCCCGTCATAGTCGAAGTTAACATCCTCGGTGTGAGCAACGTGAGAGGGCACCTCGGCTTCTCAGTAGGGATAGGCACCTGCACACCGGCACGGTGGAGTGTTAACGCCCTCGTCGTGAGGTACACGAGGCTCCTCTCGCTGTTGGTAAGGGAGGGGATCGGCTTCACTGCTGATGCTTCGGGCTATTGCGAGTGCACTTCGCCGTTGAACATCTTCCGCAGCGAGATAAGGTGTGCTCAGGCCAGAGTCTTAAGCTACGAGCTAGAGCCCCCTAAGCCTAAACCTGTGGAGAGGAGTGAGAGCGTCTCAACATATATCGTTCTAGTTGACGAGGACTTCGACAAATACTACCCGGCGGATCTCGAGGGTGAGGCCTCGTTCAACCTACACGTCATACTCCCACACTTCGAACCGCCCTGGCCGTCCCCCGAGACTGCTAGGAAGGTACTCGGCCGCCTCGGGGGACAGGTCATCCTCCAGTACAGTAATAGGGAGAGGGGAGGCGTTATTGCCAGGGTTAAAGGCTCCCTCCTACAACTTGAGTGGGGGCCCAAATTAGGGGACTGCCAGTTAAAGCTCCTCGAAGGCAGCAGGGAGCACTTGTTAGCGACCGCTAAGGAGCTAGCCCGAGCTTGGGCCATGGAGGAGCTAGGCCTTGAGGAGGGAGACCCCTACCTGAAGGCCGTGAAAGAGGCTGAGAGCTTAAACGAGCTTATGGAGTCAGCACTCGAGAAGGAGGACGAGGACTAGACGTCTTATCCCCCCACCACCTCCAAGCCCTCATAGCGGTGCAGTGCTGTGACCATTTCAGGCGTTGAGCTGTACGAGGTCTGGATGCCCCTCAAGTCCGAGTTCAGGACTAGCTTCGGCGCGACCAGGCTCAGGCCAGCGATACTAGTGCGGATCCTAGACAGTAGCGGGGAGGAGGGTTGGGGTGAGGTTGTAGCTGGTGAGGGGCCGTGGTATAGCTGTGAGACGGTGTACACGGCGTGGGAGGTTTTGAGGAGGGAGCTCATCCCCCTCCTACCCCCAGAGGCTGACCCCAAGGCCTTCATTGAGAGGGCCTCAAGGGTAAGGGGGCATAACATGGCTAAGGCCGGCGTCGAGATGGCACTATGGGACTTGAAGGCCCGCCTGGAGCGGAGGCCCCTATACGAGATGATAGGGGGTGAGCGGAGGCCTGTCAAGGTCGGGGTCAGTGTTGGGGTGAAGGATAGCGTCGAGGAGCTACTTAAGACCATCTCATACTACCTCGAGAAGGGTTACGGTAGGATAAAGCTCAAGATCATGCCAGGATGGGACTTGGAGGTCGTTGAGAGGGTCAGGAGGGAGTACCCTGACATACCCCTCCAGGTCGATGCGAACGCTGCATACAGGCTAAGCGACTGGCCGCACCTCAAAGGGCTCGACAAGTACGGTCTCCTAATGCTGGAGCAGCCACTCCACTACGATGACCTAGTAGACCATGCAAGCCTGAAGCGCCTCCTAAACACGCCATTATGCCTGGACGAGAGCGTTAAGACACCCCTCCACGCGCGCTGGGCGCTCCAACTCGATAGTGCTGACATAGTGAACCTCAAACCTGGGAGGGTTGGGGGGATTATTGCGGGCCTCGAGATCCACAGGATATGGTATGAGGAGGCCCACAGGCCCCTCTGGATCGGGGGGATGCTCGAGACCGGGGTCGGGAGGGCTTTTCTAGTGACCCTAGCGACCCTGCCGGGCGTAAGGTTCCCGAGCGACATTAGCGCCAGCGACAGGTACTATGAGGAGGACATAATAACGGAGCCGTGGACGCTCGAGAAGGGCTCAACACTATCGCCCCGAAAAGCCCCAGGGATAGGGGTCGAGGTGGACTGGAGCAGGCTAGAGAAGTACACCAGAAGGAGGTGGGGTAAGAGGCTAGAGGCCAGCCGCTGACCCCTAGACAGTGTAATGGGAGAGTGCACCCCAACATGAGCGGGGACAGCCAAACAAGTGCTGGAGGGGAGATGTGGAGGTACACGCTCATACTAGCAGGGGTACTCATAGCCGGTGTCGGGGCAGGTGTGGCGAGGCCCGCCCTCACGTATTACCTGAGATACGATATAGGCTCCACAGTCCTCGCAGCGGCCAGCCTTACGAGCAGTTTCATGCTAGGCCGGACTCTGGGGAGTATTATCTCGGGAGTCACCGGTGCACGGGCCCCGGGTCGGAGGCACCTGCTAGCGTCCCTACCCCTAGCGGGGGCCGCGTTGGTGATATACTCGTTCCCCCAGCTACGCGCTCCCCCTCTGATACTAGGCTTCACAGGCGTGTGGGGCCTGATGGCGGGGGTTGCCTGGCCCACGGTGCAGGTTGGCGTCTCAGACGTCCAGCCCCGGAGGAGTACGACACTGTTGAGCATATACTTCGCCGTGGGAACCCTCGGGATAAGCGTGGGGAACGAGCTCTTCGGGGTGCTCGAGACCTCATATTCTAGCATGTTAAAGCTTGGATCACTCCTCATACTCTCGTCCACACCACTGTTCGCACTAAGCCTCTACAAGCTCCCACGCTCGGGCGAGCAGGGAAGGGCTAGAACCTCTCGGGGGTGGGGTGACGGTGTAATCCTCTACACATGGATCCTAGCGGCCGCGTTCGCCCTCGGCTTCCTCAGCGGGGTGTTGAGGGACTACTTCTACATCTACGCCCACGAGACGCTGGGCCTAAGCCGTGGGGCGCTAGGCCACACGCTCGCCGCCGCTGGCGTGCTGGGGGTCGCAGTCTCGATACCAATGGGTGTCTTAGCGGACAAGTACACGACGTGGAGAGTCCTACCCCCACTACTAGCCCTAGCCCTCCTAGGATCCCTACTACTCCTAACACCCAGGGCCTCCATACCGGGCTACATACTAGCAGCACTCTCAGTAAGGGCAAGCCTGCCGCAGACGAGGAACGCAGCCCTAGCCCCTGGGGGGAGGGGGAGCCTCCTAGTAGGGGCCTCAAACAGCATGTCGAGCATAGGCATGACGCTAAGCCCAATAATAGCGGGCATAATACACGACAAGACCAGCCTACCACCCCAACTACCATACCTCACAGCAGCGCTACTCATAGCAGCAACACTCCTTCCACCACTAGCAATAAGGAAGACAAGGAGACCCAAAACACCATGAAAAAGAAGGCGACACCAATAAATAACCTCCCCCACAAACACTACAAGAGGCAACCAAACAGGGCCCCCACGCACCGGGCCGGTAGCTCAGCCTGGAAGAGCGCTCGGCTTGCACCCGAGAGGCCCCGGGTTCAAATCCCGGCCGGTCCACCACCAGGGGGCCCTGACCCCACTACCCTCCTAACATACTAATCCACAGACCTGTTGCATAAACAACCCAACAGAATAACCCTGCCATAGCACATAGACCCCGCCCAGGCCCGCCGTCCCACACCGCAAAGCTTATATATTTCCTTTCTCAAGAGGGAAAACATAAATATACAAACAATAGGGGACACACCCCACCCCTAGGATTGCAACTTGGTTCGGGGTCGGATCCAATTTGGCCCTTCCTCTGGAGACCATCGAGGAAACATTTGAGACCGTCATTGACGGGACGGCTTTTCCCAGATTTCCTGGGAGTACGTGTTTTCCTCCATTGTAAACTATTTTAACGCTGCCTGTGACCCCCTTCATGCGGCATGGTTTGACCCGGGGCGCACGGGATCTACCCATAGAGGCTGAATAGAAAGAAGTCCCGGGTAGAACACTACGAGACAAACAAAAGACCAGTGCAGAATCTAACACATAGAATTGCAAGTTCTCTGGTGTTTATACGTTTGGTGTGGTCTTGTTTTTATACTGTTTTGTTTAGAATCTAACACATAGAATTGCAAGGGGTGGCATACTGGAACTTTGAAAGATTAAAGGATACATGGAATCTAACACATAGAATTGCAAGCATGCACGCCACGCCCGCGTGTTACACTCTACACAATCCACCAGAATCTAACACATAGAATTGCAAAGAAGGACGAGGCCCGCCTGGTCAAGATATTCAAGAGGGATAGCCGAACACTCTGGAGAATCCTCGGAGTCATAGGCCTCGTCCTGCCGCTTCTTCCGGGTGTCCCGCCGGGGATCGTGTGGGTGGTGGCGGGCTTCAAGTTGGGGGTGGCCGTTGTGTATGCTTTCTGCCTCCGGGGCGAGATAGCTGTCTAGGCGTGCCAGAAGGGCTCTCGCCGGGGTCTACGAGTGGGACAGTGTTGAGGGCTAGTGCTCAACGCATCTTCCGGGGCTGGTGGCAGGTTACTCCATCTACAACGTCTCAGTCGCTCGCCGTTGAACTGGTGCCGCCCTTGCTCGAGGCGCTAGGCTGGATGCTGGGGCTAGCCGCTATGAGGAGGAGGCTGTGAGCGAGGACTGGCGGCCCTCTGCGGGGCACTGTCCCGGGAGTATTATGGGGAGCCGGCCTCTCTGGCCGCCTACGCTGTCCTCCACGTCATCAGGGCGGAGGCAACTGCCGTCCACGACTCGCCGGGGGTTTTGGGCGGGAGGTTGAGGGTGTTCCTATACTCAATACCAGGATATATGGGTCTGACCCCCTTCCCCAGGCGGGCGACTTCAAGGTCGCCGCCTCGACGGTGCGGGTGGCGCTCTCGCTCGTGGCCGATGAGGCCTACTCGGCTTCATCCGAACCGGGTAAGCCTCAACAGTCAGCCCTGCCCCTGGGCATAGTAGCGGCCGTAGACCCTCCTCAGCGACCAGGGATAAGCGGTGCGGGGCGTGTAGGGCCAGACGAACACGAGGGGGATGTAGACGGCGAGGTAGTCGGCCCTGCCTCTGTAACGTTCCAGGGCCGGTGGGGCCCATTTCCAGTTTATTCTCTTGACTATTACTGCTGAGACCGGGGACACCCCGACCCTGAGACCGCCGGGGAGAGTGAGAGTGATCTGGGAGAGTGTGTCACGGGGCTCGCCCCCCTTGGTGTAGAACGCCTTTGAGACGTAGTGGAAGAGCGCCGCCTCACCCATACCCGGAACGGTAGTCACAACGTAGGTGGAGCCATGCTCGGGGGTCTCCAGGCCCAGGCTCCCTCTTAGTCTGTGTACTGCCACTCCCGGCGGCGCCTTCACCCGGAGGGGCGTGATGGGGGGCTTGGCTGCGCCCTCGACCACCTTCACCAGTAGCCCTGTGGAGGGGTACTTGGCCGCCCAGCCCGGCATGTAGTAGAGTGCCACAGACTGAAGGGCCCAGTAAACAGTGTATGAGGTGATGACCGTTGTGACCCTTCCGCTGTGGTGGACTGTCTTCCTCATGTAAAGGCGCCGGTGTATCGGGTAGTAGCGCACTAGCCTCTCGGCCTCCCACGCCTGGGCTGGTGCGAGGGAGACAGCGAGGATCCTATGGCCCCACTCCTCGACGATCACCTCCGATGCGATAGTGACTGGGGGGTCAGCCTCCCACTCCACCCCGATCCGCCTGAGGGCACGCTGAAGCTCGGCCCAGGCCTGGCGGGGGCTGAGTTTGGCGGCCCTGGCGGAGGCCTCCTCAAGGAGCTTGACATCGGTGGACAGCCTAGCCGCACGCTCTAGGCCGCAGAAAATAACGGCCCGGACTGGGCCGTGGAGGCCGTAGGAGTAGTACTTGGCAAGCGGGAGTGCTGCGAGCGTAACGCCTGCACTGTTGAGAGAGGGGTCAACGGCGAGGGTGAGGCACACCCGCCCTCCGCTCCCGGGGACGACCTCTTCCACAGCGGCGTCGGCGAACTTATGGGCCTCCCCGCCGTCTGCGTCCACGGCCCTAACGGCTGCCACCGGCTCTCCGCCCCTGATCACCTCGAAATAGGGCTCTGCTAAGGCGAAGAGGGTAGGGCGGTAGAGCGTTGAGGGGCTCACAGCCCTTATAGCCCGGGAGACGGCCGCCAGGGCCCTCGCCAGGTTCGACTTGTACCTGCCGGCCACGTCCACCACCGCATTCACAAGGAGCTGTGCCACACTAATAGGGGCGGGCCTCCCCCTAGACCCCCTATAACCATTGCGCGCACAATACCGGGGTACCGGGAGGGTGCTCAACCTAAGGCTTGCGCTCAGGAGCCCCGGGCCTGGCTGGAGAATATAAAATTAAAAATTTCGAAAAATTTACCTTTCTGTATGACTTGCACTTGTTTTCCTTATAGTCTCTTCTAGGTATTTAGTTAATTCTTTATAGGCTTTTAGGCCTGTGGACGTTAGGGTCACTAGCGTCCTTGGCCCTTTTTTTGTTATTATTTTCTTTGTTTTTACTATTTTATATTTTTCTAGCTGTTTTATGTTGCTGTTCAGATCTCCCCACGTAAGCCCTGTCGCTTCTTTAAGCTGTTTCATGGTCATTTTTTCTAATACTATTAGTAATGTTACTATTTCAAAGCGTTTTGGGTTGAATATTGTTCTCGCCTCTTTGGATAGTTTCATTATGTAATCCCCCTTTTCCGGGGGCTATTCGCTCCGGATCTCTATCTCGTTGAGGCCTAAGTGGGCTGCGTATGCCCCTGCGATCAGGTAGGAGAGGCCCATGAGGCCTACTGTTAGTTTAGTTGACATCGCGTATAGTGCCGGGGGCGATGTCAGTATTATTATGGTGCCCGCGAGGAGGTGTGGTCTCATGTGGGGCTGGCGCCCGCTTTGTATGTAGAGTGCCACTAGGAAGAGCCCTAGTGCGGGGTACCATGAGTGAGCTGCTGCTGGGGGGTATATGAAGCCCACTAGGAACGCTGCTAGAACGGGTGCTACTACTAGAAGAAGTGTAGCCTTTATTGCTCCTCTAGCCCCGCTTGTCTGGACTGCCTCTTCCCCGACTGCCCTAGCAACCTTTCTTAGGATCCATATGAAAAGAGTGGAGGCTAGGAGTAACCCTATTACGGAAAAGGTGGAGGTGTACACTCCTGTTCTGCCTGTCTTCTCGTCTATGTATGCCCCTATGAGTGCTAGTGATATGACTGATAGGGCGTAGACGAAGAATGCGTACGAGCTCGCCGTGTAGTAGAGGAACATTCTCACCCTGAGTGCTAGCTTGGCGACCCGGAGCATTTCCTCCCTCTCGTCCTCCAAGTCCCCGTTCACCACCCCTCCTACCGTGTTATCGAATGGGTGTATTTCTTCATGTTACTCTGAAATTCAGAGTTTCATCTTCTCTTATTGACCTTGCAGTACTATAGGTTTACCGTTGGGTGCTGCTTTTGGGGGAGGTAGTGGTTGAGGATCTCGTGAAGGTCTACCGTGACGGTGTTGAGGCTGTCAAGGGCGTGAGCTTTAGTGCAAGTAGGGGGATAACGATGCTCATGGGCCCGAACGGTAGTGGGAAGACGACAACGCTCTCTATGATAGCGGGGAGCCTTAAGCCCACCAGGGGGAAGGTCTACGTCATGGGGTTTGATGTCTGGGGGGATGGCTGGGTCGAGGCTAGGAAGAGGATAGGCTTCGCCCCCCAGGACATGCCCTTCCGGGCTAAGCTGACCGTGCTCGAGAACCTTGTATGGTATGGGCTGATAAGGGGGATGGGCCTCGGGGTTGCCAGGAGAAGGGCCTCGGAGCTACTACGGGAGGTCGGCCTGTATGAGCATAGGCGTAAGAGAGTGGAGGAGCTTAGCGGGGGGATGAGGAGGAGGCTGACAATAGCTGCGGCCCTCATCGGAGACCCCGAAGTCCTCATACTTGACGAGCCCACGAGCGGCTTAGACCCGGGGGCTAGGAGGGGTTTCTGGGAGCTTGTTGAGAGGCTCGCAAGGGACAAGGTGGTGATAGCTAGCACCCATATCGCTGAGGAGGCGGAGAAACACGCGGACAAGGTCATCATATTCCACCGTGGGAGGATAGTGGCTGAGGGGCGACCTGACGAGTTGATCGAGAGGCATGCCCCCCTCGCGAGGATCGTCGTGAAAGGCGACCTACGGGCCCCAGTTGAGGTGGAGGGCGCTACTCTGCTATCCTCAAGCCCGGAGGAGCAGGCATACACGACTAGGAGCCCGGAGACAGTCCTCCCCCGGCTCATTGAGAAGCTGATCGAGGGGGGCTCGAGGATTGAGAGTGTCGAGGTGAGGAAGCCCGGCCTGGAGGAGGTCTACCTCCGCCTCACAGGTGAGAGGCTCGAGGGGTGATAGTGGTATGAAGTGGGGCGTGCTCAGCGAGGTCTATGTCGCAGTTAAGAGCCTTACGAGGCAGAAGGGGATACTGTTCTGGGTCATAGTGTTCCCCCTCCTATTCTACGGGCTGGAGGTCGCCATATGGGGTAACCCGCAGCCCGAGACTATCACTGTGGGAGTGGTTAACCTGGACAGGCCCGTAGACGTGGGGAACGGGACACTATGCCTCGGAGACACCTTTGTCGGGGCTATGCGGGAGAGCGGCCTCTTTAAGGTCGTACAGTTCAACAGTATCGACCAGCTCAAGAATGCGGTGAAGCTTGGGAGAGTTGACATCGGGGTTGTCGTACCCGAGGATTTCACCTCACAGATAATGAACACTTCCCACGCCCTGATAGAGATTGTAAGTCTTAAGACGCCGTGGGCGTCTTACTATGAGTCGGTCACCCAGGGGTTCGTTAAGGCCTACTCTGATGAGGTCAGGAACAGAACCATCAACGTGGCCCTCACCTATATAACTGGGAGCATAGCCAACAACACTGCGAACTCTAGCTGGAGTATCCCTCCCGAGTACGTGTCCTATATTGAGAGGTTCTACGACTTCATTAAGCAGCCGATCCGTGTTAGCGAGGAGAAGCTGGAGCCGCCCCTGGTAGGCTCGGTCGGGGGGATAAGGGCCTATTACGCCATAGGCCTTATGGGGATCGAGACCCTCTTCATAGGCCTCTCAATGGGGATCTTCGCTGTGATCGACATGAAGAGGGAGGGCACCCTGAAGGTGCTCCTCAGCTCACCCCTGAAGAGCTATGAGACGCTAGCGTCTCTAACGCTAGCAACCCTCTTCTATGTGGGCGTCTCATGCCTGGCGATATACCTCTTCAGCCTCCCACTAGGAGCAGACTACAATATGAGTGCTGGGACGGCCTTAGCGACGGTAGCCCTCATACTTGTAGGTGCCCTGTTCATAATAGGCTTCGGCCTCCTACTGGCCCCGGCAGCGAGGACTCCTGAGGCGGCTACTGCCATAATGAACATGATAGCCTTCCCCATAATGTTCCTCGGCGGGTTCACAGTACCCACGTTCCTGCTCCCCGAGTGGATCCAGAAGTTCGCCACGGCATACCCCCTCTCCAGGACTATAGAGGCTGTGAGGCAGATGCTCACCTATGGTAAGGGCCCATTGTGGGCGCTCCAATACTCCATGCCCGCAATAATAGCGACAGTCGTGGTATACGCTGTGGGGGTGATAATCTACAATAAGCTAGTGGCCCTGGCCATGGAGGGCTAGGGGGCACACCCTATTATCAGGGCTGCGAGGGTGAGGAGGACTGCAAGGCTACGGAACGTCTCGATGAAACCGTAGGTCTTCAGCCCCAGTTTACCATCGAAACCCGACCACGACTCCATAACCCTTAGAAGCGAGTCACCCGTGAGGAGCACCGCACAAGCCGTGCACCCCTTAGGTATACAGGCTATCAGAGACGCTCCGGCAATGACGGCTGCCGCTGCTGTGAAGACGTGCTTATAGACGTCCTCTCCAGTCACCCTAACTGCCGCCTTCGAAACTGTCATAAGGTGGTAGGTGAGGGGGGCGAGTGCCGCTAGATATGAGCCTGTTGCTATAGCGGCTAAATACCCCCCAACACCCCCGACGAGCGTGCCGCCCGCCACTATTAGCCTAGTGCCCGTGGCCCTCCATACGACCGATAGGAGTGCGGCGTGCACTACTATTAGGGGGGCGGTGGCGGGGAGCCCCCATAGGGCTGGCGGGATCATTAGTGCTGCCCCTATAGACATGTAGAGGGTTCTCATGGGCCTAGTCCATGCGAGGTATGAGAGGGGGAATACGAGTATTGACGCTATGATGGTATATGCTATGGCTGGTGTGAACGGGTCTAGCTTCAGGGCTAGGACTGTCCCGTAGAGTATGCTTGACAGCCATACACCCAGTAGCCCGCCCATGAGGCCCTTGCTCAACCCGTCCGGGCACCCTTCGGTGGACGTTACGGTAGTGGGATAATGTGGGTTAGTACTGACCGGGCCTTACAGATACTGATATATTCGTACGCCTCCAACACTGTAGTACAATCAGTATACCGCGGACATGGTGCTCGAGTGTGCCCCGCGAGCATGTAGGCTTCCGTGAGGCCTTCAGTATTGGAGTTGGGGGGATGATAGGGGGCGGTATATTCGCTGTCCTAGGCCTAAGCCTGCAGTTGGCAGGTGCGGGTGCCCCGGCCGCATTCCTCCTCGCAGGCCTTGTGGCCCTCTCAACGGCGTACTCGTACATGAAGCTGACTAGGAGGTACCCGAGCCGTGGCGGTACGGTGGAGTTCCTTGTACGGGCCTATGGTTCGGGGCTCGTCTCAGGGGGTCTTAACGTGCTCCTCATCCTGGCCTACACTGTTATGATAGCCTTATACGCCTACGCATTCGGCGAGTACGCTGCGAGCTCCTTCGGCGGTGGGTGGGCGTGGGCCAGGAGCCTCTCAGTCGCTGTGATCGGGGCTTTCGCTTTCGTCAACGCCCTAGGCGCTGTCGTTAGCGGGAGGGTTGAGGACGCCCTCGTATTCTTCAAGTTGGGGGTTCTACTCTTAGTAGCCTCTGCTGTCATCCCATTCGTGGACTGGAATAGGCTATCGCCTAGCAACTGGCCCCCTCCCACTATGATAGTGGCGGGGGGTATGATCATATTCCTAGCATATGAGGGGTTCGAGCTGATCGCTAACGCCTCTGCTGACGCGGAGCGTGTTGAGGACGTCGTTAAGGCGTACCCCGCCGCTGTCTTAACTGTCGTGGGTGTGTACGTCCTTATAGCGGCGATAGCGGCTGGAGCAATGAGCCCTGAGGTGGTTGAGAGGGCGAGGGACTACGCCCTAGCACAGCTCGCCAGCATCCCCCTTGGCAGGCCCGGCTTCCTCCTTGTCGTGGCGGCAGCACTCGCGTCCACAGCCTCAGCGATAAACGCAACCCTCTACGGGACTGCGGGTATAAGCTATATCGTGGCAAGGTATGGGCAGCTGCCTAAGAGTGTTGGGAGGAGGATCTGGGGGCACGCTCCAGAGGGCCTTGTCATAATATCACTGTTATCCTCCATACTGGTTCTGGGCTCGGGCCTGGAGGCGATAAGCTTCGCAGGCAGTGCCAGCTTCCTACTGATCTTCTCCGCCGTGAACCTAGCAGCCTACAGGCTGAGGAGGGAGGCTAAGACTAGCCCCCTAGTAACGCTCGGTGGACTGGCTTTGACCCTGGTCAGCCTCTCCATACTCACGTACCATACCTTAACCGTCTCCCCAGACCAGGTGGGGCTCTTCGCCCTCACGGCTGCAGGGGCTTTCGGTGTTGAGGGGCTGTATAAGTCACTGACTGGTAGGAGGCTCGGGGAGTATATGGATCCCCTACTTGAGGAGAGGGAGAGGCTTAAGAGGGAGTGGGACAAGTGGATCCCCGGAGTCCTCCACGCTATTGGGAGGAGTGTCGGCGAGTTCGAGGCCTACCTGATCGGTGGTGTGGCCCGTGGTGAGCACCACTCCTCGCACGATGTAGACATACTCGTGGTCGTCAAAAAGCCTACCATGACCTCTAGGGAGCTCGAAAAGAGGGTGAGGAGGAGCGCGGGGCTGCCCCGACACCACCCACTCCACATACACCTCGTATCCCAGGAGGAGAGGGACGAGTACCTCAAGAGATCCCGGAAGTACAGGAAGCTCCACCCCAAAGAATAGTATAGTGTTACTGCACGATCTGGGACGTGAGGGTGGAGCGGCTGTGCCTGCTAGACCACTAGTCCTCGTGCATGGAGGGGCCGGTAGGTGGAGCCTGGTCTTCGAGGCGGCGCGTGAGGCGGGGGTCGAGATCACTGAGGAGAGGGTTATGAGGGCTGTTGAGGCGGCTGCACATAGGGGTCTCAAGACCCTCCTATCCACGGGCGACCCTGTCAGTGCCGTTGTGGAGGCGGTAGCTTACATGGAGGACTCGGGCCTCTTCAACGCAGGGGTGGGGAGCAGTCTTGACGCCTCGGGAGGGCTGAGCATGGACGCAGGCGTCATGAGGGACACCCCTCTAGCAGCTGGAGGTGTCGCCTGCGTTAGGATCCCGCGCAACCCTGTCAGGCTCGCTAGGTACGTTATGGAGGAGACAGGGCACGTGATAATGTGCGGTGAGCCCGCTGACAGGCTCGCCGCCAGGATAGGCCTCCCACCGCACCCGGGCCCGAGCCCGAGGGCTAAGGCTCTCCACAGGCTCCTGGTCGGGAAGGCTAGGAAGTGGGAGGAGGGGTTCGAATACTATAGGCAAGCTCTGAACCGGGCTGAGAAGCTCGGCTTCCTCACAGGCGACACTGTTGGAGCTGTTGCCGTGGCCCCCGATGGCAGAACCGCGGCCGCGGTAAGCACTGGGGGGACAGCCCTCAAACTCCCCGGTAGGGTGGGTGACTCACCCCTCCCAGGCGCAGGCTACTACGCACTCCCAAACGCTGGAGCTGCGGCCGCTACTGGGAGGGGCGAGAGTATCATGCTAGCCCAGCTCACAGGCACAGCCGTCTCCCTCCTACGTGAGGGGCTGAGGCCTGGTGACGCTGCGTGGGAGGCCCTCTCAAGGATGAGGAGACTAACCGGTGAGAGGGGCGGGCTAATACTGGTCTCTAAGGGTGGAGAGTACGCGGCAGCGTTCAACACTGAGGCGATGCCATGGGCTGTCGCCACGCCCGAGAGGAGCGGGAGCGGGCTGTGGGGGAGATGATAACTTGAAGAGCGGGAGGGGAGATTGCGTCCTCGTCCTCGCCAGTAGGAGGCACAGTGAGCCCTACATATCCCGCATCCTATCGTGGGTCAAGGGGGTTCTGGGTAGGGCTAGGCTCGTCGTGGAGGGCCAGGAGAACCTGGACATATCCGGGTGCAGGTCTATAGTCGCAGTCCTCGCCACAGGCGGGACGGAGCAGTTGGCCCTTGAACTGGTGGAGAGAGCCGCCATGGCCGGCACAGCTGTGGGCCTGGTAGGAGTCCCCCTAGCTAATAGTACGAGCAGTCTCGCCGAGGTCTCGCCTCTCGTTAGGGGTAAGGCGACTGTGGAAGTGCTACCAGGCCTCAACGAGGCGGGTGCTGAGACCCTCGCGGACTTGGCCCGTGGTGTGAGGGCTGCGGGGAGGCTCCGGGGGGCCAGGTTGCTGGTCATTGGAGGGGTGAGCCCTTGGATCCCCGGCGGCCCTCAAGGCTTATTGGAGAAGCTCGGTGTGAGGGTCGATTTCATGGGTGTGGACGAGTTTATCGACGTGTTCCGAAGGGTCGAGGGAGGTTGGCCCGAGGCTGAGAGGCTCCTATCTAGAGCGGTAAGGGCCGAATATGTCGAGGGCGAGCCACGGAGGAGCCTGAGGGTTGCACGGGCAGTCTTCGAGGCGGCAGGGGGTTACGACGGTGTCAGCCCAGGATGTATACACTTCCTTGAGAAGACGGGGGCTAACGCTTGCCTGGCACATTTCCTCCAGGAGCTGGGGGGCGTGACGGTCGGGTGCGAGGGCGACTTGACCGGGCTCCTATCCCTGATGTTAGTGGCAGAAGCTCAGGGGGCTCCCGCTTGGCAGGCCAACATCGCGGGTGTTGGGGAGGACTGGATCCTGTTAAGCCACTGTGCCCCTCCTGCATGGTATGCCGCCAAGTTCTCCCTCGGCCCCCACTTCATAACCGGTGGTAGTGTGACGGTGAGGGCGGAGCTGTGGCTTAGGAGGGCGACACTCCTCCGCCTAAGCCCGGGTGGCGATAGGGCATTGATCCTTGAGGCACCCGTTATAAGCGGTTCCCCGGGGTGGGAGATGCAGTGTGAGACCCAGCTCCTCCTCGAGTCGAGGGCTGGGAGGAGCCTCGTGGTCGACGGGCTCGGCAACCACCAGGCCGTAGCTGCTGGGGGCATGGCCGGGAGGCTCTGGCATGCAGTTAGAGCTTTGGGCATGGAGCCGGTCATCCTATAGCTAGGGTGATGGGGGATGAGGATACTGCACGTTTCAGACATGCACTGCAGGACAGACCTTCTACTGAAAGTCCTAGAAGAGGAAGAGTATGACATAGCCATAGCTAGCGGGGACTTCGAGTGCGTCGACACAGCGCAGGCATTCGCCAGGGCCGTTAAGGGGCGGGGCTACGCTGTAACAGGCAACCTAGACGACCCAAGCGTGGCCAGAACCCTTAGGGAGCACGGGGTTCTGATCGACGGTACGCTAGTAGAGTTTG
The DNA here is from genome assembly GCA_015521115.1 of Desulfurococcales archaeon. Lineage (GTDB taxonomy): Archaea > Thermoproteota > Thermoprotei_A > Sulfolobales > Acidilobaceae > S143-63. The sequence goes on from WAOT01000001.1 coordinate 21,051, forward strand.
AGGGGCTGAAGATCGGGGGGGTTGGGGGCATAGATGTTGCCGGGAGCCTTGAGGCCCTGGAGAGGAGGCTGAAGGAGAGGAAGGTGGACGTGCTCGTCTCCCACCACCCCCCTAAGGGGATATTGGATAGGACATTCTTCCGCCTGAGGATCGGGCTCCGCGAGATCGGGTGGCTTGTGGAGAAGCTCAACCCGAGGGTGCACCTCTTCGGCCATGTGCATGAGTCCCGTGGTGTGGAGGAGAGGGGTGGGGTGCTGTTTGTTAACGCGGGCCCCCTCAAGAGCGGTCACTACGCAGTCATAGAGTGCGATAGTGGCCTCGAAAACTGTAGGGCTGAGCTGAGGAGGCTCTCCTAGCCGAAGAACATGTCTAGGGTCTTGCCCTTCTCCCCCTCCTCCTTCTTACGCCTCCTACCCCTCCTCCTAGTCCTGGGCTTCTCCTCCGCCTCTACGACAGCTTCGGCCTCAGCCTTAACCTCCTTCGGCCTGGCCCTCCTGATCTTCTCCGCGAGCTCTAGTATCTCGTTGGCCCTGGCCTGGGCTAGGAACTTGACCTCCTCCCTCGTGAGCCCGTATCCAAGGGTCAACCTTGCGGCTACGACTGGGCTGTTCCTGAATATTATGAAGAGGTAGGGGAGAACCTCTGCCTTGAAGGCCCTCTTAGACACCCCCAGCCTAGGCGCAATCCTCTCCGCTATCCGCTCCCTTATCTGCCTCACTTCTTTGAGGCTGGCCATCAGCCTTATCCTCTCGGGGAAGGCGTAGCGGCCCTTAAGCACCTGCCCTTCCCGCCGGGCGAAGGCCACGCCTGGGCCTATTAGGTCGAAGACGTAGCTCAGTAGTGACCAGCTCCCCCCGTACTTGGCGCGGGAGAGGAACACTGTGGCCCTTGAGAGCGCGTCATACGCCCTGAAGAGGTCTCCTGGTTCCCCGTATTTTTTGGGTATGTTATCGTTGATCCATGCTATGAGGGTCTCGTAGTCCTCTTCGCTCTGGGTGACCGCCTTTTTAGCCATCCAAGACGCCTTGGCGTAGAACACCATGTTGAGGGTTCTCCATATGTCCACGCTCTTCTCCCTACCCCTCAGCACGGCCCTTGCGAGCTCGTATGTTACCTTGCCGTAGCCCTCAGCTATGGCTTGGAGGTCGTTTATCGCGGCCCTCACATCTCCCTGGCTCAGGTCTGCTATGAGGCTGAGGGCCTCCCTCTCACAGTACAGCCTCTCGGCCTCACATATCCTAGAGAGGAGCCTCATTATGAGCGTCTTGGTCAGGGGTTTGAACTGCACTAGTATGCAGTGCTCCCTTAGGGGTCTGAGCTGATCCTTCCAGGGGTCGTTAGCGGTCATGACTATGGGGTTCCTCGTCTGGGGTATGATGCGGAGCAGCTCGTGAAGCCCCCCGGCATCCTCCCTTGGGGCTATGCCGTCGATCTCGTCTAGGAGGATTATGACCCCCTTACCGAAGAGGGGCCTCTTCATGGCTGCCGTGCCTACAACCCTCCTTATGGCTTGGGCTGTCCTGTAGTCGCTCGCGTTTAACTCTATTACTTCGAAGCCGTGCTCGTTCGCGTACGCCTCAATGAGGCTAGTCTTCCCCACCCCCGGGGGCCCGTAGAGGAGGGCCGCCCTCTTGCTAGGGGGCTTCCCACGGGCCCAGGCCGCGAACCATGCACCCAGGATCCTCTTGGCCTCGTCCTGGTTTAGTACCTCGTCTACCCTCTTCGGCCTGTACTTTATGATCCAGGGCAGCTTCCTCCTGCCCTGATAGCGGCGGGCTAGGCTCATCACGTTACACCCAGCTTCCTGCCCAGCATTGACAGCCATGCTATGAAAGCGGTGAGCTGTATGTCGTCGTCGCTCCCCTCGACTAGCCTGAAGTGGATCTCCCCGAGGTAGTCGGCCACAAGAACCCTGGCCTCTTCCGGCATGTTCACCTCCTTGCTGAAGATCTCCCTATGGATCTGCTTCACAAGATCCTCACCGCTGAGGCCGTACTCTATCATGAGCCTCCTCATGAGCGTCCTGGCCTCGTCGAAGTCCCCCTTGAGGGCCGCGTTTATCATCTGCCTGACCTCCTTAGGCTTGGCCATACCAACGACCCTATAGACGGCCTCTACTGTGACCTTCCCTAGGGCGGCCGCCGCCTGGAGGATGTTTATCGCCTTCCTCATGTCTCCCGCGCTTATCTCGTAGATCGTCTCCAGCGCCTCCTCAGTGTACTCTACGCCCTCGTTCTCCGCGATGTACTTCAGCCTGCCTACTACGTCCTCCTTCTTTAGGGGCTGGAAGCGGAAGAACGCGCACCTACTCTGTATCGGGTCTATGATCTTGGAGGGGTAGTTTGCTATCAGTATGAACCTTGTCTGCGCGCTGTAGAGCTCCATAAGCCTCCTGAGGGCCTGCTGGGCGTCGCTTGTCATATTGTCTGCCTCATCCAATATTATGATCTTGAACGGTATTTCGGGCGGTGTCCTGCTCCTAGCGAACTCCTTCACCTTCTCCCTGATAACACTAATACCCCTCTCATCGCTGGCGTTGAGCTCAAGTACGTAGAGCCTGTAGTCCTCTCCGTATAGGTCGTGGGCTAGCGCGTGCGCCGCCGTTGTCTTCCCCGTCCCTGCTGGGCCCGCGAAGAGCAGGTGGGGCATGTTCTTTGATTTCACGAACATCTTAAGCCTGCGGACAACCTCCTCCTGGTTTATGATCTCGTCCAGGGTCTTGGGCCTATACTTCTCTACCCAAAGTAGTTCTAGGGCCGAGCTCAAGTTTTACACCCACACCTTCCCGGGGGTTACTAGGGGTCTTACCTTCTAAATAAGGGAGTCCTCCCGGGCAATGGCGCGGTACTCTAATATAGTAGTACCTGGCGTGATCAATTCCGGGATGCTAGAGTACGGTGTTACATAGCTGGGTGGAAGTGATCGGCCTTGCTGGAGGTCAACATAATAAGGGACATGAGGGTCTTCGAGGACAGCTACATACCGCCCACACTACCGGTCAGGCAGGACATCGCAGACATGCTGGCGATGAGGTTCTATAGGAGGATTATGAGGGGCGCCTCCTCAGCCGACCTAACACTAGTCTACGGCAACCTGGGTAGGGTCGGGATCGGTAAGACCACCATAGTTAGGTATGCCGCCCGGAAGGCGGTGGAGGTGGCCAGGAGGAAGGGATATAATACTGATTATGTGTACGTGAACCTCTTCGACGGCCCCACAATACATGAGGTCATTAACAGGATACTCACCCAGCTCAACCCCAAGATAGCCTGGAGGGGTGTGAGCTTAAGCGATAAGATCCAGGCCCTAGCAGACACCCTCTACATGAACAATATGAGGCTCATAGTGATCCTAGACGAGATCCAGACCCTCTTCAAGAGGCCGGGCTCAGACGCGGACAAGCTCTACACCCTCATACGCCTCCACGAGCTAGCCCCCCACAGGGTGGAGAGCGGGGTGGGGGCCGACTACGTGCTGATAGCGAGTAACGAGATGATCCTCTCATACCTGAGGGAGAGGCTCCCCATGATCGAGAGCCAGATAAGCTACATACTACGCCTCGACCCCTACCGTAGCGCGGAGCTCTACAAGATACTCCTCCAGAGGGCGGAGCTAGGGTTATACCCCGGCACATGGGATGACTCGCTGCTAGCGACGATCGCAGACTTCTACGGCATAGACAGCCCGGTAGCGAAGAGGCCTGAGGGCAGCGCTAGGATGGCCATAGTTGCCCTAAGGACGGCGGCCGAGATAGCGGAGTCCGAGGGCCAGCATAGGATAACGGGGAGGCACGTTAGCATGGCCCTAGGGATGGCCACCCCAGCCTCCCTGGACAGGAGGATCCTGGAGAACCTGAGCAAGCACGAGCTCCTACTCCTACTAGCCATAGCGCAGCTGACAATGGAGAAGGACGACTTCTCCACGACGGGAGAGGTCAGGAAGCTCTACGAGGAGCTAGCGAAAGAGCACGGGGAGAAGCCCCGGGGACATAGCCAGTTTAACGAGTACATCAAGAAGCTCAGCGCCCTAGACCTAATAATAGCGCGGCCTAGCAGCAAGGGCGTTAGGGGGAGGACGACCCTGATGCGCATAGCCCCCGAGATCCCGGCAGACCTACTGCGGAGCGAGATAATGCTCATACTCGAGGGGGCTAGGGGTTGAGGGTTGAGGAATTCTGCGACCCAGTAACAGTCAGGATTCTCCTCTACATCCTAAGAGAGGGGCAGTCGAACATAACTAGGATCTCAAGGGAGCTCGAGATCCACCACAGGGTCGTGAAGAGGCATATGGACAAGCTGAAGGCGATGGGAGTAGTCGATGAGAGGACGTATAAGAGGATGAGGGTGTACGTGGCCAACCTTAAAGACTCCCGAGTAGCCGCACTCAAAGACCTGCTAGAGGAGCTAGCGGGACTCCTACAACTATTCCCCGAGGTGAGAGGATGAGCCATACCCCCCACATGGTGGACATATCACAAAAACCGCCCGTCCACCGGGAAGCCACAGCGGCCGGGAGGATTAGGCTGCGTAGGGAGACCATAGAGAGGATAAAGCGTGGTGAGGTGGAGAAGGGAGACCCCCTCCAGATAGCAACGGTAGCGGCGATTATGGCCGTAAAAAACACGCCCCAAATAGTCCCACTATGCCACCCAATACCAATACATGCCGTGAAAGTGGACTACGAGATCGGGGAGACGTGGATCGAGGCCAGAGTAACAGTCAAGACAAAGGCCGAGACGGGGGTCGAGATGGAAGCCCTAACAGGGGTGACAGCAGCCCTACTAGCGATATGGGACGTCGTCAAAAAATACGAGAAGGACGAGGGAGGCCAATACCCATACACTAAAATAGATAATATTAAAGTCATTAGAAAAGAAAAACACGGGCCCACTACAAACTAGTGGGGCTCCCAGACCATGCGAGGACGGCTCGGGAACGTATTCAAGGATGGTGCCGCCGGGGGGATTCGAACCCCCGACCGCCCGGTCTTCAGCCGGGCGCTCTCCCGCTGAGCTACGGCGGCTCCCTCTTGTTAGGTCTTAGGGGCTGTTGTTTTATTTCTTTCGGGGTCTTCCCGTTGGCCTCATTGGGGGTTGGATGTGGGTGTTAGGGTTCTCCTAGTCGCTGTGGGGGCCATTAGCGTTGAGATGTTGTCGTGGGTTGCTAGGCAGGCTGAGGAGAGGTTTCCAGGGCTAGATGTCAGGTTTCTCGTCCCGGTCTGGAAGGAGGAGCTACCCCTAAGCTTCTACGACCCCGCTAGGATGCAATATAATGCTACGCTCGTGAACGGGTTCTTGTATGATAGGTATAGGCCTCTCATAGAGCCCCGTAGGAGGCTCCTTGTCGGTGTTGTCGGGGCTGACGGCTTCGTTAGTGGGTTGAACTTCGTCTTCGGCCTTGCAAGCCCCGAGATCGGTGTTGCCAGCGTCTACACTGCGAGGATGAGGGGGCCGAGGCTGTGGGAGAGGGTTTTGAAGGTGGTTGTGCACGAGACAGGCCACCTACTGGGGCTCGGCCACTGTAGTGATCCTAGGTGTGTTATGCGCTTCAGTAACAGTCTAATGGAGCTTGACGAGAAGGGGAGCCGGTTCTGCCCCAGGTGCTTGGCCCGTCTACGCAGGGTTGTTCTGGGGGAGGGTTAGATGTCGACTACGAACTGAACCCTCCAGCAGGAGTCCTCCCTTTTTATCTCCATCTGTGCGTAGGTCATGGCCTTCACTATTGTCCTGTGCTCATGCCTCTCAGGGTCGAAGGGCTCCCCCCAGGCGCTGCCGACTAGCTTGTATCCGTCCCCTGTCTCGTCTATCCTGCACACCTTAGCTATGCTGAAGACTAGGCCTTCCGCGTCGGTCGCTATTAGGAGCTCCTCTATCCACCTGTATAGGAGGTTCTCCAGATCCATGCCCTCGACCTCGATGTCCACCCTCCTCTCCGGTCTCACCTTTGCGGTGTCTGTCATGACCTCATACACTCCTATGGCAGCCATCTCAAAGGCCTCCTCGAGAGTCCTGCCCCTACCTACAACGAGCTCGTCCGCTGTGTGCTCCATGTGCTCGTAACCAGGGCACTCCATATAACCCACCCGAGTATAGTATTCTGGGTTCGCAGTCTAGGGATAATAGTGTCGAGCCGCCTCCGGATCGCAGGTCTTAGATGGTAGGGTGTGGGGGTGTGGGTGGGGCTAGGATATGCTATAGTGGCAGGAGGCTTATGGAGAGGCTCGAGTCCGCCGTTGAGGTCGACCCTAGCGAGTACGTAGTACACGTCGCCGACGGGATCGGGGGGCCGTTCCTCGTGCTCGTCGGGATCATACTGAGCCAGAACACGAGCGATAAGAACAGTATAGCGGCCCTAAAGGAGTACGTAGAGAAGATCGGCCCACGACCCGAAGACGCCCTAAGGGCCGGGCCTGAGAGGATAATGGGGGCGATAAGGAGGGCTGGAGGGTACAGGAGGAAGGCTGAGGCTATTGTTGAGTCTGCTAAGAAAATAGTTGAGAGGGGCGGGGAGGAGTGGCTCCTGAAGGCTGACCCCAGTGAGGTGAGGGAGGTACTCTCCAAGGTCAGGGGGGTCGGGCCTAAGACGATAGACGTCTTCATGGCCTTCACGGGCAGGGAGAGGGTCTTCCCCGTAGACACCCACGCAATGAGGATAGCGTGGAGGTGGGGGCTCACACGATCCCCCAAGGCACAATACCGTGAGGCCAGCAGGGCCCTAGCAGAGCTGTTCGAGGGCGAAGACTATGAGAGGGCGCACAAGCTCCTAATAGCCTTCGGCAGGAGGTACTGCACCGCCCGGAACCCGAGGTGCGAGGAGTGCCCGCTGAGAGACTGCTGCCCCTATGCCCGAGGGTTATTGCGACCTCCAAGCCGGGGAAGGGGGCGTGGGCGAGGGAGGAGCTAGAGGACGCCCTAGCAGGGCTCCCCCACTATGAGGTCAGGCCCGCAGGCTACCCAGGGGTTCTTGTAGCGTATACCAGAGAGCCACCCGGTAGGGTGGCAGAGGAGATCTTATCCTGGGAGTACGCATACATCTCCTCCATCATCATAGCTGGAGAATGCACCCGGCCAGATGAGGTAGTCGGGGTGGTCAGGGTAGAGATAGAGAGGTGCCCAAGGAGGAGTATAGACTTGAGGCTCAAACTCAGGGGGCCCTGCAGGGGGTTGAAGGCTGAGATCGAGTCCCTCCTCAGGGGGAGGGTTAGGAGGTCTAGAAGATCCCCGTACGGACTCGTAGTCGAATGCCTCCAAGACCTAGCCGTGGCGGGCTGTGGGAGGGCTGTGACAAGGCCCTACGGGGTCAGGGTATACATGTTGTACTCCCCGGTCAGTGGAGCCCCACCACGACCGTCCCGAACCCGTTCGCCCTAGACTCGCCTACGCCGGCGATCTCAGCTGTGAGGAGCACGTTCTTGACCATCTCGTCAACACCCCTCCTACCCCGCCTCGGGGGGTCGTAGATGTATGTGGCCTTCCCCATGAGGGCTGCTTCCCTCTTACCCTTGAAGGGGATCATGACGGGCCTCAGAGTTCTGAGGGTGTACCAGGTCTCAACGAGCCATCCCAGGCTGAGTGAGGCGGATAGCAGCGAGTCCTTTGTCAGGCTAAGACCACCCCTCACTAGCAGGTATGGGGCCATTAAGACCTCCACTGCTGACGGGGAGAACTTTGGGAGCCTTGTCGGCGCGAAAACATTAGATATGAGGGTGGGGGCCTTGAAGTATATTGTGACCCTGCTGAACCCGTCCCCAAACTTCTCCCTCACACTCCCCGTTATGTCCCAGATGTTCTCGAGCTTCACCTTCACGTTTCTGTCAGCGAAGCGGAACATTAGGGGGGTTCTGAGCTCTTCCAGCCCCCGGGCGACCGCCCCGACAACCTGGGCTTCCCCACCGACGTGGAATACGTATTCGCCTCCAAGCTCTATAGACTCTAGGATCCACCTCTCCCCCTCCCTGTCATAGGTGTACATGGGGGAGGCGACGGTGCCGAGATCGTTCTCTCTAGGGCCTGGCTTGAAGAGTGGTGAGATGTGGAGCGGGTGGACTATGCCCCTCACACCGTGGAGGAGCCTGAGTTCACGGGCCATGGCGTAGACGATGGTCTTCGTTAGCCTCCCCGTATACTCGCTCAGCGGCCCGTCGGCCTCAACTGATACTAGAACCCTTAGGGCTCTAAGCCTCTCTAGTGGATCCAATCTTCTCCACCATTATCCCATATAATATCTTCCCAGGGAAGGTTTTTATCACTTTATTCCTCCTATGGACTATCAAGCCCTTCAACTCCAACTCCTTGAGGGCCTTATAGACCGACCTGCCAAGCCCCAGACCCTCCAGTAGGCCACCCCTGAGGGGCACCTCATCACTGGGCCAGCTATAGATCCTCAGGAAGAGCTCCCTCTGCCTCCTGGGCAGCCTGACACTCAAATAGCCCATTAGTGGGACAAGCCTCCACTCCTCCCCCTCAACGCCCTGGACAAGGTAGACCTTGACCCTCCTCTCAGCCCATAACGCGAGCAGCACCTGGAACATGAGGGGAAGGAGGTAGCGGCTCCCCGTCACTCCGGAGACTACGACCCTACTACACCCCTTGGAGGCCTCCCGTAGCACCTTGTAGAGGCGTATGGAGGAGGCCACATCCCACGGCTCAACAACGACCTCACGATAATCCGCGCCCAAGACCTCGGCGAGGGCCCTGAGGTATCCGAAGATCTCCCTCTTCACCTCAAACAGGCCGCTCACAGTGACCGAGACAACACACGAAATGGGGCTGACAAGTGGGTGGGCTACGACGCCCCTCACAGTCTCGGCAGTAACGCCGACGGGCATAATAAGACAGCTACCCCCGGGCACCCCGACACCCCAACCTAATACTTTGATGTTCACCGTTTAAAAGGTGAACTGGACGATAATGGATGTCAGAATAACAAATAAATAGTAATTCCTACCTAGAGATATGGTGGGATGCGTATTGACACCCGAGGAGAAGCTGAAGATCGCCTACACACTACTCCCACCACCACTATCAGCACTACCAGCAAAATACTGGGCGAGCATAAGCCTCCTACTCCACAGTTACAGCGTGGCGAGTACATTCGAAATATTCGTTAAAGGGTATGAGACATATACTAACTATGTCCCCTCGAGCACAGAGGCGTTTATAGTCGGTTTCCTCCACGATCTAGGGCAGAAGCTCAAGATCCGGGGCAAACACTCGGACGAGGCAGTCATATCCTGGGCTGAGGAGAGGCTCCAGCACTACGGGTTTACCCCGGGGGAGGCCCGGATCTACGCCAAATACCTCTACACAAACCCTGCAGAGACAAGATCAGATCCTCTATTCTCTAGAGAGGTGTGGACACTCTTATGGCTAGCCGATAGAATCCAAGGGGTGTCTAACCCAATTGATCTTGTATCGCTCCTCCATCAGGCAAGAAGGGATCTTAGCCTAGGACTGAATCTCAAACTCATCAACATAACCCTGCCCCAACCGTTCCTAAGGACTTTGATAAGCAAGATGATATACGAAGAGCTCGTCGACTATGCTACCTCCAACCCAGTAATCCTCCTCCCAGTATCATCACCCATGGGTGTAGCAATCATAACAGATGACCCAACACTTAAGGTCACACTCTCATGGGACGACCTCAGAAAGGGCTTCCGCGGGAAAGGCCTCCTCACAGACACGGATGAGGTGAAGCTCGAGTGGAATATGCATTGCTGTGAGGACAAGAAGTGTGCTGAGAGGTGTGGAAAGAAGTCTAAGCCTGAGGAGTGTAAGAGGTATGGTTTCAGGAAGAGGGACTGCGAGAAGGGCTTCTACCCAGGCCAGAGGGGGAACTCTTACAAGATAATCCTCAGATACTATGGGTTCAATAGGAAGGTCGAGGGCGATATTGTCCTCCCCAAAGATGTGGGGGGCATGTTCCAGGGCGTCGAGCTTGTGGGGGTAAAGTTCTTAGCCGGAAATAGTGTGTGCCCGATCTGTGGTGTCAAGACGCCTGTCGGCATGCCTGTGAACATACTGGGGTTCTTCAAAGATCTGACTATACAGCAGTGGGCGAGACGCCTCTATCCGGGGAACGTGAATAGGCTCATGCAGGAGGCTAAGACGTACGCTGTCGACCCCTTATGCCTTGGCGACGTGATAGTGAGGAGGACTCTGGGGACTGACGTGCTCCTCAGCCTCAGCCTCAGAACACTCGTCCCAGCACCGGTGCTGGAGGAGATCGGCTTCCTCTCCTGGGTCATACTGAACAAGCTGGAGAGGGGAATACCGAGGTCTAGTAGTGTGAGCCGCCTGTTCTATGGTGAGGGCTGGGATAGGAGTCTGGGTGACGTGGTTAGGGGGTTCTCAACTTATAGCCGGGACGCGTTCTTCGTCTACGACATGTTCTCCACGAGCGTATACCTCCCCTATAGGAACCCTCTGAGAAGGCACCTAGACGAGTGGGTCAAAGATATCGTTACAGCAGGCGTCCTGACAGGTTGGGGTATATACCCGTTAACAGTCTCACACCTAGCTCCCAGCGTTCCACCCAACACCCTGCTCACCTACTATAAGGGGAGGAAGCCTCTCTATGACATGCAGCCCTCCGACCCTAAGCTGGGCGTGTATACGCCCTACGTCTCAATGGTTATGGCGTCACTTGCCGAGTTGAACAGGAGGAAGGGAGAGGGGCAGCAGCTGCCTGCCTTCCTCGAGGTTCTAGATTACCCGCCTGAGCACTCCCCCGTCCTCTTGGAGTATTCTTCCCCGTCTCTTTACTCCGTCCTAGAATCCCTCAGGCTCCGTCTGTGGGGTGAGGTGGTTAGTGTTGGAGGATAAGGAAGATCCCTGTAAGTATAGCCCGGAGAGGGGAGTAGACTATTACGCAGCAGGCCTGGCCGGTCTGCTGCGTGTTATCGTGGGATCGGGACAGAGGTCTACGCATGCCTATGTTAAGGATGTTAGGAAGGCTCTGGAGACCCTTGTCTTCACAGTGTGGGACAAGTATGAGGAGTATCTGGACGTCATAGCTGAGAGCAACATACCCGACTCCCTCAGGAGTCCTAAGGCGAGAGAGTGCTTCCGCGACCTTCTCGTGGGCCTGCTGAGGAGGTTCCGGGAGACTGCTGATAGCGTGCCTATAGGTGCTCGGATCAGGCTGATGAACATGGTTATATCCGCTATAGCTGAGATGGCCCGCTATAATCTTCCTCCTACGGGTGTTATGATTAAAAATTATGTTTTTTCCCGTAAGGATGAGTCTGAGGGTGGAGGTGGTAAGTAGTGGGTGTGGAGTCCCTCTTAGAGGCGGTTAAGCCCTGCCTCCGTAGGGTTGGAGAGGAGGGCAGGCTCTTCCCTACGGGGAAGAGGATCGAGGTAGTGTTCACCGTCACAGCAGCTAACTTCTTGCTCCTAAGAACCGAGGGGCCGGGGGACATAAACGAGGCGCTACTCCCGGAGTCAGGACTTAACGTGCCCGTGATACAGCCCCAGAAGCTGATGGCGGTGGTGAGGAGGAGACTACTCCACGCGCTGAGAATGCACAGGGACTCAGGGGCTGACCTAACCGAGTTCATCAGACAGGCGGCTGAGCTAGGATTCACAAAGGCCGAGGAGCACCTCCGGTCAAGGTGGAACTGTACTATCCAGCCACCTCTGGCCGATACTGGGGAGAAGACGACCGACATAGGAATGGACGGCTACTGCCCCGCATGTACGATCTTCGGCGTAGCCCTCACACAAGCACAGTACAAGAAGGCTAGCGGGGACATGAGTGTGGGTGTAAAGACGAGGGTTCACTTCGACCCCGCCTTCGCAACCACACGAGCTGTGCAACCTGAGACCCATAACAAGGTAACAGAGGGTGTAGTGTCGACGACTGGTGGAGCCCTCTTCAGCGACATCCATGTTATGCCCGGCACCGTGTTCATTGGCAGGGTGGTGCTACACGACGTCACATACCCTGAGCTACTAGCCGTCCTCTACTCGCTGGCTAGCATCGAGGCTGTAGGCGGTAGGAGCGGGGTCTACGGGACCGTGAAAGTAGAGCTACTAGGTGCCCGCTGCGGCGACTACTCCACCACTACAGCCCTAGAGCTGGCCGATGAGGCCGCGGGTAAGGGGCTTACAAAGCCTTCAAGCGTTAAAGGGTTCCTACTGGAGAAACTCAGTAAACTGGGCTTCACTGCTGTCAGCAATGAGGAGATCCTCGATGCCGTAAGGCCGGAGGAGGCTGACGGGCTATTCATGGATCTCTGGAGGAGCAGCATAGACTTCGTAAAACAGCTGGACAAGCTGATCGCAGAGCTGAGAGGTGGTGGGAAGGGTAGACGTGGGAAGAAGAAGTAGCGGGGGCTTCCTCGGAGGGCTGGCAGAAATGCCCTATTTCTATCACGCCGATATCAGGGTTGACGGGCTCTTATGGTATCACACGCGAGCCCTACCATCAACCCAGTTCTACATCAGCCAGCCCTACCCAGTAATCCACAACTACGGCCTAACCCTAGCCCTCGCAGGCTTCATAGTAGACCCGGACATGGGCTACGCTTCCCTCTTCAACCTGACACGCTACAAGAGGCCCTTAGAGCTCTACTACCGCTATGGCGTCTACGCTTACCCTCCCCTAGTCGTTAAGGCCCTGCTGGGAGAGGTCTTAATGGCTGCGATGAATGAGGGTATAGCCACTCTTCGAGGCAGGTCTAGGCTTGCATACCCCCTATTCACGAAGAACACGATACTCATGCCAGGCTCCCAGCTTAGGACGCTCATCATAGTATCAGAGGATCGAGCAGAAGACGTGGGGCTCCCCAGGAAACTGGTCGTCAGGATCGGTGCTAAAAGGGGCGGCGTGCTACGTCTCCGGCTGCAACGCGTCGAGCCGGAATTCGTTGAAAACGCAGTGGTCAGCCATCCCTTTAACCTTCTCGACAGTGTCAGGGTCGACGAGTACACAGTGATACTGCCACACCCCGCCGGCGACATCGGGGTGTTTGGTAGAGCCTCAGAGGCTCTTGAGTATGAGATAAGAGTTGGTCGTACAAGGAGAGTCAAGGTGACCGTGCCTGTTCTCGAGGGAATGTAAATGGGGGGAGAGTGGAAGACATTCCATGTACCCGCCTTTTCCATACCCTACTCCAACCTTTATCTTACAGGTACCCTGAGGCTGAACAGTTTCCAGGCTAGGATCTACCACTCCCTGAAGAAGTCCGAAAACATAATCCTCACAGCTCCGACCGGTTCAGGGAAGACTCTAACGTTACTCCTCAACACAGAGCACAGCATATATCCGGGTAAAGGAGCCCTCGGCTTTGTCGCCCTCTACCCCAATAACGTTCTATTGGCCAACCAGATGAACACGGTTGAAGACCTGGTCATGAACCATTTCGGCGGCGAGCTCGTATCAAGCACAAGCCTGTGCGACGGGAATATTTCAGAGAGTAATAGGAGATCTGTCAGGTGCATTGAGCCGCTCCGGGTCTACAAGGTCAATAAGGACATGGTTAGGGGGGCATCAAACCCCGTATGGCCTGACATTAACTATATCGCTTTGCTAGCACTATCCGGTAGGAGCATAATCTCGCCTGACGGCACCCCCAAAGGGGAAGTTGTCTACCGGCTAGCGGAGCACGTCTTAAATTTCCGGAGAGAGGGCGTGTATGTGATAGTATTCGCAACACCTGACACGTATCTTCTAATTAAGAGCGGTGCATACAGGAATCTAGAGGTTGTGGGTAAAGCGTTACATAATATCCTCCTAGCCCGTGCGAGGGGGGAGAAGTCTAAGGGCCTAGAGAATATCCTGAGGGTCACTGGCGTAGTGGCGAGGGAGAGGGTTAGCAGGCTGGTGGGCGTCTCCGAGAGGCTCCTCTCCCTCCCCCTCTTCGTAGACGAGTTCCACCTCTATAACCCTTACGAGGTTGACGCCCTCTATGCCGCCTTAGAACTGTTCAAGAGCCTACCAGACACTGAGAACTACCCGGTAGTCTTCTCCTCCGCAACTCCGGCCGATGATATTCTAGAAGACCTCGGTTTTAAGGGCAGGTACGAGCGCGTGGACGCACAGACTGTCAGAGGGTTGAAGGGTTTCGAGGTCAGGGGTGACACACTCATAACTGTGATCCCGGTTAACGTAAGAGGCAGAGGATTAGCAGCCTACTACGCCGCGGCCTCTCATCTACCAGACATAGTCCTTGAGGATCTCCTGGCAGAGATTAAGAGCGTCAAGAGAGGGCGCGCCCTTATAATACTTGAGAGGCTCTGGATGGTGGCCTATCTTGTCCAGAAGCTTGTGGATGAGGATATCAATGTTGAATGTATAGCTTCGATAGTGCCTGAAGGGGTCTGCAGGGAGGGAGCCCCTATCATAGTAGGGAGCGAAGCCACGACCCAGGGGGTAAACTTGGGGAGGGTGATCTTAGGCGTTACTGCTGGAGTGTCTAGTGAGGACGTAGTGCAAAGAATTGGGAGGGTTGGGAGGAGGGGTGTTGACTCGCACATCTACCTAGTCCTCCCTGAGAGGGCGCTCGAGGGCGCTCCATCACCTGAGGAGACAGACTACACGGGACTTGTGGAGTGGGTCAGGAGAGCATACCTCAATTATCCTAAGAGGAGGAGGGACATCTCACATCTTCTCCCAGAGAGGTATAGGGACGCCCGGAGGAAACTGATCACCACACTAGGCATTGTATCTACCGCTAGAGTCTCTGGCATGACGGGGTTACTCTCGAAGATCAAGCTGTCAGCTGACGAGGCGAGAAACCTATTAGAGTCTGTAGTGGGCCCCGCAGGTACAATGTCTAGGCTGATCCTCTTTAGGAGAACTGGCTTCCAGGTAAACTATGTTGTAGAGGGCTCTGGGGTCGAGGGTAGTACTAGCATAGGCCTGATCACGAGAAACTTCAGGGTAGCTGGTAGGGATAGCATGGGCCGCTTGGTAATAAGGCTTGAGAGGGACAGGAAGGAGATCAATATTGTTGTCCACGGAGACCCCGAGACTTTTAGGTGGAGGTTCGTGGATCTCAAGATCCTCCTAGAACTCCTACAAGGCACAATGTTCGTGGGAGAGAATGTCGAGGTCAACCCTCCGGGCGGCTCGTTAGCATATGTGGTAAAAGCTGACGAAAAGCTCGCCGACTATCTGTCCCTGAGCGGAGAGGGTGCTAAGATCGTCTCAGGGGGTGGCGAAACATATGTCGCCCTCTTTATATGAGTCTCCCCTTTTCCACGCTATACGAGTTTCGTCGCATGCCCAGCCCGTGAGGTGTTCGAGGGGTGATTGTGATTGTCGCCTATGATATCGGGGAGGAGGAGCGGAGAGGTAAATTGCGGCGCTACCTCAGACGGCTGGGGCTGGCTATGGTTAACCGCTCCGTCTACGCAGGCCCCGGGACGTCGAGTACTGCTAAGCTCATCGCCGAGCGTGCCAGAGACCTTGTTAAGGACGGCGATTCGGTGTTCATTATCGTTGTTAGAGAGGACGAGTACCAGCGGGCACTCGTATTTGACGGCACGGATTTCTACGTCGTGCAGGAGAGAAGGTTCGAGGTACTCTAGGATGAACCTCCTAGGGTGGGCCATGCTCTGCCCAGCCGCCTCCCACCTCCTCTGGCACGGCTCGACCCCGAGGGAGACCCCTGAGTACCCCACCGCCCGGGAGCTCTCAGAGGCCCACAGCAAGCTCCTAGACCGTGTGGAGGAAGTGTTCTTTAATATACGTGGATGCTTGGACGTGAAGGCTAGGTTTAGAGAGGATCGGGATGCCGAGCAGACTATGCTTACAATATCGATAGCTAAGCGTGTGGACGATAATAAGACCGTTAATAAGACCGTGAGCCTCTGCGCCCGGGGCAGGGGAGACCTGATAGTGGTAGCTAGGGCTCGGCTGAGGGGGGAGTGGAGGCCTATAGTGTTCTATGTTGAAGCCGCTACCCGAGTTCACATTGCTAAGCCCCCTCAGACCCTGCTCAAAATGATAGCTGTCTACCAAAAGTATAGGCTCCCCACGGCCGGGCTCATCGTCTCCCCCGAGAAGATCGGGTATAGAGCCCTAAGACCCGACGATATCCTACAGGTAGAGAAGCTCCTCCTAAGGGAGAAGATCCCACCCGGCTTTAAAGGGCACCCAAACATGTGTAGCCTGTGCGAGCTCTCCCACGACTGTCCATGGCGTGGAATATAACAAGCACCCCCCGAGGGTGACGGGGCGTTGAGAATACTCTTAGTCAGGGGCCCGGCAGTCCTAGGCCTTAAGGGGAGGAGCACGATTGTCGTCGAGACTAGGAGTGGGAGGTTTGAGAGGGCCATACGTGACGTCGAGGCGGTACTCATCGTGGGAAGGAGAGTCACTGTGAGCTCCGCTCTCCTACCCGTTCTCGCACAACACAATGTACCCGTCGCCTTCCACTCTATGGACACTATAGCAATAGTTATGAACCCCGTGAGAATGCAGTACAACAACTACCGCAAACTCCAGTACACCCTACCAAAGGTGAAGGCTCTAGAAATAGCTGCGATCTATATAGATGCGAAGCTCCAGGGCATGCATAATGTAGCTAAATACTACGGCGTGAACACGCCCCCGCCGAGACCTCCTCCGCCACCACTAGACGAGGAGGAGTATGAAAACCTCATAAGGACGTGGGAAGCGGCGGAGTCACAGCGCCTGTGGGGCTCAATAATAAGTGCCCTAAAGCCAGGGGTGCTCAGAGAGCTAAACAGCAGATACGGCTTCCACGGCCGAAGGCCAAGAAGTCCGGATCCCTTCAACAAGACTCTAAGCCTAATGTACGCAGTCCTCTACTCCCTAGCGACTAGGGCTCTCATATCAGCAGGGCTAGACCCCACATACGGGTTCCTCCACAGGACAAGATACAGTACACCCCTAACATTCGATTACGTAGAGATGTTCAAACCTGTAGCAATCCACGCCACCATAAACATGATCAACAGTGACGGCCTACCCCACATAGACAAAACAGGAAACCTGACAAGAACAGACACACAGAGAGCCTTCAAACACCTCTACAGCCTCCTAACACTGAGGAACAGGAGGACAGGGAAAACACCATACCACCAGATAACAACAAAAGCGTTCTGCCTGGCAAGACACCTAGAAGGAAGGTGTACAAGGAGAAAACTAATAATAATATGGAACAGGAAGAACTACAAGTGACATGCAGCGAATAACACGGCAAAGAGTGAAATGAGTCCCGTGGGGCTGGGGCTAAACGCGGGCCCAGAAAAGGATCCTAGAGGAGCCCAGGAAGTGCTTGAAGCCTTTACTGGGGTGATCGGTGAGCCCGCGGGGTCTGAGGTGCCAGCTCAGACCCAACCGTCATAAGCACCCAGTCTTTTGATGCACTCCTGGGTGCCTGTGTAATGAGGCCTGTAGTTACCCTTATACTCTTATCCATTATAGCAGTCTCGGCTCTGACTGTGATAGTAAAGCCCTCTTACGGGTACAGCGGGGAGGACACCCTCTTCCTGAGCGCCCCTACCAACAGGACTAACACTCCGCCCATCGTGAAGGTCATATATCCAGTTTCAAACGTGTGGAGTGAAGACCCGATCACAGTGATCGTTAAGGTCTATGACCCCGACGGTGTCGCCAACGTGTCAGTCGGCCTACCAGGCCAGTATATGGAGCGCCTATTCCCCTGGGAGCCCCAGGAGAACCTGGGAGTGCTGGGGCCATGGATCAGTGGCTCCTGGAATACCACGCTGTATGAAGGTTCTATCTATGGGAGCGCTCTCTTCGAGATAGTTAACCAGGGATTCAACCTGAGCTATGGGATAAAGATTGACACGGTTACGGCTAAACTAGTGGCTGAGGACTCCCAAGGCGCTACAACATCCATTAACCTCACAATTAGATACCCAGATCATTCAAACCCCCCCGTCCTAATCTATTTTCCATTGAATGGGTCTCACCTCATACGGGGAGAAGGCTTCCAGTTCCATGGCGGTATGCCCATCTACTACTGGCCATGCCCCATACTACGCCTGCCGCAGCTTGACGTGTACCCCTTCAACATGTCGTCATGCGGGATTCCCACAGTCTGGAACTCGACTATAACGGTGACCCTTGACGGGCGACCGCTGTTCCAGGATAGCGCCGATGACGGCCCTAAGGGTTGGATAATCATGCCAGGGCGTATATGGGTGGAGACACAAGACCTCGGAGCGGGTGCCCATAAGATCACGTTCACGAAGACCATTGAAACCCTAGGACTCACCTTCAGCGAGACATCGACGTTCTACATAGAAGACCCTGGAGATCCCGCTGTATATAAGGTCGCGAACAGTAGTGACGCTAGCGTTAAGGTAGCCCTAGAGAAGCCGAACGTGACAATCATAGGCTCCAAGACGCGGGGTGAGGCGAAGATATGGGTATACAATAACACGCAGCCTCCAGGCAGCCCCCCACCCTATTATATAGTAGAGGGGCCCATACTCGTGGTGACTAACAACTCCAACAGGCTCGGAGTCTTCCACCTGATCTTCCACCTAGACCCCGGCGAGCTCCAACAGCTCGGGATAAGGGTTCAGGATCTAGTGCCTCTAGCATGGGACAGAGACCTAAACATATGGTACCCCAAGGGCAAATACAAGGTACACCCCGAGAATAACACGGTGGAGATGTGGACAAGCTACCCCTTCCTAGGGGGAGGCCTCTACATAGCTCTAACTTCAAAGACAACACCAGCAGTGCCCCCAACCGTGACAATACTAGCCCCAGAGCCTGGAGCAGTCCTCGAGAGCGGGAGCGTAACCCTGAAATGGGAGGCACATAAGGGGACAGCAGATATCACAGGGATAACCCTAACCATTGACGGCTCCCAGACAATAAACCTACCGCCGACCGCGACGAGCTACAGTCTAAACCTACCGCCCGGAACCCACGAGATAACAATCCAAGTCGAAGACTCAGCAGGCCACAAAGACACCGCAACAACCACATTCACAATAAAGAGCACAAGCCAAGAGGGGGGCACCAAAGAAAGAGTACACAACTGGAAAACCATAACCGCAGCTGCTGGAGGGCTAGCAGCGGCCGCAGCAGCAATATATATAGTACTACTAAAAACTGGAATCACTACAAGTACAAAATAAAACAGTGGTATACACAAGCCACCCACATCCGCTATTCTAAGTTTTGCTTGTTTCAAACCTGCTACGCCCAAGTCTATACTCCATCTAACGCTCTTAGTTTTGCTTGTTTTAAACCTATTTATATTAATGCGTTCAGTATATAAGTTAATCCTCTTAGTTTTGCTTGTTTTGAACACCAAAGTGTATAACGCAACAACACACACATGGGACTCTTAGTTTTGCTTGTTTTGAACCGTCCATCGGTCACGTGTTAGCCGTGCTATCTTGTACCGGCTTAGCACCCACTCTTAGTTTTGCTTGTTTTGAACTGCCGGCCCCTGGCACGTCGGCCGTCTTAGTGCCGGTCTCCCCTCTTAGTTTTGCTTGTTTTGAACCACTATATGACCGACTTGGGCACCCATCTCCTCTTCCTCTTAGTTTTGCTTGTTTTGAACTTACAACATTAGCTGGCAGAGGATAGACAGCCTCTCTTAGTTTTGCTTGTTTTGAACTGAATGCTAAGTCTAAAACTCCCAACGGCTCTTCCTCTTAGTTTTGCTTGTTTTGAACCTAGGCTACTCGAGGCGTGTAGGGGTAGGGGGTGCTCTTAGTTTTGCTTGTTTTGAACGGACTAGCAAGAGCGAGCTGATACGGGCGGCGTTGCTCTTAGTTTTGCTTGTTTTGAACACGAAGGTGGTCTTCCCACTCTGCATATAGCCTCTTAGTTTTGCTTGTTTTAAACCGGGAAAATCCGGAACACTATTGACCCTGTCTCTTAGTTTTGCTTGTTTTGAACGGCCACTACTTGGCGTTGCCTTCGGCATTCTCCTATCTCTTAGTTTTGCTTGTTTTGAACGGGCCCTTGCATAATGAGCACACGATAAAGCGGCTCTTAGTTTTGCTTGTTTTGAACTTGGTAATGACAATGTAACACTCAGGCTAATAGTCTCTTAGTTTTGCTTGTTTTGAACCCAATCCTTGATGTATCGGTCATAAATCCAAGGCTCTCTTAGTTTTGCTTGTTTTGAACTTTCTGGTGGGATGAGGAGGAATCTGAGGACTCTTAGTTTTGCTTGTTTTGAACTTATTGTCTAGCTGCTTAACACCAACGTAATATACTCTCTTAGTTTTGCTTGTTTTGAACCTCTCGCTATCGTCTTTTATCTCATGATGAGCTCTTAGTTTTGCTTGTTTTGAACCAAGCAAGTATGCGTTAGTTTACAAGAGTGCTAACTCTTAGTTTTGCTTGTTTTGAACACCTGAGATTCAACCGGGCTGTGGTTGAGGACATACTTGCCAATGCCTCTTAGTTTTGCTTGTTTTGAACAGGGGGATTAAGCGGGTGGTGCAGGTCGAGCTCGACTCTTAGTTTTGCTTGTTTTGAACACAACAGCTCCCAGTTAGAGAACACATGGGCCACGCCTCTTAGTTTTGCTTGTTTTGAACATGGAGGAGGCTGACGGGTCTAAGACCGCGAAGGCTCTTAGTTTTGCTTGTTTTGAACTGTTTCCCCCACGAGAACACTCTCATTAAATTTACTCTTAGTTTTGCTTGTTTTGAACGGGAACCCTCTACTTCGCGAGCGATGCCGACGCCATAAGCTCTTAGTTTTGCTTGTTTTGAACATGGAACCGTAGAGATAACGAAGACCGATGCTAACTCTTAGTTTTGCTTGTTTTGAACCGGTTCGTTAAGCGTGGACTAGCCCGTATATGCGCTCTTAGTTTTGCTTGTTTTGAACTTATCTTGTATCCGTGTATCGTGTAGGTGGCACTTGCTCTTAGTTTTGCTTGTTTTGAACTTCGGCCGGTTCATGGTATACGATAGCGGAGATAGGCTCTTAGTTTTGCTTGTTTTGAACCTTTACTATAGCAATAGATTATATGGCCCAGTTGCTCTTAGTTTTGCTTGTTTTGAACTAGCACTACTATACCTAATGCATCGTTATCAATGTGATATCAACTCTTAGTTTTGCTTGTTTTGAACTAGTATAGTCTCTATACCTGCGTGTATCAGTTCTCCTCTTAGTTTTGCTTGTTTTGAACCTAGACTACCCGCCGTAGACGCCAACGAGCTTAAGACTCTTAGTTTTGCTTGTTTTGAACCTGAATTCGGCTTCACTCCCGGGGGAGCACTTGTACTCTTAGTTTTGCTTGTTTTGAACTTTGGCTAACGTTTTAAGCGGTTGGTTTAAAGGTCTCTTAGTTTTGCTTGTTTTGAACCAAGACGTGAGGAGGTACTGTCTCGATGTCAGAAGCTCTTAGTTTTGCTTGTTTTGAACCCGCCCGAAGAGTGGCCACCCAACCCGCCCCCAGGCTCTTAGTTTTGCTTGTTTTGAACTCACTAAACATTGAGACCGAGCCTATACCCCTTGACTCTTAGTTTTGCTTGTTTTGAACAGGAAAAGAAGAGATGGGGGGAAGCTAAGCAGACTCTTAGTTTTGCTTGTTTTGAACTGCCTGGTTCTGTGTGTTTCTATGTCTTCGCCTGGCTTATAAACCCTTAGATCCCAGTACGAACACTATGGTAGGCAATTGTTTGCACCACCACCCGGTTTCGTACAAAAACATAAATACCCCAAACACCCCCCATCAGCAACAACGGAAAAGAACACCACAAAACAACAACCCAATTCGTACAAAAACATATAAGGAACCCCTAATTTAAAAACGTTTCGGTTGCGGTTTGGTTCAATCCTTTATATTGTGTGTGTCTACTTTCTTGTCTGGGGTGTGGGAGTGTGTCGCTTGCGATGATCTTGGCTGGGGGTTATGGTAAGAGGCTGCGTCCCCTGACGCTTGAGGTTCCTAAGCCTCTGGTTAAGGTGGCGGGTAAGCCTGTGCTGTTCTACCAGTTGGAGTGGCTTAAGTTCTACGGGTTTGATGAGGTCGTGATCCTGGCAGGGTATCTTAAGGAGAAGATCATTGAGGCTGTGGGGAGCGGGCAGAGGTTTGGTTTGAGTGTCTCCTATGTCGTCGAGGACGAGCCTATGGGGACTGGCGGCGCCCTCTATAACGCTAGGCACCTCCTCGCTAAGAGTGATGTGGTTGTCGTTATCAACGGTGATATCCTGACTAATATTGACCCTAGGAAGCTTATTGATAGGCTTAAGAGGGATGAGAGGCTCGTAGCAGCTATAGGGGCAGTCCCCCTGAGGAGCCCCTACGGGATCCTGAACATAGACC
Organism: Desulfurococcales archaeon; assembly: GCA_015521115.1. Taxonomy (GTDB): domain Archaea; phylum Thermoproteota; class Thermoprotei_A; order Sulfolobales; family Acidilobaceae; genus S143-63. Next base: position 43,311 of record WAOT01000001.1, read on the forward strand.
ATGAGAGGGAGCTTATACTAGGGTTCAGGGAGAAGCCTATCCTGAGGGAGTACTGGATCAACGCTGGGGTATACGCTATGAGGCCGAAGATCGTAGACTACCTCCCCGACAGGGGAGATATTGAGAAGACGACGTTCCCAGCCCTAGCTGAGAGGATGCTCCTCGGGACTGTAAAGTATGAGACCCCACCATATTATTGGAGGAGTATTGACACGCACAAGGATCTCGAGGAGGCGGCGAAAGAGTTAGAGGCTATCGGGGGCCTGCTACCCGAGGCCCCCTCTTGATGTTATAGTGGAGGCTCTATCCTCCTCTTACAGGCCCAAGTGCTTCCAGCTTACGGAAGTACTCTAGAACCCTCCTCTCCGCATAGTCTATGAACTTCCTTATAGCCGCCCTGACTGGAGCGTATTGTGGGCCTCTCAGGTAGCCCTTTTCGAGGATCCTTTTCGCCCAGTAGAAGCTGTGCTCTGCTGAGACCCTGAACGCCTCGAGGTGGTATGGTTTTAGGTGCTCCTTCTTGAACCCGTCCATGTCCTTGAGCATCCCCATGGGGACGAAGAACATTGGCACTATTAGGCTCGGGTAGGGCCTGAGCCTCTCTAAGAGCTCGATTGTCCTGAGCACGTCGTCCTCCGTCTCTCCGGGTAGGCCGAGGATGAATGTGGCGGCCGGTATGATGCTGTTCTCCGCCATGATTGAGAAGGCCTTCTCAACAGTGTCAGGGTACTCCTCCACCCTGTATGGCGCGGCCTTGGCGGGCATATGGATCCTTGCGAGCCTCACACTCCCCGTCTCAATCCCGACCTCGACCCCGAAGAACCGTCTCCTGTCCCCGTCAATGACCATCTCCGATATCCTACTCACGATATGGCCGTGCTCCTCAGCGTAGCGTACCGCCGCGAGGCTCGCATGGCTCCACGAGAAGCCCGCCCCATACGCTTCAAGGTACTTCGCCGCCAGGCGGTGGAGTTTGAGGAGGGGCTCGGCCCGTGGCCTCACACCGTCCGCACCGTATAGGAGTACGTCCTCACTGTGGAGGAGGACGTTCCTGACTCCCCCATTAATGTTGACCTGTATCTCCCTCTCGATCTTCTCTAGGGGCATGTAGCGTAGCCTCCGTAGGGTCACACTGCAGAACCTGCACCCCCTGGGGCACCCCCTCATGATCTCGACGAGCCCGCAGACGCTCGGTGCCTTGATGTCTGGGATCTCATCTATACCCGGCTCCTTCCCTAGGGGTACTGTGACCTTCTCCGGCAGGGGGCTCCCCTCTAAAACCATGCGTGCGAGCTCGACCACTACCTTTTCAGCCTCACCCTCCACCAGCGTGTCTACAGGCCACCTCCTCCTAGCCTCACCCCACACCTCCCACTGCCAGACTGCTGGGCCTCCAACGATTATCTTGAGCCCCCTCTCCTTGGCACGCCATATCTCTGGCCTGCTTATGAACTGTATGAAGCTCCTCCTGTTAACAGGCTCCTTCCCTAGGAGCATCCACCACTCATTGCTTGGTGGGCCCATTGCGAAGTAGTCGTGGTGGCCTATTAGGAGTGCTTTAGCCGTGTCGAGATACATGTCTACGTAGTCGGGGTCTATAACCGCCGCTTTAAACCCCGCCTCCTGCAGCGCCGCCTCAATCTTGCGGAGGCCGTATGGTGCGACCTGTGGGCGGCCGTATTTGTCGGTCTTCGGCTTAGGGCAGCATATCCACTTCCAAACATTCTCCGGTATGCCTATTGCGGGCCCTGTAGCCATGAACCCGAGGAATATGTGGCCCCTATGGTCACTCATTAGGCAGCGGTCGGTCGTTATTATGAAGTCTATGTCGAGTTTCTCCTTCCCTACGAGCCTCACTTCCGACCCCAGGTAGGTTTGTTCCAAGGGGAAAACCTTAAATTTTATCACTGTTAATGATGCAATTAATAATATATATAACTTTATATATTAATGTGCATATAAAGGCTATATCGAATGATAAAAGAGGTGAACCCAGTCTTTGAGGCGATACCGCTATTTATATCACATAGTTGTGGGAGGCGGGTCTCCGCCTCCGTGGGAGGAAACATGCCTGTGGGGCTTTGACTTGGATTGGTCTACTCCCCGTACTCCCCCATCTGCTCGAGGACGAACTCGTAGTACTCTTCCTTAGCCTGCTCGAGCATCTCCCTGTCGAGCTCGCTCTGCTGGGGCTTAGAGATCACCTTGGTAGTCACTACCTTCTCCTTACTGTGTGGTCTGGCCACATGCTTGTACCTCTTTATCACGTCGGGTGGAGCGGGCATCTCGTAGCCGCACTTAGTACACCTTAGCACTATCTTGTCGCCCTTCTTCACGGGTACCATGGGGCCTCCACACTTTGGACAGAACTTCAACCCGTATAGCACCTCCCGGTTTGTATGCTGCCCTCCTTTCCGTTCCCCTTACCGGCCACAGGCTCTCCTTGCATTCCAGGGTTAATATAGTTGCCTTTGTCCTCGCAGGGCTTTAGCCCTTATTAGTTTCCCGGTTATATGATTAAGAACCTCCTTCTCCCCTTGAACGTCCCGCGTATATTGAGCTTGTAGCCGCACTTTGGGCAACGGTTGTCCTCCGAGAGGTTGTACCTCGTTATCCACACGCTATACCTCTCTATCACCTTATAACCGCACCTAGGGCAGTATGTGTGTTCGAGGGGGTGGCCGGGGACGTTCCCTATGTATACGTGGACTAGTCCCTCCTCCCTAGCAACCTCCGCAAGCCTCTCTAGGGTTTCGACGGGTGTCGGTGGTAGGTGTGTCATTCGGTAGTGTGGGTAGAAGCGGAGGAGGTGGAATGGTGTCTCGGGGCCGAGGTTCTCCACTATCCACTTGGCCAGCCTCCTTATGTCCTCCTCCTTATCTCCCACCTTGGGGACTACGAGGTTTGTGATCTCGATCCACATCCCCTTCTCCTTCATTGCAAGTATTGTGTTGAAGATCTTGTCTGGATCCAGTACCCCGATGTAACGCTTGTAGAACTCCTTGTTCCCCCCTCCCTTGAAGTCTACTGTGGCCGCATCCATGTATGGGGCCATCTCGTCGACAGCCTCCGGCGTTGCGTAGCCGTTTGTGACCATCATGTTTATCAGGTCATACTTCTTCGCCAGTTTTGCGACGTCCAGGATGTACTCTAGGAATATTGTGGGCTCGTTATAGGTATACGCTATACCGTCGGCCCCCGCCTCCAGGGCGGCCCTCACTACGTCCTCTGGCGGGTGGTACTCGCCGTAGAGGCCCTTCTCCAGCCTGCTCTGGCTTATCACCCAGTTCTGGCAGAACTGGCAGAAGAAGTTGCAGCCCACAGTGGATATGCTGAGAACCTCGGCCCCTGGGTAGAAGTGGAAGAGGGGCTTCTTCTCGATAGGGTCGACATTCATAGCAGTGAGGAGGCCGTAGACGAGGGTGTAGAGCTTGCCGCCAATGTTCTTCCTCACACCACAAGCCCCATACCGGCCTGGAGCTATGAGGCACCTCCTCTCGCACAGGTTACACTTGACCCAGCCCTTCCTACTCTCGACGGGCTCCCATAGTATTGCGGGCCTCACGTAAGGCCTAGTAAGGAGCCTGTCCTTTTCACTAGTAGTGGGTGAAGCCATCTCACACCACCCGTAACTACCAGCACCCTTGGGGGTGTCCGTTTCATTATCTTCCCGTGGAAGGGTATTATCCCCCCGCACCTCCAGCACCGGCCGTCCTTTGACTCGAGGCTTGAGAGGGCCATGTTGTCTCTGACCGCCACGGGCGCACCACAGTGGGGGCAGTAGGTGTCTAGGTGGGGGTAGAGGTAGTTATGCACGTAGACGTGGGGCACCCTCTTCCTCGCCGACTCGTAGAGCCTCGTTATAGCGGCACCGCCCATGTGGTGCCTCACGTGTACGTGTAGCGGGTTCAGCCTCCCATGCATCGTCTCTATCACTGGGGCGATCTTATCGCGCTCAGGTGTCTCGAGGTAGACGCTGACCTCCACCCAGGGGCCCAGCTTGAGGATCGAGTCCAGGTTCTCCAGTATGTCGATACTGGTGGAGGGGTCTACTAGGTAGTCCCTCATGTAATCGACGACCACCACGTCTGCCGCCCGTATGGCGTCAAAGTCTACCCTGTCAGCGAACGTCCTATAAGCAACGCTCACACCAGACCTCTTCAACTCCTCAACTAGGGCCTGGGGGACTAGGGTCTCAACCCCACGGCCTTCAAACACTACCAAGTCAACCCTAGCCTGCATAGCAGCACCCAGCAGAGCCCTCTCCCCCAGCTCTACCGGCTCAAAGACCCCCATCCTACCGTAGAGGCACAGGTCGAAGACTTCCTCAACACCGTCCCCACATTTGAAGACGTCACCGGCATACCCGTCTAGCCTAACCCTTAGTGCTAGGCCACCAGGACTGTAGTGGAAGATGGGCACACTCTCAACAGTACCCAGCCCTAGCATAGCCACTCGGAGGCCCATACCCTGTCGAACCCCTCCCCCGAATAGGCCGCCGGGGAACCCTAATTTTCTTGGCCTACAGACCGTCCTTGAATGGGGGGAGTGAGGATGGCCGTCATAGTGCAAGGGCCGAGCCCGGGGAGCAGGGATTTCGCCCTAGGGCTCTCGAAGGCCTTGGACTATAACCTGGTGGAGGCCTACCACAAGACCTTCCCAGACGGTGAGGCGTATGTCAGGGTCGAAGCCGGGCCGCAAGAGGTTGCGGTCGTCGTCCAGACCTTTAGCCGCCCTCAGGACACGAGCTTCGTGCAAGCCCTACTACTTGCAGACGCCCTCAGGGGGTTAGGCTTCCAGAGGGTAGTACTAGTGGCACCCTATCTTGCATATGCGAGGCAGGATAAGAGGTTCCTCCCGGGGGAGCCTGTCAGCATTGCAGTCGTGTTGAGGAGCCTCTCCACAGCGGGCTATACGGACTTAATGACTATTGAGATACATAAGGAGGAGGCCCTCACAGCATTCAAGGGGAATGGCGTCTCAATATCGCCCTACGAGTACATGGCCCGCCAGATAGGGCTAGACGGCTCCTACATATACCTGGCGCCGGACGTTGGGGCCCTGAAGAGGGTCGAGAGGCTGGCGAGAGCATTGGGTGCGAGATACGACTACCTTGTCAAGAAGAGGGACAGGATCACGGGCGAGGTCACAATCGAAACTAAGCACCTAGACGTGAGGGGGGAGAAGGTTGTGATCGTGGACGACATTATCAGCACTGGCGGAACCGTGAGCAGGGCCGCACAGCTCCTCCTAGAACAGGGTGCCAGGCAGGTGGAGGTTCTCGTGGCACACGCCATACTGGCGGGTAACGCGCTCGAGAAGCTAATCTCCGCCGGTGTTAAGAGGGTCTACGCTGCGAACACGTTACCACCACATAGCTCAGACCTCCTCCAGTACATAGACGTGTCCCCGCTCGTGGCCGAAAGGGTCAAATCAATACTCTCCGGGGTAGAGTAGTGGGGTACAAGACATACTATGCCATACTATCCGGTCAGCACCCTACACTCCCCCATGGTGAGCTAGTCGGAATACTAGATGCTGAGGCGATGAGCTACAGGATAATAGCCCGCCTGACCGGGGCCACTGTCTTCGAAGCAGACCTACCCAGCGGCCCACATATAATAACGGAAAGGGCGGGGTGGGTGAAGGAGGTAGGCCTCCTCTGGGCCCTTGTCGAGGCCGAGGAGGAGCAAATCCTCGGCTCCGCCAGTAGCCTAGTCGAGGCCAGGGGCCCGCCCAGGAGGGTGGCTTATAAGAGGTTCAAGAGGATGTCCCAGCACATAGACGATGCACGCCTCAAGCACACCCTCAAAACACTGGCACACACAAATGGGACGTATGAGCTCAGAGTCTTCATATCAGAAGGGGCAGCTATTATCGGGATAGTAATGGCGAGGCTCGACACGAGAGCCCTATACTATAGGAGCCCGGGGAGGAGGCCCTTCTTCCGCCCCGGCCCTCTAAGCCCGAACCTAACACGGGCCATGATAAACCTCTCAAGGCTGAGAAGGGGTGACACGTACCTAGACCCCTTCTGCGGGACAGGTGGCTTCGCCCTAGAGGCCTGCCTTATAGGGGCGGGGAGATGCTATTGTGGTGATATAAGCGGGGACATGGTGAGGGGGAGCAGGATAAACCTTGCACACTACAAGGTGTACAGTAGGTGTCTAGTAATGGCGGCAACAGCCACTAGCATACCACTCAGGGACGAGACCATAGGGGCGCTAGCAACAGACCCCCCATATGGGAGGTCGACGACAACCAAGGGCCGAGACTATAGAGTCCTTGTCAGGAGGTTCTTAGAGGAGGCGGCACGGGTTGTGAGGAGGGGGTCTTACATTGTCTATGCAGGCCCCCTAAGTGGGAGGCCCTCAGAGTTAGCGGAGGACGCAGGCCTCCAAGTTGTTGACAGGTACCACATGCACGTCCACGGCTCGCTCACCCGGGAGGTAGTGGTTGCGATTAGGAGGTAGCAGGCTATGCCTATGAAGGGTAGAGTGATAAGGGTGACCTTCCTGGGGACGGGTGGTGCAGTGCCAAGCGTTGAGAGGTATGCAAGCTCGATACTGGTGACCGACTGGAACGGGGCTAAGATCATGCTGGACGCCGGAGAGGGGGCACAGCTACGCCTACAACAGGCCGGATACTCGACCCCACAGATAGACCTCATAGCAATAACGCACGCACACGGGGATCACGTGAATGGCCTCGCAGGCCTCCTTCAGAGTATGGCCGTCAACAAGAGGAAGAGGGCTCTCAATCTGGTGGCACCGAGGAGTGTCATAGAGTTCACCCTCGAGACCCTGGAGGCGACGGAGGCGAGGCTAGGGTTCCCGGTCGAGACAACGGTAATAGAGGAGGCCGAGGCCCCCATGAGGATCTACTCTAAAGGTGGGGACACGCTCGAGATCGGCTGGTTCAAGACATGCCACACCCTGGACTCCTACGGTTTCACGCTCAAATGGAGTCTTAGGCCCAGGATAAGGGTCGACACCTCCCACCAGCCCCCTAGACACGTATGGGGCAGGATCGGGGAGCTCTTAGGCGGCCCGACAGGGGTCACCATAGCGTATACCGGTGACACTGCACCTTGTAAGACCGTCCTGGAAGCAGTCAGAGGGGTGGATGTGCTGGTTCATGACTCAACATTTGACCCCTCAATGGGTGAGGAGGCCATAGAGAAGCTACACAGCACATCACTCCATGCAGCCCTGATAGCCAGGGAGGCTGGTGCGAGGGTGCTCGTTCTAACCCACATTAGCGCTAGGTATAGGGGTTATGAGGCTAGGGTTCTGCTCGAGGAAGCCCGGAAGGTCTTCCCCAACACTGTACTGGCATACGACCTGATGAGGCTAGAGGTAAGAGCCCCTATTCGGGAGGTTCCCTTATCTCGAATATTGGCCTCCCTCTAACAGTTGGCGGTGCTAGCCAGTCTATAACCCTCTTAGGGTCGGGGTGCTCTACGGTGACCCTCACAGCCCCCATGGGGGATTCAGCGTCGCCGCCGACGAAGCTAAGCCTTCCCACGTATAGTGCCTGTTTGTGGAGGTAGAAGACGAGCCTATCACCCTGCACCCCCCTCCTCATAGCTTTCCTCGCCGCGTCGAGTATCCTCTCAGCCCTCAGCATGTAACGGAGCTTCTCCAAGCTCCTTAGGGTGCTAGAAGTCATGACGATCCTCCTTATACCCGACTCTCCCTCGATAGAGACTGTCTCGGGGTCAATTATGTTCAGGAGAGCCTTCTTGACCTTCTCCTCACTCTCCGTAGGCCTGATATCCGCCTCCACTACAACCCTTACCTTCCCCATGGGCTATCGACCTCGCAACCCTCCTAGCCTCAGCCCTCACCTCCACCGGGCCCCCCTCGTTCACTATCATGAAGTCTGCTAGGGCTATTAGGCCTCCTATCCCTAGGCGTATATTGTTTAAGTCCCTCTCCCTGAACTCCTCCCAGCTGACCGCATCCCCCCTCCTAGCCCTCCTCAAGATCCTCTCAAACCTAGTCCGAGGGCTGGCATGGACTGCAACTATACACAGCCTGCCCAGGCCTGAGATGATCTCTGCCTCCGCTAGACTCCTCATACCGTCAACCACAATAGCACCCCTCGATGAGGACTCACGGATCCTCCTGACAAGGAGTACCGCGACCGCCGCCTCACCCATCTCCTCCCTCAGTATCCGGGCGACCCTCTCTATGTTCGAAGAGTTGAGGGGGAGCCCCCTGCGGACGACCTCCTCCCTGACTATGTCACCCATACTGTACACTGGCGCTGATAGCACCGCAGCGATCTCCCCCGCGACCAGGCTCTTACCTGAGCCCGGCATGCCCGTGACTCCGACCACGATCAAACCCGACTCCACCCCAGCATACTCCCCGGGCTTGAGGGTTACCTCATAAAACCCTTAAGAGAGCGCGGTCTGTGCACGGGGGATGGGGGGTACCATATGTATGGGGAGAGGCTCAGGATATTCATAGCTGTCGACGTCGAAGACCCACTCCTAGTCTCACGGATAGAGAGGATCAAGGAAGCAATTATCGCCACCGGCGTACCCATGAAGCCTGTAGAGACCCAGAACCTGCACCTAACACTCAGGTTCATCGGGGAAGTACCCAGGGCTACAGTGGAGGAGGTCGTAAGACTCCTCCAGGAGATCAAGTTCCAACCATTCAAGATCGTATTCAAAGGCCTGGGAGCCTTCCCCTCACCAACCCGGCCACGGGTAGTATGGATAGGAGTAGACGCCGGGGGAGAGGAGCTTGCGAGGATAAGAGAGCAGATCGACGAGGGGCTCAGAAGGATAGGGCTGCCGCCTGAGAGGCAGAAGTTCCACCCCCACCTAACCCTGGCCAGGATCAAGGGATCACGGAACATTCACAGCCTCATAAAGCTCATCCAGGAGATGTCTGATATCGAAGTCTGGGAGATGACAGTCTCGAGTGTCAGGCTTAAAAAGAGCACGCTGACGAGGCACGGCCCAATCTATGAGACGCTGGCGGAGGTCAGGGCAGCTTGAACAAATGCCCGGAAACGACAGATAATGTAGAGGAGGTAGTTCTAAACGTTATCAGGCCGACGAGGCGGCAGCTAACGATACTCAGCAGTTTCTTCCGACACGTTAAGCGAACCTACGAGGCATGCCTGAACCGGCTAGGACTGAAGGGCGAGGTAACTGTCCAGGGGAGCTATGCAAAGGGGACGATCCTGTCCGATAAGTGGGAGATAGACATCTTCATAATACTAGAAGGGGTCGACAAGGAGTGGATTAAAAGGGAGGGTGAGGCCTTCCTCAGAGAGTGTGCCTCGCGGCACCTACCATACACTATAAGGTACAGCGAGCACCCCTACATTACAGTCAGCATGATGGGCCTCGAGGCCGATATAGTCCCAGTCGCCAGGCCCGAGCCCTCAAGGCTCGAGGGCCTGGGCGTTGAGAGAACCCCGCTCCACACCGAGTATGTGAGGTCGAAGATGGACAGGGAGCTCGCAGACCAGGCCCGGCTGCTCAAGTCATTCCTCCGGGGAGTGGGGGTGTACGGGGCGGAGGTGAGGACGAGGGGCTTCAGCGGGTATCTAGCTGAGCTCCTAACCATAACGTACGGCAGTTTCAGGGACGTGTTGAGGGCCGCATCGGGGTGGAGACCGGGAGTTTACATTGACCCGGAGGGCGTCGGCGATGAGAAGGTTCTCAGGAGGAGGTATAGGGACTCAGTCATGATAGTCGTAGACCCGGTAGACCCTAAGAGGAATACTGCGGCAGCTGTATCGGTGCAGAGTCTTGCAACGTTCGTGGCCGCCGCCAAACTATACCTCGAACACCCGCACACCTGGTTCTTCCACGCATGCCAGCCCAGCAGGCCCCCACTCCCAGGGCTGGACATGTACAGGCTAAACGTAGACTGTAGAGGCCCACTCTACAACCACCCACCAGATGCGGTATGGGGGAAGGCCTTGAGGGCCCTAGAATCCCTCACAAACAGGCTGCGGAGAACCGGGTTCAAAATAGCCCACCACACAGTGGCAACCGACGAATACCATACTCTAACCTTCTCGATAATCTTAGAGGAGTGCGGCCTATCCTCTATGGAGGTAGTCCAAGGCCCATACGCCTGGAGCCCTACCGAGAGGTTAACCAAGTTCGTCCTAAAACGCCTATCAGAGGGGGGTGGAGCATGGATCAGTATTGACAGGATGATCGGGTCGAGGCCGAGGAGGTTCAAAGACGCTGCCGAGGCAGCCAGGCACTGGCTCGCCAGCGAGGAGTCCGCCAGCCTACACGACCTCGGGGTTAGCTGCAGGGTGGTGTGCGAGAAGTGTGGACATGGGGAGTGCAACCCCACTCCTGCATGGATCGCGAGCCTCCTACGGGGCCGAGGGCGGTAGCGGCGCTCTGCTACCCAAGATACCATAGCGGCTGTCTAGCCAGGGCAGTCCGGCTCGAGGCTGCAGGTGTAGAGGAGATCCTCTTCTGCGGTTCCTCACATGTGCTCGTCCGGCCAGGCGTCATCGTAGAGGTCTTGGGTAAGGGCCATGCGAGCACTGTCGTGGCCGCGACAAGCAGGTACGGGCTGGTAGCCGTGAAGGCTAGAAGAACTGATAGTAAGAGGGAGAGCCTGGCACGGGAGGCTGGTATACTGAGGAGGGCATGTAGGGTTGGGGCTACACCATGCCCCTACTATGCCGACGACGACCTCATAGTGATGGATCTCGTAGCCGGGCCCCCGCTAGGAGAAGCGTTACACGAACACACGGCAAATGGCCTCATACACGTGGTCGAGGAGGCGGTCGAAGCCGCCTACGCTCTAGACACAGCAATGGTACTACACAAGGAGCTGGGGAGGCCATGGAAGCACATCCTCTTCACAGGCCCTCCACACCTCTCAAAAGCGTTGGTTATCGACTTAGAGAGTGCCTCAACCGAGAAGTGCGGGAATGTCCCAAAAGTAGTGGGAGCCATACTTGCCAAGTTAGACATAGACCCGGGCCCTCTAAGGGGCACCCTAAGGAGATACAAGGATAACGGCTGCCCCTCCTCCCTCTATGGGGAGATACTCAATATGGTAAGGGCTATACTGCTAGACGTTGGCTAGCTATCGGTAGACTCTCCATGCTCCTCGAGCGAGACGTCTGCTTCTGCGATCGACGTTGGGACTCCAGTCACATTACTGAACACTTCAGGGAACATCTTCGCTATTACGTCCTTATAGAATATGACCGTCCGGGACTCCCTGTCAATGTATGCGATCTCCTTGAACTTCTTTATAGGCATGACCAGGAACTTCCTCGGCCTTATGCTGAGGGGGGCACCACAGAAGGGGCACTTGACGATGCCGTCCTCCGAGATCCTTACATCGTACTGGGAGAGGTGCTTCCGTGGGAGGGGGGAGCCGCTGTACTTTTCCCGATCATGTTTAGAGCTCAGATCATAGAGGGAGAAATATTTTCGGCAATATGGGCACAGTACTACGATCAGCCCCTGCCCACTAGGTTTTCTGGGCATTTTAGGATACCTCCGATAAGTGTTCTAGTATTACCGGCTACCCCCCTCCACATATAGATATTAGCTTATTTCATTTAAGATCCAAGAAGACTATGAAACCGGCGGTTAATCCCGGAGTATGAGGGCCGTCTTCCACTATACAACCAGAGGTTGTAGGCAAATACACCGTATTAAGCCCGCCATTTATACTGGCCGAACTACTATAAAAGGTAAAAATTATCACACACTTTTCATCTAACCTTTTTAAGGGTCGATGTAGTTATATGACGTGGGACTCCAGGGGAGAGGGGCCGTCGTCTAGCCTGGCTAGGATGCCAGCCTGGGGAGCACTACCCACCCCCGAGATGGGGGAGGCCCGGATCGCTGGTGGTCCCGGGTTCAAATCCCGGCGGCCCCACCATACTCCCATACTCCTCGGGCCGACGAGATACTGTTTTAAGGCTGGAAGGACTGCGGTATTCTCTGTCTCGGGGTGTAGGTAGAGTTGAGCGAGGGAGCAGTGTTCAAGGTTAAAGCGGGTGAAAAGGAGATCGAGCTTGACGAGCACGTCCTCTCGGTGCTACAGAGGTATGTTAAGACCGAGATGACGCTCGAGGAGCTGGCCGCTGAGCTGGGGCTCAAGGACTGGGAGGAGGCGTATGAGTTCGTAAAGAACATACCGGCATGGATACTCTGGATACAGCCAACACTCTGGAAGACCCTCAAGGCAATGAAGAGTGTCAAGGAGGAGTACGTGAAACCAGGCAAGAAGTGAGGGCTGCATCCCTTTGGATAGGGAGAGGGAGCTCTGGCTCTACCTCCTAATAGTGTTTGCCGTCGTCAACGTTTCAACCGCTAGCATCCTCGTCCGACTCGCGGGCGTTCACGGGTTCGTGGCCGCAACGTGGAGGCTCATAATAGGGTCAGCCCTCACACTCGTACTCGCAATACTATCAGGCCAGATCCCCCACTCATGGGATCGCACTGAGCTCCTATTAGCCTCAGCGTCGGGGGTAGCGTTAGCCCTCCACTTCGGCCTCTGGATGATGAGCCTCAAGCATCTCCCCGTCGGGATCAGCGTTACTATAGTCGACAGCTACCCAGCACTACTAGCCATCGTGGGGAGCAGGCTCTTCAATGAGACATACACGGGGGTCCAACTCGTGGGGGCTGGGCTAGCGATGCTGGGTGTGGCGGCGCTAGCGATGCACTCCAGCTCTAGCGGCCTCGCACCGGCGGGGGGTAACCCGCTGTTAGGGTCTGTGCTCAGCTTCTCGGGGATGATAGCAGTAGCAGTCTACTTCATCATCGGGAAGAGGCTTAGAAGGTCTAGAGGCACCTTCGAGTACACTCTGATAGCCTACACGGTCGCCGCCCTAGCCGGAGCCCTGATATGCGGGGCCTCCGGGCTCAGCCTGACAGGATATACTCGCACTACATACGTATACCTACTCCTACTAGGGCTCCTGCCCATGCTCGGGGGGCATACAGTAATAAACTACGTGTTGAAGAGGCTGAGCCTCCTCTCGGCAACGATCCCAGTTCTAGGAGAGCCAGTGGGGGCGTCGATACTAGCCTATATCATACTGCACGAGCCACTCGATAAGGCGAGCATCCTTCTCATGGCGCTAACGCTGACCGGCATAGCACTAACACTACTCGGAGAGCAGAGAAAAGGATAACCCCCACCGGGCAAATGATAAAAATGAGGCGATGACTGCGCGTTCCAGCCCAGACCCGAAGGGAACCCCTGAGAGGTTCCCGTAGGGGGTGAAGAATTCTCGCCCCTTAGCGAGCCCACACATTTAAGACCTGCAGAGGCCCATCTCCAGAGTCTGGAGTAGACCCCGGTCCCGTGCGAATCGACCCCGCAGTCTCGGGGCTAGGTGTGCACGGGGCGGGTCACTCCCGGCCTCCTTATCACACACGTCATTAACCCCGGTCGGGGTACCTGCTGGTAGTGGGTGTGTTGTGGCGTGGTTGAGGAGAGATACATTATACTCACCGGCACGGCGGGGGCTGGGAAGAGTGTTCTGACGGGCGTGCTCAAGGAGGAGATTGAAAGGCACGGCTTCTCCGCTATAACCGTGAACCTCGACCCAGCGGTGAAAGTGCTCCCCTACGAGGCTAACGTTGATGTGAGGGATATAGTCTCGTATGACGAGTACCTCAGGCAGGGGCTGGGGCCTAATGGTGCATTAATAGTGGCTGTCGACTCCCTCGTGCTCCACGCTGACGTCATAAAATCCAGGATTGAGGAGTACAAGGCCGACTACGTCATCCTAGACACCCCAGGGCAGATGGAGGTCTTCGTCTACCGTGTTGGAGGCCCCCTTCTCATAAGGGCGATCACAGGTGGTGCCCCAGCTGTCAACGTCTACCTCATGGACGCACTATTCTTCGAGGAACCCCTCTCCATAGCCTCAGCCCTCAACCTGGCGAGCAGCGTGTACTTGAGGCTCATGTTACCCCAGATCAACACGGTGAGCAAGGCAGACCTCCTCCAGCCCGAGGTCATAGAGAAGATCATACCTAGGCTAGGCGAGGAGGGGTTCCTAGAGGGCCTGATAGAGGCTATCCCCGACGTCTCAGAGCAGGCTAAGTACATCGCCCTGAAAACACTGGAAGGCCTCCGGAGTGCCGGGTTTATCGGGGAGGTCTACCATGTGAGCACCCTCCAGCCTGAGACGGTTGCGACACTCTTCGGCGGCATCCAGGCCATACTATCTGGTGGGGAGACTGAGAGGGGCTAACGCTTCCTCTCCAGGAACCCGCGAGCCCTCTCAGCCGCCTCAGGCCTTGCAGTTGAGAGTATGAGAGATCTAAGCCCAATCTCAGTGAGGTGATGCATTCGCGACGCTCTCATAACCCTCACAGCTTCCCGGACTGCCCACCTACTGTTCCCCGCTATCTTTGCGGCTACACCCTCAACCATGGATACGAGTTCTTCCACACTATCTACGAGCCCGTTTAGGAGCCCCATCCTATATAGTTCATCAGACGGTAGGAGCTCCCCGGTCAGTACAATGTAGGCTGCACTCTTCTGCCCCATAATATACTGTCCTATTGTGGTGGACGCGGGGGGCACCATCCCCCACTTCACCGCGGGGCTCCCCATCTTGACCCCACGCACCGCGAAAGCCAAGTCGCTAGCCACTACCATCTCGAACCCTATCCCAACAGCATGTCCATTGACCGCTGCAATGAAGGGCTTAGAGCACCCGGTTATAGCCTTACACACTCCTCCGAGGCCCTCGCCCATTAACCTCATCGCATCCTCTGCACCCCTAACGTTAGCAACACTCTCAAGGTCAACTCCAGTACTAAAGAAGCGGCTACCCGCCCCCCGGAGGGCAACTACAGCCGTCGAGGGCTCCTCACACTCTCTCCTTATAATGTCTGCAAGCTGCCTTGCATGCTCATAGTCTAGACTGTTCCCCTTATCCTCCCTATCGATTATGACCCAAGAGACGTGCTCCCACCTCTCAACCCTAATAGGCACGGCCAAACACCTCCTAAGGGACTGTTGTGGAGTCCTACAGTAATTTCACCATTATGGCCCTGTAACC
Organism: Desulfurococcales archaeon; assembly: GCA_015521115.1. Classification (GTDB taxonomy): domain Archaea; phylum Thermoproteota; class Thermoprotei_A; order Sulfolobales; family Acidilobaceae; genus S143-63. Next base: position 58,359 of record WAOT01000001.1, read on the forward strand.
TTTTAGTATAAGGCGATGAGAGGGTTCTGGAAAGTGATGGGATTTAGAGAGGCTCAGGCTCTGGTAGGTGTTTGAGCTGTTCAAGCACGTATTGCCTTACCTCGTCGAGGCTTGGTAGCTCCCTCACTAGTTTACCATTCTCTATGTATTTGACTAGGAGTGGTTCCGCCTTTGAGCCGTCCTCGCAGGTGGGTGGCTCCGCCTCCCATAGGGTCACAATGTTCTTGAGTGGCGGGCACCTGTAGAGTTTCTTCGCGCCTGGCAGCTTACCCCTCTTCGATATGGGTTTCCACCCGTCGCCCCTGTCAACCTCTACTATGTCCATGCTTATGTCTATGCTCGGGGCCATGCTTATTGACGTCCCTACTCCGAACCCGTCTGCCACATCTCTTAACTGGGCTACCTGCTTCTCCCCTATCCCCCCACTGACGAAGATCTTGACATGCTTATATCCGTGTATGTCCAGCGTCCACCTCACCTCCTCTACGATCTCCCTCATCTTACCCCTCCTGCTACTCGGAGTGTCGAGCCTCACTCCGTAGAGCTTCTCCCCGAGGAGCTCGGCCGCCATCAGGCTCTCGATCCTCTCATCATAGAACGTGTCTACAAGCGCTATTACCGGGGCCTCACCGTAGTATAGCTTGGCGAACCACTTCCAAGCCTCCCTCTGGTCTCCGAACGTCACAATTAGAGCGTGAGGCATTGTACCCTTAGGGGTCACCCCAAGGTATTTGCCAGCGAGGACGCCGCTGACACCGTCAGCACCGCCTATGTATGCAGCCCTGTCCGCAGAGGGGAATACTGCTGGGTGTAGTGCTCTGAGGCCGAAGTACAGTACTGCCTTGTCCCCCGCAAGCTTCTTGACCCTTGCAGTCTTAGTCGCTATGCTGCTGGCGAACCTGAGCGCTCCCAGCACTGGTGTCTCGTACTCGGCGAAGTCTGCGTAGCGGCCTTCTATCACCATGATGGGCTCTTTGAGGCCGAAGACTGTGCCTTCCGGGATTGCGTACACATCTACAGGGACGCCCTCCAGGATCTTTAGGGCCTCCTCTAGGCCTGCAAGAACAGCCCACTCATAACCCTTCGGCAGCGAGTATGCGTGGGCCTCCATCCTCACCCTGACGTCTGAGAGGCCCGCCTCTGTCACTATCCTCTTAGTCCTAACGAAGTAGATGTCAGTCGCCTGCCCAGAGAGTATGTCCTCTAGGGTGGCCATGTAGATCTTAGGCTCTCTCAACAGGTAGACACCCCACGGGAGGCCGTGTACCTCTAGCCAATGTTAATTTTTCCCCGTGGACGGTGGAGGACTCTTAATAGGCCAATCTTATTTAAGTAGCCCGGGGCATCCACGCCCTTCACCACTGGTGAGCACTGTGGAAAAGAAGAAGGAGCTGATGGCACCGTTCAACCTAATAGTCACACACCTGCCAGGTTATCCGAACAAGAGGGATGCTATGCGCCAGCTCTCATGGCTCCTTGACGATGTCGAGATCGTTGACTCTAGGCCGAACATAATCCTTGCAAAAGTGCCAGACCCGGATGATGCCGTTAGGAGGCTTAAGAGGAGTCTCCCGATCGACAGCACCCCCATACTTAGGGTAATCCCCGTTCACGCTGTGACCTACCCGAAGGTTGACAGTGTGAGGGAGGTCGTCCACAGGCTACTTAGAGAGGCTGGGCCAGGCTCGTTTGCAGTGAGACTCGACGGGTACCTCTATTCTGACGGGGAGAGGCTCCACAGGGTCGACGCTGCTAAGATCATCGCTGATGGGGTGGAGAGGCCCGTAAACCTCTCGAGCCCCGACATACTGGTCTATGTCAAGGTTGTACGCTTCAGGAGGTCTTACCTCGCAGCGATATACGTGGGGCCGCCCGACGGCATCTTGAGGGTAGTCAGGCTGAGGGAGCAGCAATGATGCAGGGCCGCCGCCTCTTCGGGACAGCGGGTGTTAGGGGGCCTTACCTCGATAAGGTGACCCCCGAGCTCGCCTATAGGATCGGCCTTGCGGTCGCCTACTATGTCGGTGGAGAGGGCAACGCTGCGATGGCCCACGACACCAGGACGACTAGCCCCCTCCTCGCCCAGGTCGCAGCCGCAGGGATGATGGCTGGGGGGTTGAACGCTATATTCCTAGGGCTCGCCCCCACCCCGGTTCTAGCATTCAGCGTGCCCTACACGGAGTCCAAGGCGGGCATAATGATAACAGCGAGCCACAACCCGCCCCCAGATAATGGGATAAAACTCTTCGACTCCTCGGGTATGGAGTACACTGTCCCCATGGAGAAGGACATCGAGGATCTCGTTTTCAACGGTGACACTAGGCGGATGCACGCGACATGGGACAGGGTCGGGAGGCTGACCCTGGGACAGGAGGTCATTGAGGAGTATAAGAGGAAACTCGTCGACATGCTCCACGTGAAGAAGCCTAAGATAAAGCTCGCAGTCGCGGTCGACTGCGCTAATGGGGCGTCCTCTGGTGTGACTCCAGAGGTCATCAGGAAGATTGGGGTACCAAAGGTCATGAGCCTAAACTGCCACCCCGACGGCCTCTTCCCTGGGAGGTATCCCGAGCCGAGGAAGGACGTGGTGGAGCCTATCGCCCGCTATGCAGGCGAGCTGGGCGCACACATACTTTTCGCGCATGACGGGGATGCTGACAGGCTGGCAGCAGCGATCCCGGGGCTAGGCTTCATAAAGCAGGATCTCCTAATAGCCCTCTTCTCGTGGTGGAAACTGAGGGATAGGAGGGGCACGATAATAATATCTGTGGACGTGGGCAACGAGGTGGAGGACATCGTAGAGAGGATGGGAGGGAGGATCGTTAGAGCAAAACTGGGGAAGCTGCACGAGAGGCTCAAAGAAACGCCCGGCGCGCTCCTAGCGGCTGAGCCCTGGAAGCTTATAGACCCTCAGTGGGGGCCGTGGGTGGACGGAATATACCAGGCGGCACTCCTAGTAAGAATAAGCCTTGAGGAGGGTGAAACGCCGGAGCGACTCATTAGGAGGTTACCCTTCTACCCGAGTGCCAGGATAAGTTTCAAGCTGAGGAACGACGATGACAAAGACAAGGTCTATCCCTTCATAGAGGAGGAGGTGAAGACCACCCTCACAAAGAACGCAGTAAAGATCCTAACAATAGACGGTATAAGGATAGACTACGACGACAGGAGCTGGATACTCCTCAGGACTAGCGGGACAGAGCCTAAGATAAGACTCTACGCCCAGGGTAGCAGTAGGGAGAGGCTCATGGAGCTAATTGAAGCCGCCAAGGGGATAGTTAAAAAGAACGCTGACAGGGTCGGGGTCAGAATAATAGGCGTGGAGGAACACCTAGACGTAGACCCCCTCGGGCGCTAGCGCTAGGAGCCCAGCTTTACAACGGATCCTCTAATATCCCCTCGGAAAATACAATGCGGGTCTGGTGTAGGTAGAGTGTCATACGTAGAGGACATGAGGCAGAGGGTGCTGGTCGGCCAGGCCAGCATGATACTCTACAGCGCTTTAGCCACAATTCTTGGGAAGACCGCCAAGACGTTCATATTAGCGTTCATACTCATAATACTAATACAGGTTCTCATAAACAGGAGGGGTAAGAACCCCCTCGGGCAGGCAAAGGTAAAGCCGGAGGAGATCCTGCACGGCACTAAACTGTTCGAGGAGAAGAGTGTGAGGAGCCTCCAAATGGAGGACAAGGGCCTCCTAGCCGACATGCAGGAGCAGTCGAAGTTCACTATGTACACGAGCGTGGGGATGTTCGTCACACTCTTCTACTTCATAATATTCTGGAAGTACATAGACCCCCTACACGCACTCTTCGCACAATGGGTAGCAGACAAGCTCGCACTCTTCCTAGCGTTCCTCATATACTTCGAGGGCGTCTTCATACTCAACCAACTATTCATGATCTGGGGGCTAAAAAAGGTGGGCAAAGTACCCATAGTACAGGTGGCACAGTCCTACACGGTGACAGATAAGGGCATCGTCATAGGCGGGCTAGTGGGGAAGAACACCATACTATTCCCCCTACCCGAGGACACCTACGTGGTTAAGAATGAGAGGAGGAAGTTCGTCGAGCTCATAAGACACGGTAAGAGGTCAATCGTTAGAATACGCTTCTACACTAGAAGGGTCAAGAGGCTAGAGGAGATACTCAGAAAGTACGGTAAAGCGAGACCCATCGAGCAGAAGCCAAGCTAAGCAACAAACCACCAAGCCTGACTGGCACCAAACGGGGGATACAAGGGAAAGCCTCGCTACGGGGGTAGCCGGTTGGAGAAGGCTATCAGATTCGGAGCAGCCCTAACGGGTGAGAGCCTAGAGCTGAAGGGCCCGGGATGCCTCTGGCTTGACTCGGGGCGTATATCCTCTATCACCTCCACAGGCAGCTGCCCCCAAAATGCTCTAGGCGGGGACAGGCTTCTCATCCTCCCCCAGCCCGGCCTGGCCCACGCACACAGTGCCGACTACGCCTTCACAGAATATGGGGCCAAGAAGCCGATATCAGCCCTAGTCAGCTACCCTGGGGGTGAGAAGCACAAGAGGCTCATCAGACTTTCTCGGTCAAAGCTTGTCGAGGCCACAAGACGCTACTACCTTGAAGCCCTAAGGCTCGGCGTAGGGGTGATACTCGACTTCAGAGAGATGGGCGGGTACGGGTGTGAGACCGCCAGACAAGCCCTTGCCGGGGTTGAGGGGCTCGACGTTGTACTTCTTGGGCGTCCAGGCCCAGGATGGCCCGGAGCATGCGATGGGCTCGGCATATCTTCACCTTTAGACTACCCATTGGAGGATCTCAAGAGCCTTGTCAAGATATACAGGCCCTCAGCAGCACATGTGGCTGAGACCCCCGCAACACTAGAGGCCGGGGACTTCGACCTCGCCGTGGAATTAGGCTTCGACTTCATAATACACGGTACCTTCCTCCGCAGGGAACACTTGGGGGAGCTGGCCAAGCGTGGGATAGGGCTAGTTTTTAGCGTCAGGAGCAATATGTGGCACGGCCTTGGGCTCCCGCCTGTACTCGAAGCGCTGGGCGAGGAGGGCCTGCTAGTGGCTTTAGGGTCGGATAATGCGGCATGGATCCCCCCAGACCCTTGGGGAGAGCTATCAGGCGCCCTCTACGCTGCTAGGCTGCAGGGGTTCGTTGCTGAGGAGGAAGCCCGTAAACTCCTGTCCGCGGCCTTCATAGCCCCCTACGTACTAGCAGGCCTCAAACCCAGGCTGGTCGCTGAGGGTTCAGATGCCCACCTCGTAGGTCTCTACGTTGACGTTGACAGCCTGCTAGACTCCGAGTCTCCGATGCTTTGGATTGCTAAAAGGGTGGGAGCAGGGCTTATTGTGATAAGGGTTGATGGGGAAAGAGTCTCGAAGCCCTTTATAGGTTAGACTTTGCCTGTCCCGAGGTCTATGAGCTTCTTCAAGTTCATAGTGTCTAGCACATTCCCCGTTATGGCGATCTTCCTCATCATGAACGCCTTCATAGCGTCCAGCTCCCCACTGAGCACTTTCTTCAGCGTGTCACTATCAGTTGTCAGAGTTGCGATGGGCCTGGGGTGCTTGCCCTCCACTACCTTTAGCTCCCCATCCTTTATTTCGATGTAGAATTCCCCGTTATCCTTAACAACGAACTGGTAGACCTTGCTCCAGCCCTTGATCGACGGATCCTTCTCAAGGGCCTTCTTGAATAGATCCTCGATCACAGTCTTGAACTCTTCTAGACCCGCCACTTCACACACCTCTCTCGCGTTCCTGCTGTCAAGATATAGCTCATTGGGCGAGGGATGAATTTGTTGAAGTTCATTGAGAAATACACGACGATGAAGCCTGCTTATATAGACTGTCCCTCTCTCGACCTATTTATACCCAGTTAATGGAGTGTATTGTGTTCTGCATATGTATAACAACCCATATCCCCTTGACACCACCTAGACCTGTAGTGAAGTCCTCTAACAACTCGGGAGGGTGTATAGGTGTGGCTAGAAGAGTAGCAATCGTGGGAACAGGACACTCAAAGTTCGGTGTAAGAAATGATGTAAACATAGCTGAGCTTGCCTACGAGTCCATCACTCAGGCGATAAGAGAGGCAAACATAGAGAAGGACGAGATCGACCTCGTAATAACAGGTTACGTCGGCGGGTGGAGCAGTGAGCCGCTAGCACCTCCACTGCTCCTCGAGTATACTGGGCTGACAGGAAAGCCGGGATACAGGGTTGAAGCTGCGTGTGCCACGGGCAGCGCCGCCATAAAGGCAGCTTACGACGCAATCAGCGCTGGTGAGGCAGATATAGCCCTGGTAGTGGGAGTAGAGAAGATGAATGAGAGCCCCACCCCCACCGTTGTCGAGTTCATCGGTAGAGCAGGCAACTACTTCTGGGAGTTCGAGAACTTCGGCCTCACATTCCCCGGCTACTACGCACTATATGCGACAGCCTACATGCAACAGTATGGAGCGACTGAGGAGGACTTCTGCCGCGTCGCTGTTAAGAACCACTACTACGCTAGCATGAACCCCAAGGCCCAGTTCCCCAGGAAGATAACGCTAGAGCAGTGCATGGGCTCAAGGTACATTGCATGGCCACTCAAACTCTTCGACTGCAGCCCGATAACTGACGGTAGCGCTGCAGTGGTGCTTGCAAGCGAGGAGGTAGCTAAGAAGCTCACCGACAGCCCCGTATGGATTGAGGCGATAGGCGCAAGCATAGGGACAAGCAACCTATCAAAGAGGCCGGGCTTCACCAGCCTCCCTGCAGCGGTGACTGCCGCCAAGGCAGCCTACAAGAAGGCCGGAATAGACCCCGACAACCCAGCGAAATACATCGACGTGGCTGAGGTTCACGACTGCTTCACTATAGCCGAGATCTTAGCGTATGAAGACCTAGGCTTCGCCAAGAGGGGAGAAGGCTACAAGCTCATAAGAGAGGAGCAGACCTACATCGGAGGCAAGATCCCCGTCAACCTCAGCGGAGGCCTGAAGGCTAAGGGCCACCCACTGGCCGCCACGGGAGTCAGCATGGCTGTCGAGCTGGCGAGACAGCTGCTAGGCAAGGTGGAGAAGGGCAGGCAGGCACCAATAAAGAACGGTAGAGCCCTAGCCCACAACATCGGAGGCACAGGCCACTACGCATACGTGACTATTTACTCGCTCGAGAAGCCCAGGCAGGCATAAGGGGGTGTTAGAGATGAGCACGCAGAGAGAGCAGGCGGACATGTTCCTCGCCCAGATGGATCAGTTCGCAGAGACCATGAAGCAGAGCGTGGGAGCGCCAATACTCTTCGACCAGAAGACAGGAGCGGCTCTATGGTGGGATCAGAGGGAGATGAAACTCCGCTTCATAATAAGCATTGAAAAGATCAGGAAGTTCTTCGAGGCCCTCTCCGAGGGTAAGCTCCTCGCCACTAAATGTAAGAAGAGCGGGCAAATACTGTTCCCGCCACAGGCATTCTGCCCTGACCCCGAGGATGAGATCGAGTGGGTAGAGCTCCCCAAGGAGGGAGAACTCCTGACATGGACAGTAATTTACACTAAGCCCTACAGCTTCGGCCACTACCCGGACTACACTGTCGGCATAGCTAGGCTCACAAACGGAGTCCAGGTTCTAGCGTGGGTTAGAGAGACTGACCCGAAGAAGCTAAGGGCAGGGATGAAGGTGAAGATCGAGATCGTTAAGAGACAGCCAGAAAACTACCTCACATACGAGATAGTCCCCGTAGAGGAGTAACGCTTTCATTAAACCTTTCAACGTTTTTCCACGAGCCCATATAGATCCCTTCTCCTAAGCTCTAGGAGGGGCAGCTTTGATCTCGCCTCCATCAACACCCTACCGTCTAAAACTGCCTCCAACACCTTCTCCCCGATCCCAGCCTCAGCGACCACGACACCGTAGGGGTCTACAACTAGGCTCCTGCCTGTGAACCTCTCACCGTAAAGAATGGCCCCTATAACGTATGAGACATTCTCATGGGCCCTAGCCTGTGCGAGAACCCTGTAGGTCTCCTCCTTAAGATGGCCTGTATACCAGGCGCTTGGGATGAAGAACACGTCGACACCTTTCTCAGCCTGCAGCCTGAAGAGCTCGGGATACCGGATCTCAAAGCAGATTGCTAGCCCCACTCTAGCACCGCATAGCTCTACAGGCTCGAAGAGCTCTTCTCCAGCTAGGATCTTCTCGCTCTCCCGGTATCCTAGGATGTCGAAGAGGTGGGTCTTCCTGTAAACTGATATTACATCGCCGTTGGGGTCTATAAGGACAGCAGTATTATACACCCTAGGAGGCTCTGGGCTCTTCTCGAATAACGTCCCGATCACGCAGGAGCCCTTCTCCCTAGCGACGTTTCTGAGTGTGTTGACCCATGACCCGTCTAGCGTCTCACTAGTTTTGTAGAGGGTTTCAGGGTCGAGATCCGTTGGGTCTACCATCGCGTATTCAGGCATAACGATAATATCTCCCCTAGCCTCTGACACCAGCTTCTTCAACTTCTCGAGTGCTTCCGCCTTAGTCCGGGAGGCGCTCATCTGGAGTACGGATACTACCAGTTCCTCGTCCATTATCCCCTACCTCCACTCAGCCTCTTCAACTCCTCCACGAACACTTGTATATCGTCCGAGTTGTTATAGATGTGGAAGGATATCCTAATACCGTGGAAGCCCGCCTGCCCTCTGCAAGATACCGCGACTCCCCTCCTCTCGAGCTCCTTGCACAGCTCGTACTCCCTCGCAGGCTTCATCCCCGTCCTCACGAGCAGTATTCCGCTTTTAGAGTCAAAACTATAATCTTGGAGAGCGTAGCTGAAGCCAGCGTCCTCAAGCATGTCCTCAGCAACTTTTCTAAGCCCTAAAATGTGATCTTGAACGGCCTCCAAGCTTATACTGTTCAGGTAGCTTGCCACGTGGAACGCTGAGTTTACACTCATTGGGGGAGGGGTGTTGATCATCATGAACCTGTCGGCATCCTCTTTCAATGCTAGTGACCCGAGGAGCCTGCCTTCAGGGCTGCAGTAGTCTCGCTCTGAGTATAAGGAATTCTTCAAGTTGAACACGTATGGCCTAACATCCTCCCTAAGCACCCTGTCGGATACGTGAACTACACCTAGAGACCCTAGAGGGTCGAGCAACCACTTCCTCGTAGTCGAGCATAGAAAGTCGACGCCTGATGCCTCCGGGTCTAGGGGGAGCTGTCCCACCTGCTGGGCTCCATCAACGACTAGCCAGGCCCCATCTCTTCTAGCCTTCGACCCGACCTTCCCGATCCTGGCACGGTAGCCTGTGACCCACTCCACACTGCTAGCCACAACTATGTGTCCACCCTCATCTATGAACCTCTCGGCATCCTCCTCCCACTCCGGCACCCCCTCACGGCCAATGAACTCTAGGGAGCTGCACGCATAGCCTAGGCTCTCACAGAGGGATCGAACCGCCTGCACTACGCCAGGGTACTCATGGACTGTGAGGGCGACCCTGGCTCGCTCCCTTCTAGTCTTGTATATGTGTAGGACTAGGGAGGCGACAGCCTTGACAATGCAGGACGTGGTGCTCATCTCCAAAGTTATGTTATCGGGTCTGCGGCTCTGTAGGAGCCTTGTTAGCTCCCTCTTCAGGTATGCATACTGGAGCCTAGCGTCTCTAAGCTTCCCATGGGGATCCGAGATGTATTCTATAACTCCCCGGACAAGTTCGTCCCTAACAGTTGCAGGCATGAGGCCGACGAGTGCAGTATTGAGGTAGCTCCTATAGAACCCTAAAGCGGGGAAGTCCCCTCTAATATAGGTTGAAAGCAACACCAAACACCCAGAAAAGGCTAGCGTGTCACCAGCAGGAAGTTAAAGTGTTACCTCCACGTGCCGTTTGCCCCTAGGGGGTCATCCCAGCCATTTTTAGAGTTGTAGGGCCATGGGTGGCGGTCGAGCCCAACGGCACGGGATCCATCTAGGGCGAACCCTATAGGGCTTGGAGCGTAGCCCCCATCACCCCGTAAGGCTCTGATCCCTGACCGTCAGCAGGCTCCCCAATTGTCACTAATAAAGGTTTCTGCCCCGTGTAAACAAATTATAGTATTAGCAGGTATAGATTACTCCTTAGAAGCTATTATACGTGATACTCAACATATATTTGTCTCGGCCATTCACGTACAATACTGGTTAGAAAAGCGCCAGAAGGGTGTAAATTCCATGATTGAAAACGACAAGAATTTAGAGCCCAGGAAGGTGCAGAAGCTGGGAGCAAGCTCATTGATCGTGACACTCCCGAAGAGGTGGGCAACTACCCTGGGGATTAAGCCGGGCGACACGGTATACCTCAAGTACAGCGATACACATATAAAGATAATACCCCAATCAATTTTAGACAATAACAAAACTATTGAAATAAATATAGGTAAAGATATACCGGAAAACCTTAGTAGAGTGGCTGTGAGCTGTCTGTACATTCTAGGAGTCGAGGACGCAATCATAAATGTTCCCGGGGAGGAGAAGAGTAAGATACTCCTCGACATAAAATCAGCCTCACAGGATCTCGTAGGTGTCGACATTATAGAGGACAATGGGAGCCTGAGGTTTAGGGTGTTCATTGACCCAAAGAAGCTAGATTTCAATAGTATAATTAAGAATTTTGATAATATAATATCAATGTTAATAGAGAATATTTTAGAAATAATTGAGACTGGGATTGCAGATGAGAGGAAGAATGAGATCGTTAAACGTGATATAATAAGGTACCAGCACCTGTTACTCAGGCTGCTGAAGGAGCAGGCTAGGGATGACCCCCACTTCGCAAACGGATCAGAGAGCTGTAGCATTGGACTAGGGACGTATTTGGGCCTGGCCGCAGACTCGCTCCTCAACCTGGCAAGAACCCTTACAGAGCTCGTAAAGAGGGGGGAGAAGCCCGAATACAATGATGAGTCTGTAGCCCTCCTCAAGGAGGTTAAGAAGTTAATCAGTGAGATGCTCAGCATCTTTAGAACACGGGACGCTGACACATTAATGAGACTGAGAGAAAAGACCAACATGCTCCAGGTGAAACTCATGGAACACATAACTAGGGCATCGTCTAAAACAGACGTCCTAGTCTCGTCCATGCTATTACCTGTGATCAGAATAATCAAGATCTACACTGGAATCCTATACTGCTACATACTAGAGAGGGAAGTGCTAAAACGGGGAGGGATATGGCCCTACTTCTGACGGGCTACCTGCTACAGAACATGGCGATCTGCGAATACAGGGGAGTGCTAGAGGGCAGCCAGGGAGGCCGGAGGAGACCTCCACCTCTGACAGCTAGGAGTATTATCTCGGCACACGTAGGTAAATGTGGGGATATGTTCTGTCTCGAAAGGAGGAGGTATCGGGGGCATGTTTTGGGGATAGAGTACGCAGTGAGCCCAGACCTTGTTATCACGAGTAAAGACGGGATCCCTCTTGCCGTCATGAAGGCGTCCTTGACCAGCTCAACAAGGAAAGACCACTACTTCACTAGGCTACTGCTCGAAGCTTATGCGATAATGAGGGAGGAGGGGGTTGAAAGTCTCATCCTAGCAGTTCTCCAAGCCGGAGATGCTACCAGCCTGCTGAGGGGTATAGCTTTTGTCCGAGACAACTGGGATCTAGCTCCCCACAAAGGTGACGGCTTCATAATCTCAACAAGACTCTATGACGAGCAGGAGGCACTATCAGTAATTGGCCGGGCAGCCCGTGTTCTCCTCGGAGAAGCAAAGCCTATGCCGAGGCCCGGGGCCGCCTGCAGGTACTGCCCTTACAGGCAGAGCTGTCCATATGCCCCTTAACAATTAACACGTCCGCCCTACTAAGTACTAGGTGGGAGGGGCGGTGATGGAGAGGCCCGATCGCTGCTGATTACTTAATAGTGATGAGCGAACCCGAGTCTCGAGCCGCCCCTCTCTTACTTTTATCCTGGGATCTCAGCTCGTTGACTAGCCTGTAAAGGAGGAACATTACTATGCCGGCCTCGACTACAGTGAATATGATATCGCCCTGCAAGTATGCGTATATAGCGAGCAGTAGGGCCCCGCTCATGTTGAAAGTATAGAGCCACACCCACCTCTTAACGATGAATGAGAGGAACACTAGTATCATGCCCGCAAGACCTATTAGCTCGACGCCACTTGCCGCCACTTCCCATCCTTGGAGTATCATTAAGAGGACAATAGTACTCCCTTATTAGTGAAACTGTCCCTGCCTGAGGAGGCGTATTGATCGGCCAGTCAACTAGATAGCACGGCGATACCCTACCCAAGATAAAGGCCCCCACCTGGCACATTCGCCTGGCGATGAGACGGGGGTGAGGGGGTTTAGGGGGGTCTATGTCGAGGCCATAGCCTTACCGTGTGGAACTGAGAGATACACGATGCCGCTCGGCATCGTATTATTCGATAATATCGCATACTTCAGGATCTTCAGGGGGGCAGGGCTTGAGGGCGTGATCCGAGAGTCTACAGGACTCATACTGTTACTCCCCCTCGACCCACTCTTGTTCGCCGACTCCCTCTTCCACAGTCTAGAGAGGAGTCGGTGGTGGAGGGGTGAGTGCCCTCATCCACCAGAACATCTTGGTTCCATTAGTGTATGTTCCGACCCTTTACTAGTCTACTCAGATACAATTGCCGACCACTACATGTGCCAGGTGAAGAGTGTAACGGCGCCTGTATTCCAAGGATATTCTAGGACATACGGTTGCCTCGTAGAGCTGTTAGTCTACTTCACTAAAGCTAGAGCAGGCGTTTTTACCTGTGTGGAGCGGGATGTAGTAGAATACTTGATGAGGTGTATCCGGAGGGCCTCCCGATATGCTGATGATAGACTACGGTCTAGGCTCGAAAGCGTTATGCAACGTGTACTCGAAAACCTGCAGGGCATGCCTCCCTGCCCGTGAACTCTACGTCGGGGTAGTGGAGCCGGTAATGATGCATCCACGATTCTTGGAGGCGGAGGCCTCCCTTACTGGAGCCTTTAAGTGCTCTCCTCCACCGCATTCTGTGTGCAACTCCCTCACCCGTCTGGAACATCTCATAACGGGGAGGAGTGTATGTGTTATCGGCCCTCTGGCCGGCGAACATACTATGGGTTTTAGTTGCGACACCATTATTGTTGTCGACGGCGTTGATAAGGTTAGACCGGATCTTGCTGGTATTGCAGACGTGTATGTAGGAGACGCGGACAGCACTGACCCCGCTTTTCTAGTCGAGTGGTGTTCTATGGGGAGGCTCTGCCTCATCCACTTCCACGGTGACAACTATAACCATCTCCTACCCTACTGCCCGTTCCCGACGGGTACAATTATAACGTCGCAGCTGTTTTGTGCTCCCCCCGTTCTCGGAGTGGGTGGCTATACTGACGGTGATAGGGCACTAGCGGTCTCTATGGCGTTGAGGGCCCTAGAGGTCTCTGTTACCGGTTTCAACTTCAATCACGTCTATAGAGTGCATAAGGGCTCTCGCTCTGCTAGCGGTGATAAGCGGGTTAAACTGGGTCTTGCTCGTATCCTTTTAGAGCGGCTCATGGAAGTTTATGGGTATAGGCTCGCCCGCCGTGATACCCTCGGGTTTCAATTGAGGAGAGAATTGAAATAATAGCTCAAGCTTATATAGTAGCTCCACCCTATAGCTATAATTGCTGCGGGTGGAGAGCGTGCTACCAAGGTTTCCTGTTACTAGGGATACGCTCGTGGGTGAGATCTCTACGAGGAAGTTCGCCCTGATATCGCCCGAGGAGCCTGCTACAAGCGTGAGGAGGCTAATGAGAGAGTTAAGGAGCAGGGTCGCTGTGGTTGTTGATAGGAGGAACAGGCTCCTGGGGATCATAACACGTGGAGACATACTGACGATAAGCAGTAGGAAGAGTAATGCGAGGGCTAAAGATCTTATGAGGGAGCCCACAGTAGTCCTCTCATATAATGATAAGGTTGTCGACGCAGTCAAAGCCATGCTGAGGGCCGATGAGTGGTACGCCCCAGTTGTTAAGAACGACATCGTTGATAGCCTCTTCGGCCTAGAGCACGCTATTCAGAGGATGCTTGACGAGGGAGAGGATGAGCTAGAGAAGATCCCTGTAGCCGACATTATGACGAGAGAGGTCGAGACCGTCTCGCCGGATGACCATGTAATGAGCGTGTGGGAGAAGATGAGAGAGCTGAGATATGCGGGCCTCCCTGTGGTGGACGAGAAGGGCAGGCTCATTGGGATAGTTACACAACACGACCTACTAGCTAAGGGTGTGGTCATCGCGCGCGAGACCACGGGAGGGCCTTCGAGGGGGGCGAAGATAAGAGACTTGATGACATCGGCCGTGGAGTACGTTACGGTATCTGATAGCGCAGCAGCACCCGCAAAGCTGATGGTCTATAGGGGGTATGGAAGGATCCCCGTGGTAGAGAGCAGGAAAACTAGGAAGCTCGTTGGGATAGTGGATAGGGAGGACATTGTACGCCTCCTACTTTGACCTTGTCCCCCTATGGTCTGAGCTACACGTATTGGAGTGGAGGTGAGTGTTATGGTCGCGAGGGGAAGACCTGGCGGGGGAGCCCCTAGGAGGCCTCCTATTAAGAAGGTGGCTAGCGCCCGGCTAGGGCGCATTCCTAGGAGGCCCCGCGTTATCATAAAGCCCGAGGGGATAAGGTATCTGAGGGCTGATGGCACCCCCAACTGGGAGAACCTGGGTAGGATCAGCGAGGGCGAAGTTAAGCTCCTCGCAAGCCATCCTGCGGTGACCGTTACGACATCATCCAACATACTGGAGGCTGCCGAGACGATTGCTGCTAAGAAGGTGAGAGGGCTGCCGGTTGTTAAGGCCGGCAGCGAGGTGCTTGCGGGCCTTGTAACCGCCTTGGACATAGTGAACTACCTCGGCGGTGGGGAGTACTATAACATTGTGCTGGCGAGGCATAAGAGGAACATATACTCGGCCCTACGCGATGAGAGCATAATGTCAATAGCCAACCCGACACCGGCCTATGTCTATGTGACGGACAGGCTGAAGGATGTTGTCGAGCTAATGATATCAACTGGGATCGGACTCATACCGGTACTCTGGGAGGACGGTAGCGTTTACGGCGTAATCACAGAGCACGACGTGGTGAAGCACTTAGCGGGTAAGAGGACTGACGTGAAGGTGAGTGATATAGCAACTCGGAGCGTAGTAATGGTAGAGATCGAGGCCACGATAAAGAGGGCTGCCGAGGTAATGGTCACGAACGGTTTCAGGAGGCTACCAGTATACAACCCGGCAGACGGCTCAGTGAAAGGAATGGTGAACGCAAAGGACATAGTCTCATACTTCGGGAGCCACGAAGCCTTCAAGGCCATCACTAGCACTGATATAGAGGAAGCTCTTAGCACGCCAGTCTACGAGGTCATGACACCCGGCGTCTACACTGTTAGCGAGGACACCGATGTTGGAGAGGTTGCCAAACACATGATCGAGCTCGGCGTCAACAGCCTCCTAGTAGTGAGGGAGGAGGACTCCCAAGTTATCGGAATAGTCACTGAGAGGGACGTTTTAGGCGCCCTTATCATGGGGGGTGAGTGAGGATGGCGCCCCGAGTATCCTCCTATTATAACCCGGAGGTCATCGTGATCAGCCCAAATGACACCCTAGCAGCAGCTAGGAAGAAGATGATCAGGTACGGTGTCAGGAGACTAATAGTCGTAGACGAGGAGAGCAGGCCCATAGGAGTGCTCACAGTAACCGACATAGCTGACGCCCTCCTAGGGAGACACCAGACCAGGCCTCTAGACACCATCAGGGTCGCGGAGGTCATGAACAGGGACGTGATCACAATAGAACCTACGAAGAGCATTAAGACAGCCGCCAAGCTAATGTTAAAGTATAAGATCGGCGGTCTCCCAGTTGTTGACGCCGAGAACAGGCTAATAGGGATAATAACGAAGACAGACCTGCTAAGGGCTTTCGCCGACAGGTTCAGAGGCCACTATAAGGTGAATGATCTAAAGAGGCCGGCATACGCCAAGGCAAACCCCGGACACAGCGTGTACTACCTGTGGAGGATAGTCCAGATGGATCCCTCGGGGAAGATAATAATAGTTGACGAGAACGAGAGGCCCATCGGCGTCGTGACGAGATGGGATCTCGCTACCGTAACAATACCCGACGCAGTCCTCTACCTAAGAGGGAAGGATCGGTACAGGAGGATCAAGCAGAGGGACAGGTTCAAGGACAGGGTAGTACCCTTCAGGGAATACTATGTCCCCATTGCTGAGTCGATTATGAGTACAGACGTCATAACTACAAGGGATGAGGTCGACGCTGCAGAGGCTGCCGAGGTAATGTATGAGAATAGGATAGGTGTGCTCCCAGTTGTAGACGACGAGGGGGTTCTAACGGGCATTGTGACGAAGAGAGAATACCTCATAGCAATAGCGAATAAGGGCTAGCCTAGGATCATCTCCACATATTTCCTCGGGTCGAAGGGCTCTAGATCCTCGTATTTTTGCCCGGTTCCCAGGTAGACTACAGGCCTCTTTATAGTGTAGGACACTGAGAGGATAGTTCCTCCCTTAGTGTCTGCGTCCGCCTTAGTGACTATTACTGCATCCACCCCTACAGCACCGTTAAACTTTACTGCCTGCTCTACAGCGTCATTCCCGGTTAGGGCGTCCACTACTAGCACCTTGTAGTCTGGCCTAGCGACCCTCACGATCTTCCTAAGCTCACCCATGAGGTCATAGTCAACGTGCATCCTCCCCGCCGTGTCTACTAGGACGGCCTTAAACCCCCTGCTCTTCGCATACATTATTGCATCATGGGCGACACTCGCAGGATCACTACCATACCTCCCCTTCACAATGGGGATCCCCAGTCTCTCTGCATGGATCTCGAGCTGCTCCTGCGCACCTGCCCTGAAAGTGTCTGCCGCAGCTAGGACTGGCGTGATCCCGGCCTTTTTCAGGCGGTAAGCAAATTTAGCTATAGTGGTCGTCTTCCCCACGCCGTTAACGCCTAGAAAGACTATTACGAGGGGGTCACCTGCCCCCCTTTTGAGCGCCTCTTCCTCGAGGTCAGGGCGCGGTAGATCGACTATCTCGAGGATCTTCTGTTTAAGGGCGCTCTTCACATATTCTCCTACGTCTGTCCCCCTTCTCAGCTTTCTCCCTACAAGGACGCCCTTAATATGCTCCACAATCTCGTAGGCCACATCATAGGCCACATCGGCCTCGACGAGCGTGAACAGTAGGTCATCTAGGACATCAGCTATATCGGACTCTCTGATCTCCTTGTAGGCTACCTTCTCTGAGACGGTCTCCTTTATACGGGAGGTGGCTTTTGTGAAGGCTTTCCTCAGCTTATCGAAGACCATGATGCCTTGACCTCACGTCTTAGGGGCCTGCCTCCCGGCCTGCGTCCTCGCCGCTGCAAGGGCCGCGTTTATTATGTATTCGAGCTGGGCTAGCTGGTCTGCGGTTACCTGCTTCTCCTTGTTGAGCTGGTTCATTGTTTTGCCTAGTGTCTGGAGCCTGCGTAGGAGGAGCTCTTCAACCTTATCTCTTGGTAGGTATGCGTATATGTTGCCTCCTATGTGGTAGAGCACCTTCTCCTTGTCCTCTACTCTCGCCTTAAAAATAGTGTTGAACCCGGCATCACCCGGTGCTAGGACTATATCGCTTGACGAGATCGCTGAGAGGGTCTTGAGCGCGGCCTCTACGTTCGAGATCGCGGCCTGAACATCGGCTATGAGGAGGTCTAGGGCTGCTAGCCTCTCCCTTAACAGCTCGGCCTGGGCTACAATAGTGTTGATATCTATTGCCTGTTGCTGGCTCATCCCTACTTCACCCATTTCTCTAGCTGTGAGAGCTTTATCACGTTCAGGTCGTCTACCTCCTCGAGGGGCACCTCCTTTATCTCCTCGATCTTTATATGATACCTCTTCAGCTTATGCCGGGATCCCAGCTCGGAGTAGACCTTCTCAGCGGCGTGCTCCTTCTTGAGTGCTCTGACGTAGACGCTGAACTTCCTCCACTCGGGGAACTTGTCGTGGGATATGAGCATTTTACCCGTGACTCTATAGACCTTCACCTCACTCACTCTCCTCCACCTCTCCACCGCTCAAGGCCATCTGTATCCTAACCGCTTCAGGGCCCGTCGTGTCGCTGCCCGCAAGGGCCCCGAAGCTGTTGGCCACCAGTCCTGTTCTTACGAATGACATGCCGAAATTAACTGTTCCTGTCAGTATGGGCACCTTGAAAAAGTCTCTGAGGAACTCCAGCTCCTCCTCTGAGACGTCAGGGTGGACTAGGCCGCCCTTGTTTGTAACTGTTAGTATACTACCGACTGTGGTTATCCCCGCAATGGCCCTTGCTTCGACCTCAACATCTAGCGTGTCACGTATTACGCGGATCGCCTCCCTGTCAAATCCGGGGTAGACGAGGGCTGCACGGTCATTTGCCGCCACCAGGTTTCCTACGGCGTTGTTCCTTGATGGGACTACTGCCACATCGACTCCGGGTAGCGCGGCCTTCAGGGCGTCGACCTCGTCCTCCCTAACCGTTGAGCCAAGGAGGAGCCCCTTACTATTACCTGCAGCTAGAACCCCCACTAGCCTGCTTCCACCGACTAGGGCCTCAACTATGGGGACTCTTAAAACGGATGAGATCGTCTCCATCTCTTTACCCTCAACCCCCTGAGCCACTATGACGTACTTGTCGGAGGCGGTCATGTATACTCCTATGTTCGTGTTCCCGAAAAGGGATAGGAGTGCTAGCTCGAACTTGCCGTCCCTTGCCAACTCTGGATCCCTCTTGGTCGATACTCTATATTACCCCTTACTAAGAGGTGTTTGAGGGCGATTTAGGCCTTAGCCTCCGATTTGACCTTGAAGAGGCCTGGTTTCGCATCTTTAGGCGCAAGCTTTACTTTAGCTATTTTCAGCTCCTTCTTCTCCTCCCCCTCCTCGGCCTCCTCTGTAGTCTTGTAGAGGAGGACTAAGATCTTCACCCTCCTAGGAGGCTTCTCTCTCCCCCTGCTCCATATGTAGTTGTTTACCTCGTTATAGATTAGAACCCTGTCAGCCTTTGTGTGGCGTTTCACGAAGTTCCTTATGAGCCTCACCGCTCTATCGGCCCTGTTCGTCCTCCTGCCCCAGTAGAGCCTCGTGAGGGGGACTACGTAGACCATCGCCTTCTCAAGCGTCTCCTTATCCTTAGCCATACCCTTGCACCCCTACCCTCCCGGGCTCGCGCTAGACCTTAAGCTTACTCGTCCTCCAATGCCTCCTCTTGGGGTTGAAGCGTATCCTCCTGTTGGTCTTGATCACAACCCATGCTGGAACCGGCTGGTTACTCTTGAACGCTCGAGCAAGTCTCAGCTTTCTCGCTACATGCTTGTTCCTAGCCATCCCCCACTCGCACCTCACTTCCTCTTGAACCTGATCTGGAAGTCACGCCTTGTCCTTGAGTCCAGCTCCAGTAATATAGCCTTAACTTGGGCCTCCGTAACGGGCACGGGAAGCCTCCCGGCCTGAACTAGCTGGATTATCAGATCCTCAGCCGCCTTCGCGAGCTCCGGCTTTACCAGCTTTATATTGGCGAGCCTCTCACGGGCCTTCTCCGTCATTATCCTCCTCAGGATGGCCTGCTTCTGGGCCTCCAGCTGGGCCTCTAACTGCTTCCTCTTTTCCTCCTCCTCTAGCTGTTTCCTCAGCTCCATTAGTTTCCTCCTTCTCAGCTCTTCAAGCTCCCTATCATCGTATGCCATGCCACATCACCCCTCTATAACGGGCACTGCCTGGGAGGATTTAACTTGTGGAGGAATCTAAGCCCACATGAACAGTGGTGTTTCTCGCGTTACACTCGTTCACGAATAGCAAGTTTTAAATGCACGCCCTTCACTTTGATATTCGGCCCGTTCGAGTGGGCCACACAATGTGCACGCACGAGCAGATGCCTGTGGCCAGGTGATGTAAAGGTTGGCCCAGAAAGAGCTAGAAATAACAGAGAAGGAGTTGATCAAGAAAATAGACGAACTCCGTAACCGCATTGTCGAGATCAAGAAGCAACGCAGAGAGCTCATCGAGGAGACGAAGAAGCTGAGGGAGGAGAGGAGGAAGCTGATCGACGAGCGCAGGAGGCTTATAGAGAGGCTGAGGGAGGTAAGGGCTAGGA
This sequence comes from Desulfurococcales archaeon, assembly GCA_015521115.1. GTDB lineage: Archaea > Thermoproteota > Thermoprotei_A > Sulfolobales > Acidilobaceae > S143-63. The sequence continues at coordinate 78,483 of WAOT01000001.1, forward strand.
GGAGAGAGCTCCTCGAGGAGCTATCACAGCTTAGGGAGAAGAGGGACGAGATCAAGGAGGAGCTTAAGGTAAAACTGGAGCAGCTGAAGGAGAAGAGGAGACAGTTAAAGAACATGGGCAAACTCCCCAACATGAGCTTGAAGAGGCTTAGAGAGAGGCTAGAAGAGCTGGAGAGATACCAGGAGACACACGTCCTGAGGCCCGACGAGGAGAGACGCGTTATAGAGAGGATAGAGAGGCTAGAGGAACTAATAGCACAGGTCTCAGAGGCTAAGAAGCTAAAGAATGAGGTCATAGAGCTGGAGGCAGAGGTGAAAGCCCTCAAGCTCGGCCTCAAAGACGTCCTAGATAGGATGAACAAGATAAGGGAGGAGATTGGGACGCTAAAGAACGAGATCCAAGAGCTCACACCCAGATTAGACTCCATAAACAAGAAGCTAGACGAGCTCACACAGCAGGTCGAAACGAGGAGCAAGCTAATAGACGACCTATCAAAACAGCTAGACGCACTCTACAGCGAGTACCGTGAGGCCCTAATAACACTGAAGAAGATAAAGAGTGCAAAGCAGAAGGGCATGACCCTAGAGGAGATCGAAAAGAAGAGACAGGAGGCACTAGAGAAGTTCAAGCGCGGCGAGCCGCTCTCCCTCGAGGAGCTCAGACTCGTGTTCGGAGAGATATAACAAGGAGCAATACAACCCTGCTGATAGCTAGAAAACTAATTATTAGGCAAGCATAAATAGTATATCCTTTAGAATTACCCCGAGTAATCCTATTTACCTCTAGTATGAGCTAATACGGAATAGTAGCACGTGTAGGACGAAGCTAGGACACCTCACTTTTGGGGCAGAGGAGTTGGAGAACGGGGAGAGGGATAAGGAGAGGATACCAGTAGTAATAGTAGTGGATATAGATGACGATCTAGGCGAGGTACTCGGGAAAAGCCTCATTGTTGGAGAGGAGAATATCAAGAAGGCTGTGACTGAGTACGGGGTGAGGAGGCCCACAGACCCCGATGTAAACGCTCTCCTAGCAGGACTCAACCTCTACGCTCGCTTTAAGGAGGAGGGGAGGAGGCCTGTAATAATCGCGGTAGGAGGCCATAGAACCGACTTCTTAACCGCTCAGAGGCTTATAAAGGAGCGCGTCCGCAAAGCCCTCGAAAAGGTGGATGGCAAGCCAGAGTTCTATATAGTGAGTGATGGTGAAGACGAGTTCATAATCTCACAGGTTCTACACGATATAGGGACAATTGGGGGGTTCAAACGGGTTATAGTTGAACAGAGCCTGGACATAGAGGGCAGGTACCTGCTCATCCTTAAGTACTTAAAGAAGGCGGCATTCGACCCCCGGTTCAGCAAGTACTTCCTAGGCATACCTGGCATAGCCATAGCAGTGTTCTCCCTGCTCTCGCTAATAGGTTATGCTTACGTGGCCGCCAAGGCAACAGCGCTAGTCATAGGCCTTGCCATGATAGCAAGGGGGTTCAACCTGGAGGAGCCTATTGAGGCCTGGATCGCCCGGTTCGTAGCCAATGTGAGGGAGAGACCCCACTTACAGCTTGGAGGTCTAACGATACTACTCCTCGCAGTCCTCGCCTCCGCAATAACCGCTAGACAGTCGCTCGCATTAGACGTCTCAAGCGTCATGAAGTTGGCTTATATCTCCCGTACAAGCATACCCCTATTATTAGCAGGGGTCTCCATATACCTCCTAATAGCAGGTGTCTTCTACAAGCTTGTCTACGAGGTTGAAGGTATACTCACAGATGTAGCGGCCATAGCGGCGACGATAATGGCTGCAGTAGCCTTCTACCAGCTTGGCGACTACATCATAGAGTTTGGAGTAAACGAGTTCTCAGTCTCCCTCTTCGTGGACAGCGGGTTCGTACAGTTTATGATAAGCGGCACTGGGATAGCGGCAATAATCGAGATGGCCCGGAGGGTTAAGGAGAGGGGAAGAGAGGGGAAGCTGGTTAAGGGCGAGGTCGGAGGCTCTAAGTAATAGTTGTAGTCAATAGGGGGACACAGGCCTCTCAGCCACCTCTTACTTCTCCCCTTCCTCTATTAGGACTGCGTTCACAATACCGTCCTGGCCTGGCCTTGACGTTACCCGGGCCCTTCCGATTTCGGTCTCTATTATTGCTCCTTTCACTATTATGTTCCTCCTAGCAAACTCTCTGTTCGCGGGGGTGACGATGACCGCCTTTATCTTGACCTTCTTAGACTCACCGGTCTTTGGGTTGGAGACTACTGCGAAATATGTCTTCCTAAGTCTGAGCTTCACATTACCCCCGCGGGCCCTCACAGGCTTGACCTCGTGCTCCTCTTCGGGGGTGAAGACTGCGGGGACGAAGGGGCGGCCTGTGGCGTACTTCCTCTTCACCTTATAGTACCAGTTCCTCTTACCGCCCGTCCTCTTCTTGTGATCCCTCCACTGGTAAACTCCCATACTGCCTCCCTCCCCACAGCTTCCGTCTCGGGCGGCGGCTATATATTGGTTATTCCCTTAAGCTCCTCAAGCAGTGCTAGACTGCTTTCCTCTCCGGTATACCAGGGGACTAATGCCATCACGACTGACTGGAAGGTGAGGTCGGCCCTCGTCACGAGCCCGCTAGTGGCTACTCCAATATACCCTATAGACTCTCCAAGGTCGCCTTCTCCCCTCCGCCATGGTACCAGGGATCCGAGCTCAGCCCCCCTGCGCATCCTCTCAACTATACCCGCAGGGAGCTCGAAAGACTGGCTTAGCCCCACACTAACCCTCCCCCCCGGGCCTATGATCACGGCCACCTGTGTCTCAATTACTCCTGTCCCCGTGTAGAACTCGATAGGGCCAGCCTCGACGCCCACACCGAACCCTTTACCCCCGACGTAGTTATACGCCTCTAAAGCCCTTAGGAGGGCGCCCCTGAAGACCTCTAGACTGCCGAAGGGCTGGGGCTTAAGGCCCTCTGGAGGGGGGACTACGTGGACTTCTTTCTCGCCTATCCCGCAGAGGATCTTAAGGGCTCTCCTCACGGGCCTGATCTTTCCCGGATTACGCGTGGCCACAGCAGCACTTTTAGGGCAGGCCAAGACTGCCTCACCAGTATGAGATAGCCGGAATCTCCGCATCTTAAATTGGCTGAGACGGTATCCTCCCGTGGAGGTTCAGGATAAAAGCTTAGTTACAACACCTCTGACACTACTGGATGGTGCCACCGGCTAGATGCTGAGTGAGTACAGTGTGATGTGGTATGGACAATATCATGCCAAGGCATGTCGGTATAATACCGGACGGTAACAGGAGATGGGCCAGGAGAGAGGGGAGGGCTCTCTATGAGGCCTACATGAAAGGCTACAGGAATGTTGTTAGAGTTACAGAGTACCTTTTCGATAAGGGAGTAGACATTGTAAGCGTTTACGGGCTGAGCTATGATAACTGTCTTAAGAGGAGTAACGGTGAGAAGAGTATTATAGAGAAGATCGCCTTATTCGCCTTACGTGACCTTAGGCGTAGAGTTGCCAGTAGGGGCTTCCAGGTTCGCGTCAAGTTCCTCGGGGATCCAAGTATTTTCGGTAGCAGGCTTGCAAGAGAGGCCTCCCTCACGGCTAAGTACCTAGACCGGGGGGATAAGACCCTCATACTCCTCGTCTGCTACTCGGGCTCTTGGGAGGCTAGGAGCTACAGGTGTGTAACCCCTCCATCCCTACTCCTCCCCCCGGTAGACCTTATCATCAGGACTGGAGGAGCCCGCAGGCTTAGCGGGTTCCTCCCTATTTTATCTGAATACGCTGAGCTCTACTTCACCGACACGCTCTGGCCCGACTTCAGTATAGAGGAGCTTGAAGAGGCCCTCGAATGGTTCCGGAGACAGCAGCGGAACTTTGGGAGATAATCATCCTTGAATATACATTCCTAGCTCTCCGGCTTATAATCCCGCCCTGTGCTCGACTGATCTAGTGCATCACTGGGTGGTGGATGTGAAAGCCCCGACACTAGATCTCCAGCCTACTATGTACGAGATACAGGGGGAGACAGCCTTCGCCTTCCTGGCGCTAGCGAAGAAGCTTGAGGCGCAGGGCAGGAGGATTATAAGCTTCGGGATAGGCCAGCCCGACTTCCCCACTCCTAAGAATATAAGGGAGGCTGCCAAGAAGGCCCTAGACGAGGGGTTCACCGGGTACACGGAAACAGCTGGCATACCTGAGCTTAGGGAGGCTATAGCAGAGTACCTTAATAGGCGCTACAATGCTGGGGTCGAGCCCGACGAGATCGTTGCGACTACAGGCGCTAAGACAGCGATCTTCCTAGCTATAGCGGCATACCTTAGACCTGGAGAGGAGGTCATCGTCCCAGACCCCAGTTACTACGCTTATGCTATGATTGCTAAGTTCTTCGGCGGGAAACCCGTTTATGCGGGGATGAAGTTCGAGCCCCACTACGGGTTCAAGCTGGACATAGAGAAGATCGAGAGCCTTGTAACGGACAAGACTAGGATCATTGTGGTCAACAACCCCCATAACCCGACGGGCTCGATATTCGATGCCGACCAGATAGCGGAGCTCTATGACCTGGCACGGAAGAAGAACATTATACTCCTCTTCGACGAGATATACGACAACTTCGTCTACGAGGAGGGCAAGTTCAAGAGCATACTATCGTTCCCCGACTGGAGAGATAATGTGGTATACGTTAACGGGTTCTCTAAGACCTTCTCAATGACAGGCTGGAGGCTCGGCTACCTCGTAGTGAGAAAGGAGGTTATCCCAAAGATCCTAGACCTAGCGGTCTCAGTATATAGCTGTCCACCGAGCATCGCCCAGAAGGCGGGCATAGAGGCTCTTAAGGGGGACTGGAGCGAGGTTTACAAGATGATCAACGAGTTCAAGAAGAGGGCAGAGATCCTCTACGACATCTTGAAGGACGCCTACGGTATTGAGCCCTACAAGCCCCACGGCGCCTTCTACATGTTCCCCAGGGTTAGAGAGCTCCTAGATAAGGCAGGCCTCAGCGTTGAGGAGTTCTCCCACAAGCTACTATATGACTACGGCGTCGTAGTACTACCGGGCACGAGCTTCCCCGGGAGCCTAGGGAAGGACTTCATAAGGCTGAGCTTCGCTACAAGCACAGAGGACATAAAGGAGGGGGCAAAAATAATAGTCAAAGCCTCGAAGGAGCTAGCTGGAGCGGGCTAGCGCTTGTACCCTATCTTCCTCAGGAACTCTTTCCTCTCCCTAATGTCCTCCTCAGACTCAACGCCTAGCGGCTTGAAACCGTCGGCGACCCCTAAGAGGGCCCTCTGCTCTCCCAGGTCTGCAACAACCACCTTCACAGGGTTTGCTGTGGCCGCGTCAATGGATACTACCTCCTGCACGTCTTTGATAGCGTTGAGCACATTTATCGGCCAACCCTCCTTGATGTAAACGACGAACACGTGCCCCGCAGCTATCTTCTTACACGCCTCTATCGCAAGGTTGCGTAGCTCCTCACTGTTCCCATCATGCCTTATCAGTCTTTTCCCTGAGGCCTCACAGAACGCTATTCCGAACTTCAGCGTGGGACAAGAAGTTACTAGCGCCTCATACAGGTCTTCCACGGTCTTGATGAAATGAGATCTCCCAATAATTACATTGGTTCCCTCAGGAACGGGGATCTCCTCGACCACTATTCTGGCCTCCATGGCTGGCACACCTCTTACCGCACACCATCACATTACTATAATGGTGTGCGGGCTGATATCATTGTTCTCATCAGACTTATGGATGCTTTATGGGCTGGACGAGCTGGCACGACTCTCGAGGGTCTGTGGCGGATGAACCGCTAGTGTCTCCCACAAGAACATTATTTATAATATATTTATTAAAGAGAACTCGCTAACTCACTATCAACACCTAGAACCCTACTGCCGGTAAATAGTCTCCCCGGTAGAACCACTTTAAAACATGTTTACAAAACCTTAGAGGCACTCCAAATAGTTAACTCTCTTCATGTTCAGACTTAGCCTCTATGACTTTACTGTCAAAGCAAACCTCCCCGAGATCCTCCAGCCTGACACATACTATGGCATCGACCTTGGAGCACCTCTTCCCTTTCTCGGAGATTGCATAGACGGTGTACCTATTCTCAGTCACGCCATGCCAGATTGTACGACATCCATCTTCATCGGAGAGAGTGGGCTCCACTTTCGCTATTTTCAGGGGCTCTCGAGACTTGAGGGCTAACTGGTGTAGCGCTCCCCCTATAAGAGGCACTGTTTCCCGGGAGACTTCCAATCCATTAATTATCCTTCTAACCAGCATGTCAGCCGCCAGCCCTAACCTAACCATAACCGGAACCCTGTCAGGAATAGTGTCACAACCTCCCAGCCGTTCACAAGCATCTAATAGCCTTGATAGCCTCTCCTCTGCAAGTCTCTCTAAGCCTAGTGGGAGCTCTTCACTTGCTAGTATAGTAGTTAGAGCCTCGAGCTTATCAAAACCTAGCGCGGCTAGTATAAGAACCGAATCTTGTTCTTCAAATCTTAATTTAATAGTATCATAAAAATATTTTTTATAACATTCTATTCTAATTTCTTTTTTCATCATCACATGCTTAAGCCCCTCTAGACCTACAATAACACTTCTGCTGGGATTATCTAAATGCCCGTAGCGATAGGAGAACTCATCAACGCCAAGGAGACCAATCTCGCGGAAAACTTTCATTTGGGAGGGGATAACATCGACATAGACCCATGGATGATAGAATGCATGCTCCTGTAAGACCTCACTTATCCTCCTTATCCTTTCGTAGTCCTTCTCGCCTAGGCGGACTTCAAGGAAAAGCCTGGCTGCTAGGCTCGCTATTTCCCAGTCCTCTGTCTCCCTTAGCCTAGTTAGTGGTTTATTGACTACACGGAGGATCTCCTCTCTAAGGCTACATGGAGGTCTTGTGCTCTTAAGGCGGTCAAGTATTGCTTTGTAGAGGCCTTTGAGGGCTTCTATCACGTCCTCCCGATCTGGATCCTCCTTTAGGAGGCCCACTAGTCTATCTTCAACCTCCTCTATCCGCTTTAGGAGCTCTGGGATTAGTTCCAGATCATTCTTAACTAGCTTTGATATAAGTTGCATTGTCTCGCCTATCGTAGCGCTGTACCTGTCTCCCAGCTCTTCTATCAATACTTCCAAGCCTTCTGTGCTTAGCGTGCCGTCCGCTACCCTACTGAGGAATGCTTTAAGGAGTCTCTGGCGCTGCTCGCCGTCCAGTCTATTGAAATCGATTAGCTCGGCTAGGATTCTTACTGATTCCTCTAGAGGCTTGCTCTTTTGTGATTCTACTAGCAGTTTTAATAGGGCGTCAGCCAGGCGGCTGTCCTCTATTAGGCCAGAGTACCTTGGTAGAAGTCTGCAAAGTCGTGGCTCATGGGGGCACCAGGCTAGTATAGCTTCTACAAGCCTCGTGCTGTTGGGATCCTCGGGTGGAATGAGTATGGCCGCGTTTTCAAGTATCGAGTATACCGTATCCCTTATATCCTCGACGACACCGTCAGGGTCAACTATCTTTTCTAGAAGGCGTTGTACAAGTCTAGGATGTGAGGATGCCACCATAGGTACTGAAGCCAGCCTGGCCGCCGCCTTGAGCATAGTCTCGCTATCATCGAGCCCAGCTAGGACGACCTCTATCAGCTCGTCTAGCTTATGAGCGGGTAACTGCGCCACTAGAGCAGCAGCCTCCTCCCTCCACCCGGAACCCGCCTCAACAAGCCTCTCTAACACTTTCTCCGGCTCCACCCCCTCACACCCCCCACCAGTTAAATCTTCTTATCGCCTCATTACAAAAAATATACTGTTTAGTTCAATAAGCCTGTACAAAACAGTAAGAAACATGTACTCCCCTTATACCCGGACGCTTTACCTCTCATGAGTAGCCCTGAATGATGCCCCCGCTACTATGCGGAGGAGCTGAGGATCTGGCTGGTTCTTAGAACATCAGGAGGTTTGACTTCTCTCTTTGTAGGAGAACCGTTTTCTCGGTTGTTAATACAGGCTTTCGATCCTGCGGGCTAGGCTTTTACACTAACTACATGCTTTCACTAGCCACAGGACAGATCTTCTTATCGCTGGGACTGCTGGTGTGGCCAGACAAGTGGTTTAGGCCATGTCTAGAAGTTTGACTTCCTACGATTTAATTATGAAAAAAGAGGGGTTAGGAGGTTATATCCAGCCCCTTAGCTTCATGGCTCTTACTACTCTGTCCACTGCTATTGCGTATGCGGCAGCTCTCATGTTGTATTTGCTTGTGTCGAGCTTTGTCTGCCAGTAGTCCCAGACCTTTGCGAAGTTGTTCATCATCTTCTGCTCTAGCCTGTTCCTGGCCTCTTCCTCTGTTATCCAGCCGCCCATCCTGTTGTTGACCCACTCGATGTGGCTCATTATTACTCCGCCAGCGTTTGCGAGTATGTCGGGTACTACGATGATGCCCTTCTTGGTCAGTATCTCCTCCGCCTCAGGCGTTGTCGGGCCGTTTGCAGCCTCCACTATTGCCTTGGCCTTGATCTTGTCGGCGTTGGCCTCTGTTATCACGTTCTCGATAGCAGCTGGGACTAGGATGTCTACGTCTAGCTCTAGTAGTTCCTCGTTTGTTATCCTCTTAGCATTGGGGAAGTTGATCACGCTCCTCGTCTCGCGCTTGACCTTGAGTACCTCGTCTGGGTCTAGTCCGCTCTCGACCAGGATTCCGCCCTTGCTGTCGCTCACTGCTATGATCTTAGCGCCCCACTCGTGTAGGAACTTGGCAGCGTAGTAGCCTGCGTTGCCGTAGCCCTGTACGGCTACAACCTTACCCTCTAGACCGCCCCAGAGCTTCTTAGCAAGCTCCCTTGCAGCCACTGCGGTACCGAAGCCTGTGGCTATGATCCTAGTCTGTAGGCCGCCGAGCTCGAGTGGCTTACCTGTGACTACGCCGAAGTACTGTCCCCTCTTGATCCTGCTGTATGCGTCGAAGTACCAGGCCATTGTCTGTGGGTTCGTGTAGACGTCGGGTGCGGGGATGTCCTGGTCTACGCCTACTAGGTCGGAGATTGCCTCGAAGTATGCTTTGCTTAGTCTCATGAGCTCGGACTGGCTGAGCTTGTGGGGGTCAACCCTGATACCTCCCTTACCACCACCGTAGGGTAGTCCTGCTAGGCTGTTCTTCCAGGTCATCCACATGCTCAGTGCTATTACCTCGTGCGCGTCAGTGTTGGGGTGGTATCTCACTCCTCCCTTGTAGGGGCCGAGTGCACTGTTGTGCTGGCTCCTCCATGCTATGAAGACCTTGACAGTCCCGTCGTCCATCTTGACGGGGAGTCTTACCTGTATGAGCCTCTCAGGGTATGCAAGGATCTCGTAGATCTCCTCGCTTAGACCTAAGAGCTCAATTGTCTGGCGGAGCTGCTTCTTAGCCTCCTCATATGGGTCATGTACATGTGCCATTCCGGGTCGCCTCATGTTTTCTCTCGAGTCTAGAAGGTTCTCCTATTAGGATATAAACAGTTTACCCTCCGTAACATACACGTAACACTCTAACACAAGTGGAACACTAGTGGGTTTAACAATAATGTGTAGCGCGGCCCAGAGGCCAGCCCATCACACCCCGCCCCCAGCGGGGTCTGGGCGGCGTCGCAGCCGCGCCTAATATAAGCCACTACACGGGAGGGGAGAAAAATTTGTACGGGCTGCACGCCAACTCCCCCGGGAGGGTTGAAGGCGTATGCCAGAGTCCCGTCTTAGGAGTGTGGTGCTCATATCAGACTTCGGCGATAGCCCCTATACGGGGATAATGAGGGGTGTCATTAAGAGTATAGACCCGGGCATAGATGTTATAGATGGCACACACGGTGTCCCAAATTTTAGCGCTCTAGCCGGCGCCTACGTCGTGTATAACATGTACCGCTGGATGCCTAAGGAGAGCGTGATAGTCGCTGTCATCGACCCGGGTGTAGGCGGCTCACGTAAAGCCCTAGCCGTGAAGGCGGGCGACTACTACTTTGTGGGGCCAGATAATGGAGTCCTATACCCGGCCATCGCCAGGGAGGGCTTCCAGTTCGGAGTAGCACTCGACTATGCAAGCGTGAATAAGCTGGCAACTAGCAAGTTTAAGGGGAAGCTGCCGCCACAGGGCTGGAGGGTTTCCGATACCTTCCACGGGAGAGACGTCTTCGCCCCCGCAGCTGCCCTGATAGCCATAAACACGCCACTAGACGTCCTAGGAGTCCCGATAAGCCAGTCCGACATGCGGAAGCTCACCTTAGAGGCCGTGGAGAGGCAAGAGGAAGGGTATAGGCTCAAGATCATATACATCGACAAGTTCGGCAACATAGCACTCAGCGCAACACAGGGCGCCCTACCATTAAGACAATGGCAGAGAGTAGCGGTCACGACAAGTGGGGGAGCAATGTATCAGGCAGTAGTCGGTAGGAAGTTCTCAGATGTGAGCCCTGGGGATCTAGTTATATACGTGAACAGCTTCGGTTTCGTGGAGATAGCCGCTAACCAGGACTCAGCCGCTAGGAAGATGGGAGTGAGTATAGGTGATAAGGTGGGCATTGTCCCGATTTAGCGGGAGTATGCGACCTTAAAGCCCGCATCTGAGAGTACTCCTATAATTTTATCGACGTCGGTCGAGGAGACGAGTAGATCCGGGCCATCGATTATGATTGTCACACCCTCGAGAGGGTTGCTGGGCGGCTCAAACGGTATGAAGGAGGGCTTCGTACTGCCCGCGTAAACAGCTCTCCCCTTCTCGCCCCGTCTGAACCAGTAGCGGCCGTAGTATACATAGACTAGCCTCCTACCCTGCTTTACCTTGTAAACCTTGTGTACGGGCTTGATGAAATAGCCGTAGCTAGATATCATGCTATTATAGTGGTAGTAGGGCTCCTTCACCCGTATCTCGACAGTCTCTAACGCTGTCTTTCCGTTAATTATGCGTACGTAGCCCGAGACGTCCGGGACTATCGTTAGAACGGGTAGAGGTTCGGGCTGAGGCTCGTTCGGCTCTTCCTTCTCACCGCCCCTCCGGGCTCTGCTCGTCGCAGGCATCGTCACCGCCCCAGCCCGAACCCAAGTTTTAAGCACGCGGCTGGGCCTCATAACGTTATACGCATACCTTCTAATATCTGAACTCGTCCCTGGCCCACATTTTTAACTGTTCTCTCCTTTTTATCTCTCTTAACTCTCTTTCAAGGTATCTATATACGGTGCTGTGCATTCTCCCCTCTACTAGCATCTCTATAGCCCTTTTCGCTACCATTGCCCTCTCATAGTCTCCTATGATCGCAACAACCGTGTCACCGACGTTGATATAAGTGTCTGTCATCTGCTCCAAGGTTTTCCTCGCCCTCCCCTTCTCGCCTATTATCCTGGCCTTGACACGCTTCAAGTGGTTGGGAGAGTCTCCTACCACCTGTTTGAGGTCGACTACTACCAGTATCTGATCCTCTTCTGCCAGTCTCATTGCCTTCTCGGGAGGGAACCCTAGGGCGATCGCTTTCACAATTTCCGCCGCCCTCATAACATTGATCGGAGGGATACCCTCTACCTCGGGTTCCACTATGACGACACCGTTCTCACTATCAACTGTTATCCTCGTACCCGTTGCGTCCATGATCATCCTCTTAACCCGGCCGCCCTCCCCGATCACGGCGCCCAGCCTATCGGGGGGCACCTTCACGTAGATCCTCGGCTTTACTGGGGCTGCAGACATCTCCGGATCTCCTCCAATTCCAGATCCAACTCCTGATCTGTATAGCGGGAGAAGAAGGCGGTTATGTTCTCAATGTCCCGTCGTAGGAGCTCCAGTGCAAGGGGGTGGGAATGCTCCACCGCTTGGGAGACGTCGATTATCCAAGGCTCCTCCCTCCATATCATTATATTGTACTCGCTGAGATCCGCGTGTACGAGGCGTGCCCCGCAGACGATTAGCCGGATCTGTCTGACTACTTCCCTGTAGAGCCTGTTTACCTCGTCCTCGCCTAATTCTTCGATCACCTCAACGAGGAGGGGGGCACGGTACCCTTCCTCACCGAGGAACTCCATGACTAGGATGTTGCCCGAGAACGCTAAGGGTTCTGGGACGTTGACACCGGCCTTCTTCATCCTCACGAGGTTCCGATACTCTTTACGGGTCCAGGCGTAGATGAGTTTGCGGAAGTTGTGTTTTGGGATGGACTCGAAACGTGGGTCTCCCATTATGTACTTTTTTATACTCTTCCTGAACTCCGCCGTCGCCGAGAGGTATATTTTTACTGCTAGGTCACGCCCCTTCTTGTCCTTACCCCAGTATACTCTGGCCTCTTTCCCGCTACTGATCACTCCTTTGAGCTCCCATATGATGCCTTTCGATAGAAGGCGTTCGAGGTGTTGGAGGGTGAATACGTCAAATACCTCCTCTACTGTTTTGAACAGGTCTGCGTCCTTGATCCGGGGCCTCCTCTCCCTCTTCCTTATCCTTGTGGGCTTTACCACGCTACTCTCCCGCCTCCTCGATGAAGTCCTCTGTTATGAGCCCCATCTCTATTAGCTTGTTTACCTCGTTCCTCCTATACCTGTAGACTACCTCCCCCTTCATGTCCCTTGTACCCCATGGTAGGAAGAGTATCACGTCTCCAGGCCTCATCCATACTCTCCTCCGCATTCTCCCGGGGATCCATGCCTTGTAGGTTTCACCGTCGGTACAGAACACCTCTAGATAGCCTCCACCGAGGTTCCTCAATATGACGCAAAGCATTGTACCCTCGTTCTCATCGGGCAAAGGCATTTCGCCCTTCTTCTCTCCCGCACCTTTAGCCATACCTTTCACCCAGTGGTGGTTGTGTTGTATGTCGAGACTATATAGTATACACTGGTCGAGCGGGCTAGAGGATCACTACCGGATTCTCCTCATAACATAGGCCCGGCCTTTTACCATGAGAACCTCATAAACCCCTCCCTGCTCGAAGTTATCAATTAGCACCCTGACCTTTTCCTTGGGGATTTCCACCTTCTCATAGCCTAGATCCTCGTCGAGGAATATTACCTTCCTACCGGTTCTCGCTAGGAGGATTAACCTTCTCGTCTCAGGGCCGGTGTCTCTCTTCCTGAACCCGCGATCCCATAGGGTGTCAGGCTTTAGTGAGACTTCCCTGCCCGTCTCTAAGTCGAGCATAAGGGGTGAGCCGGCCCTTGACTGGGCGAGGTAAAGGTATGGGTGGCCCCCGACATCGATTACCTCACCGACATCTATATCGGGGAGCCGGACTAGGATTGTGAGCCGGCCTTTCCTCGAACCGTCGCTCTTCCTCCCAACAAGCTTCCAAGTCTCCACCGTCTTGCCCATGAAGGCCTGCCTAATCTTTGAGGCTATCATCCTCGCACTTGAAGGCTCATTCACGAGCAGGTCGAAACCCTCCTTGTGCTCCTCTGTCCCTATGATAGTCGCCCTCAGTACCGTAGATAGATCCTTGTTTATGAACCTCTCCACCCTCCTGCGTAGATCCTCGCTGAGGCGTCCCTCGCTGCTCCTTATCTGAACTATGGCATTGTATCCTCTCTTTGTCAGCTTATTAGTGCAATCAGGGCATACTCCAACATCTACTTTCACTTTTATAACTCGATCCTCACGGACGACAACGTCCCCGCTTCTGCCTGCGATCCTCACAGTAGCAGTATAGATGCCGGGGCCTGTTAGTGGTCTATCAAGGTGGACGTCCTCGACCCAGATCTCCTCAATATCCCTAGTCGGCTTAGCCTTCTTAGTCACCACGAGGTGGATGAAGTCCTTGAGTGTCTCCTCGAGTGTCCCACTAGGCTCATTCCAACCTCCCTGATACTTATAGCGGCCGCAGTAGCGGCAGAAGACGTAGTGGAGGTGTTCTGGAACCTTGGCTACACTGTATACCTCAACGTAGCAGTCCTTACACAGCCTACCAATGAACTCTACTTCACTGCTCCTCCTTCCACACCTTGGACATATCTTTTCCATTGCTGTGACCCTTCCATCGGGGGAGGCTACCAACTCCATAATCCCCAGCCCACGCCTATATACTATTCCCAGACCCTCCGGCAAATAGAGGGTGTCGAAGGTGGGCGGCCTCCCGAAGCCTAGAGTTGCGATCCTAGGGACTGGTAGGATGGGTTCAGCTGCGGCTAGGAGATTAAGCGCCCTAGGCTTCCCCTTGACCCTGTGGAATAGGACTAGGGAAAAAGCACAGGCCCTAGCGGAGGAGATAGGGGCGGCCGTAGCACGCTCCCCCGTTGAGGCGGTCTCGCAGGCGGAGATAGCGGCAGCGTATCTGGCTGACGATGACGCACTCTTCTCGGTTCTCGCGGGTATTAGACGTATGGACGGGCTAGTGTTCGTCAACATGGGAACTAACACGCCACGCGCAGTATCGAACGCTAAGAACTATGTCACAGGCAATGGGGGATGCTATGTTGAGGCCCCAATAGTCGCGGGGCCGAGGGTGCTACAGAGGGGAGAGGCCGTCCTAATAGTTGCTGGGGAGAAGACCTGCATAGCGCAAGCTAGCCCCCTCTTAGAGGCCCTCTCATCACATACCGTGTACGTAGGTGAAGAGCCTGAGAGGGCGCAGGCGCTGAAGCTCTCCTTCAACCTCCTCCTCATAACGACCGTAAACAGCCTCTCCGAAGCCCTAGCGCTGGCCGAATCCTATGGTATAGGTAAGGATGTCGTTAAGGAGCTACTATCTCATACAGTGTTCCGGGGGATAGCAGAGAAGTACGTTGACAGGGCAACTAGCGACCCGGCAAAGCCTGCCAGCTTTCCTCTAAGGCTGGCGGCCAAGGATCTATACTATGCGGTCTCATCAGCTTTCGACCGGGGTCTCCCCCTCGAGGGTGTTGCTACTGTAATGGAGAAGTATCTCAGGGCAGTGAGAGAGGGGCTTGGCGAGGCAGATTACACTAGGATATACTGGTTGGATAGGAAGGAGAAAGAGGCGCAAGAGACATCTAAGCAGGGGTGAATACGGGGTTATCCATGGTGGCTATTTCCTTCACACCCTCAACCTCCGTCCTGATGTGCTTGGGTATGCTGAACATCCAGCGGTGGCCTGTGGAGTCGTAGAACCTGTTCTCCCCCTCTACTAGCTGTGCTAGTCTCTCGTCGATATTTACCCTGTTGAGCTCCTCCGGGTCTTTATCGTCGCTTGCTAGTACAAAGCCCCACATGCTGTCAAAGCTCTTCACATAGACCATGTAATAGCTTGCATGTGCGAACACGCTCCTGATAGTGTTGTAGATCACTCCGAAAGTGTAGGGCATCAGTGTGGGGCTCGTCGCCTGAGTCACGAACACCCCTCCCGGCCTCAGCCTCTTCTTCACAGCCTCGTAGAACTCTTTGACGTAGAGCTTGTATGCGGGGCCCGCTTCTATCGGGTCTGCTAGGTCGGCGATTATCACGTCGAACGTCTCACCCTCCTCCATAACGTACTTCAGGCCATCACCAATTATTAGCTCAAGTCTTGGGTCATCAAACGAGCCCTGATGCCACTCGGGGAGGTACTTCTTAGCAACCTCTATGACAACCGGGTCTATGTCGACCATGACGACCCTCTTAACCGCCTTAAACCTGAGGACTTCCCTAGCTGTCGCACCCTCTCCCCCTCCAAGGATGAGAACCTTCTCAGGGCTACCATGGAGGAGCATTGCAGGGTGGACGAGGGCCTCGTGGTATACGAACTCATCTATTATGGCAGACTGCGTCTTACCGTCGAGAACTAGCGCTTTTCCGAGATCCTCGTACTCTAGGACTTGGATCTCCTGGAACTCGCTCCTGCCCTGGAATATGTGTTTTTTAACAGCATACATATGCGCGCTGGAGGGGGTGCCCCATTCGATTAGCCAGTTCCACCTGTAAGCTTCGCCCATTCCACCAACACCTCCTAAGGGGGTCTAGTGCATGGACTAAGTTTAAAGACAATCCCTTGAGGACACCCTCGCGGGTGCACGCCGGTGACTAGGCTCAAGCTTGTAGCGACCGATGTGGACGGAACAATAACGGTGAGACGGGGCTCCCTACTCCTAAGCATCGAGGCGGTAGAGGCGATAAGGGAGCTGGAGAGGAACGGCATAAAGGTATCCCTAGTTAGCGGCAACAGCGTGCCCGTCACAGCAGGGCTTAGCCGCTACGTTGGGGCCACCGGGCCCACTGTGGCTGAGAATGGCTGCGTGGTCTTCTCGCACGGGAGAATCTACCACGTATGTAAGGGTAGGCCTAGCAGTGAGCTAGTTGAAAGGATAAAAGAGTTGGGCTTCAGGGAGAGCTGGCAAAACGCGTTCCGATTCCACGACCTCGCATTCCTACACGACTCGAAGGAGGAGATGGCAGCCCTTATACCAGAGGTTGAGAAGATAGTCCAAGCTGAAGGTATGAGGATCCTCTGGAGCGGGTACGCCATACACATACAGCCCCCTAATGGAGGCAAGGGGCGTGGCCTAAAGTTTGCGGCCGAGCTAGCTGGAGTACGCCCCTCCGAGATAGCTGCTGTGGGTGATGGTGACAATGATGCTGATATGTTCGAGATCGCTGCGTTTAGGGCGTGCCCCTCGGATGCCTCCGAGGGGCTTAAGAGGCTTGCAGATTATGTAGCCTCCAGACCAGGGGGAGCCGGGTTCGCTGAGGTGGCCCGGTATATCCTTAGGGAGCTTGGGTTTAGAGGGTAGGTTGAATACCCTAGCCATATAACCGGGGATTATCATGGGCGGGATGAAGAGTAGCAAACCGAGGCTACCCTGAGTGGGGGTGGCCGGAGGCTCTCGCACGACCGCCCACTACCTCTTACCCTCAGGGGTGAATCCTAGTAGGCCCCTCACGACACCGTCAGCCTCCCAAAGCTTCCTCAGGACAGACAATACAAGAACCTCCTCCACCCCGCCTATCTCGGCTATGTCATCTATGATCTTGAGGACTTCCTCCTGAGAGGGGGCTGCAACCTCGACTAGGAAGTTGTATTGTCCCGTGATCTCGTAGATCCTAGCAATATAATTCCTTCTAATGAGGGTGTTTCTCACTTTGTTAAAGGAGGGCGCCTTCACCTTAAGCATGAGGAAAGCTAAGTAGCGGAGGCCGAGGGCCTGTGGGTTGATCTTCACGCTAAACCCTTTCAGGACACCACGCTCCGCAAGCTTCTTTATTCTCAGGTAGATTGTTGTCTCGCTGACTCCTAGTCTTCTGGCTAGCTGTCTCCACGGTATTCTGGCATCCTCCTCGAGCGCTGCAAGTATCTCGAGATCTCTTTCATCCACTATAGTTATCTCACGTCTCCTAGGGTTCACTTGACTCCGCCCCCCATGAACTTCCTCAGCTTGAATAATAGGGTGGGCCTCCTAGCGAGAGCGGCCATGATATCGCGGGCGGAAACCTTTCCTAGAGCTACTTTAACGTGGAGTCTCTCAGGTATTGATAGGAGTAGCTCCCTCCTCAATTCAGGCTTCATCGATTTAACAGCGTTCAAGATCTTCCTATGAAGGGTTATCGACCTTGTTATATCGGACTTTAAAATATCCCGGGGGCTGCCTCCACGGGTTAGTGCTTCGGCCAGCCGGTAGGCGGAGACTATGCTCGGTCTTATGCCCTCCCCTGTGAGGGGTAAAACATACCCGGCCGCTTCCCCAATATGCACCGGAACTCTAGAAACAAGATCTTCGGCTACGCCGCCCACGGCTATCTTCGCACCCTCAACTCGGAAGGGGCCTTCTCTGAGGGTGCTCCTCGCCTCCTTATTCTCACGCAGGAATCTCCTAAGCCTTGTTCTGAGGTCAGAGACATCTGAAAAGCCTCCGACGCCCACTTCCACGTAACCTGGTGCCCCAGGGAAGATCCAGTAATAGCCTATTAGCTCCGTGTCGAAGTATATGATGAGCTCGTCGGGAGTCTCGCCCTTGTATATTTCTTGAACAGCGTTTATCTTCTCCCCAGGATAGAAGGGGTTGCCACCAGCTATTATGACTCTCCGAGGATCCAGCTTAACCTTTTCACCGTTCAACCGGAGTGTACCAGTGCGCATGTCATAGTACGCCTTAAGCGCGAGATCTGATCCCTCGAGGAGGCTTCTAGTTAGACACTCCCTGTCTATAATGTACCCCTTCAGGCCTGTGACAGTGAACGCCCTAACACCGTCAACGTAGAGGGTCGCCCCTTTAACCTCTCTCTGCACACACTCGCTCGGGATCTTGAAGGGCAGGTCTTGGGAGTCCGGGATCCCCCTGCCGCACGGCTTCATTCCGGGTTTTGGAGCCGCATCTGCCACGAGCACGTTGAAACCCTTATCGCTTAATACCCTCGCTAGTGTCGCTCCCGCTGGGCCTGCCCCTATTATGTAATATTCATACCTCCTCAGTTCCTGCTCCACCAGCCCACCCCAGCCTTCCTAGAACCATTAGTAATCCAGCCAGCTTTATGATATCGCCCACGAGTGCAACTAGCGCAACAGACTGGTTTAAGATGATTATTGGCAGTGATACTATGAATATGGTAACGCCCATGACGAAGAGAAGGGCACCCGTGGGGTGCACCTCTTTATAGTCTATGTATAGTTTTGAGCCCACGAAGAACTCCACAACATACGCTAGGAAGATGAGGGCTCCACCCTCCACGGGCCTAAAGTAGCCTACAGCTATTGCCAATGAGCCTAGGACGAGGGCTATTGGAGATATGTTCTTCATATGCCAGTATGAGACTTTGGAGAAGCCTAGATAGCCGTATAGGGCTACTAGTCCCACAATGATTAGTGCTACTAGGAGGTAGAGGCCTGGCGGTTTGAAGGCCGCCTCTATCCCGTCATAATATACTATGATTAGCACTATTGCTATTAGTATGGAGGCAATGGATGACGCTACTGTCCCGATAATACCTCTTTTCACTCTACCACTATCTTTTGAACTCATCACATTCTACCTCTGCATTATCACTGTATAGCGTGCTCTGCCATAGCATAACTACCTTCTACCGACTTCTACCACGTAGTCACTGTATATCTTGAGGATCTTCTCAATGTCCACTACCGGCTTCCCGTTGACCTCAATCGCTTGCATTGCCGGGGGCTTCTCCGTATAAGTCGGTATTCTCCTCATTATCCTGTCCTCTAGGCTCTCCTTCGTCTTGTCCCAGTAGAGTATGCCCACCGGGACTCTTTCACCCCATTCTAGGGCTTTCCTGACCGCTGCCGCTAGTTTATCCTCCCGCTCTGAGGGGTCTTTGACAACTGGATCCCATCCTTCCTCCTCAAGCTTGTATACCCGCTTAGCATACCAGTTCTTTGTGTACACATCGTTGTATGTAATGCAAGGCTGCAAGATATCGATTAACGCGGCACCCCTATGCTGGACTGCCTGCTTTATTATGTTGGAGAGATGCTTGATGTCGAGAGCGTAGGCTCTAGCTACGAATGAGTACCCGCTGGAGAGCGCTAGTAGTAGGGGGTTGATTGCGTCTTGGAGGTTGGGCTTGGGGAGTGATTTGGTCTTAACACCTGCAGGCAGTGTTGGGCTGGCCTGGCCCTTAGTCAGGCCGTACACCTGGTTGTCGTGGACTAGGATGGTTATGTCGAGGTTCCTCCTCCCCAGGGCTACGAGGTGGCCTGCACCTATTCCTAGCAGGTCACCGTCCCCTCCGCTCACGATCACCTTGAGGTGCGGGTTGGCTAGCTTAATGCCGGTAGCGAATGGGATTGCTCTACCGTGTAACGTGTGGACTCCGTTGGCATAGATGAAGTGCGGGGTCTTACCGCTGCATCCTATGCCCGATACTACGACGACCTCCCACGGTTTTAGGTTCAACTCTTTCAATGCGGTCTGGATACCTGCGAGTATACCGTAGTCCCCACACCCGGGGCACCAGTCCACCCAGACGTCCGTCTTATAGTCCATTCTAAGCGCCATACCTCAACACCTCCGATCTCGAGCCATCCCTAATTATGTGGGACACCGCTCCCGCGAGCTCCAGAGGGTATATTGGGCGTCCCGTCCACTTGAGGATGAAACGTTCAAACTGGAAACCAGTCCACATCGGGATTAGCCTCCCAAGGAGTGGGCGGACGCTTGCTTCTACGAGGATCGCCCTGTCCACCCCATAGTCGGATAGTATTTTGGAGATCGCCTTCTTTGGCAGGGGCTGCATGACCCTTACATGGAGGTATGCTCCGTGGAGGCCCTCCTCATCGAGGTGTTTGAGGGCCTCGAGCGCAGCACCTTTAACGCTGCCCCAGCCGACTAGGAGGAAGTCCTTCCCGTTTCCATAGAGTCTATAGCGCTCTTCTTCCGGGATCTGCTCGTCGGCTAGTTCTAGCTTCCTCATCCTGTAGTCGTGCATTATGATCCTGTTTTCGGGATCCTCAGTTATGTGGCCCTCAGTGTTGTGCTCGTCCCCCGTGTACCATATTACAGTCTCTTCAGAGCCGATGAACGCCCTTGGGGTGATAGGCCCTCCGCTCTTGTCGAACCTGTTATAACCTCTACCGCCAGTTGAGATGAGGCCCCTGCTTATCTTTGCCGGCGGTAGCAGGTTGGGGGGTAGGGTGACTATGCTGTTGGCTAGGAACTTGTCTAGTAGGTGGATAACGGGGAGCTGATACTCCTCGGCCCAGTTGAAGGCCCTGATAGTGTCCTCATAGGCCTCAACGTGGTCTCCGCTCGCCAGTACTATCTTAGGGAAGAGCCCGTGCCCGCTGAACAGTGCGTTGAAAAGATCCTCCTGCCCCCCTCTTGTCGGCAGCCCGGTGCTAGGGCCTCCCCTCTGATAGTAGGTCACAACAACAGGCACCTCATTTATTCCCGCCCAGCCTAGGGCCTCGATCATGAGGTCAAACCCGGGGCCGCTTGTTGTCGTGGAGCTTCTTACCCCTGTGAGGGCTGCACCTATCGCCGCGGAGATCGCTGCGATCTCGTCTTCTGTCTGGAAGACTAGAACACTCCCTAGATCCTCGCCATCCACCCTTAGGTTCTCATGGGCTTCCAGGGTGACGCTCTCGTCCGCGGCCGGGGTTATTGGGTAGTAGGTCTGGAGTCTTAGGCCTGCGATGGTTTTGGCTATTGCTACTATATCGTTCCCGCTGACTACTAGGAACTTATCCGGGGGGTTTGTTGGCTCTGGTAGGGGGCTTGGTTTGAACCCCATCTCCCTCATATATCCTGCCACGATCTCGGCCAGCTTAACGTTGTCAGCCACTATCTGCTCTCTACCCCTGAACCTCCTCCTAAACCCTTTCTCAAGCTCACCTGGTGTGAGCCCTAGGAGGTAGCCTGTGGCGGCCATTGGTATGGTGTTGAGATACCTCCTCGCCCTGTAGGTTGATTTCCCCGTTTTCTGCGCGAACTCTTTGAGGAGGAGCTTGTAGTCTAGCCCTATGAGTTTAGCGCCGCGCTCCTCCGCATATTGGAGGGCCCCCTTGACTGTTTTCTCATAACCGGATGATTCCAGTAGCGATGATATTCTATTGCGTGTTTCCGGTTCAATACTCACTATACCGTTAATCTTCGTGTTGACCGTCGACGTGTCGTAGATTATTATCGTCCCCTCCCTCGCCTCTGTGAAGTGGTGGAATATAGATTCTGCGTCGATAGCCGCTATGATGTCGGGGTATTCTCTAGCGGTCTGGGGGAGCCTCTCGCTGGATATCCTAACATAGATGTACGTGTGCCTACCCTTGATGTTGGAGTAGTACTCTCTATAGGAGTAAACGTACCTGCCAGTGATAGCGAAGGCCGTGCTTAACACCTGCGCGGCAGTCTCCAGCCCCGCCCCCTGGGGGCCTCCGAGGAGCGCAGTAACCTCATTTCTTCTATTTGCCACAGTCACACCCTCCCCGAGTAGCATGCATCGGAGATATTATCGGAGCGTATAGACACCCTATATCATGGGCTGAGGGTTCGAGGCCTGTGATCCCGGGGATGATGAGGGGTGCCTCGAAAGAGCAAGAGGAAGACCAGGACTAGCAAGGCTAAGGGAGCGGGCAAGCGGAAAACTACTGTGGAAAAGAAGGAGGAGCCTAAGACCAAGAGGGAGCCCAAGGAAAAGGTGAAGGCTCCCGTTGTCAAGGTTAAGGTGAGATGGTTTAAGAGGGCAAGGGTTAAGGTGTCTGGTGTCGAGCTTGACGTGCTAAAGCCCGTTAAGGAGATTGAGAGGGAGGAGGTTGGAGCCCCCCTCGATGTGCTGATGAGGGTTGCTGAAGAGCTCTCCACAACGGGGGGCGGCACCTTCGAGGTCGAGGTTGAGGGCGGCGTTAGGAGGGTTTTTGGCGAGGAGAAAGCTCCAGAGCCTTCCGACAGTGAGGTCTCAATGCTATTCCCCCGGCCTGCTAGGTTGAAATCTATCGCTGTCGTCAGGTTTAACGCCCTGGAAGAGGCAAGCGAGGGGGGAGTGTCTGTTTTTGCCGTGAAAGAGGATAAGCTAAGGTTTGCTAAAGTCAAGAGCGAGCTCTACGTATATGAGGGCCGTATTAAAGCTCCAGACGATGTGTACCTGATAGTGCTAGACACAGACCTGGGGAGGAGGCTTGTAAGGGTTCCGAGGGAGCCTATAATTTCGAAGCTCGTCCGGCCCTCTCAGCCTCTTCCCGGACTAGATGGAGAATCTCGGAGTAATGAACACGAACAAGGTGAAGATAATACCCCTTCCTCGTAAAGGGCCCCCTACCACAGAGGGCACAGTATATAGTGCTACTTCGGGGACGTAGCCTGGTGCCTACAATCCTTATTGAGTCCACAACGTGATCCGCTAGGAGTGTGACGCTATAATCTTCGGGCTCTAGTAGGCCTGCGGCTATCCTTGCTACAGCGTCGACTATTTTCTCTTCGAACCCTATCCTCAACCCGCTACTCCTCCTGTTTGGTTTAGCAGTTTCCGGGGAATATCGGTTTGAGCCTTCTGGCGTTGACTCCGAGTAGTACTGGTTCTACGATTATGTACTCGCCTATGATTGACGTTTTAATCTTCGGGAGCAGGACTCTCTCGATCTGGAACATTCCCGCCATGTCCTCCATGTACACCTTTATTCTCAGCGGTCTCCTGCTGTCCCTGTTCTCCTCTATGATCACCTTCTTTATGCTAAGGGCGGAGAGGGCGTGTATGTCTTCTTTGCCTTTAGCGTATGGTAGCCTAGCCCTCCCCTCCGCCATGTCTGTTGCGTCTGCCACTTTCACGACGCTGGCCTCTAGTGTGAGGGCTTCAACGTCCATGGCTGTCGCGTAGATTGCGTGTTGGATCTCGGAGCGGATCATGTAGGGGTCGCAGTCCTCCCCCTCAACTATTGCTGGCAGGAGCCTATCTAGTATTGGCGCGGCCATCATTGCACCGACAAGCTCGTGGTGTTTCCTGTGTATACTGTTACCTATGTCGTGTAGGTAGGCCCCCATTAGTACTATCAGCTTGGCGCAGTCAAGACTCCGTGTTATTCTGTGTATTATTGATGAGGGCCTTAACCCGTGCCTGTAGAGTATGTCGAAGATCTCCAGGGCTGAGCCCGAGACTATTGCTGCATGTACTGGGCCGTGGTCGTTATAGAGGAGCCTCTCGACCGCGTTTATGTTAGCCATCCTTAGCAGGCTCTGGATCTCCCTGTCAGTTGTTAGGGCCTCCCATGCCCTACTCAGTAGGGGGCTCTTCTCGACGTGGGCTGCGACAAGTTTAGGCCCTACTAGCGCCCCCAACATCATCACCTACACTCTCTCATCTCCCCCAGGGCCCACGCCTTGTATTCGTCTAGGACGTATGATGGGGGTATTGCGACGATCTCAGGCACTTCGTAGGGGTGGAGCTCCCGTATTCTGTCCCTGAGGGGGTCTAGTAGACATTTTATCGTCTTGATTATCATGAGATCCTCACTGTCATCCTCCACTTTACCCTTCCACCAGTATATGCTCCTGATCCCCTCGATGATGTTTATGCAGGCCGCAAGCCTCTCATTAACGAGTACCCTCGCTATTTCGACAGCCTTACCCCTGGGTGCTGTGACAAGTACTACCACAAGCTCGTCCAACACCCCTCACCTGCCAGCTTACGGGTTAGAGCAGGATCTAACTATAAGATCAAGCAAACTAAATAAATACGCTTACAGGCATAGGGGCTCGGCATGCCCCTACGGGGCGGTATTGGTTCTTTAAGGGCTCCCCTATTGGACTCACACCTCGGAGGGTCTAGATGTATTGAGTCGACCATGTAGTGTGGGGGCTGTAGCGTATGGTAAAAACTAGCGGAGAGAATAGGCCAGTCCTAGTAATAGACTTTGGGGGACAATATGGCCATCTAATAGCCCGGAGGTTCCGGGAGCTCGGATACAGGGTGACTCACCTCCCGGCTAAGACCGTCAAGGGTGCAGGAGTCAGGGAGGTTACCGCAGAGGTAGCAGGAGTCGTTCTAAGCGGCGGGCCGGCGAGTGTGTGGGAGAGCATGCACGACGATATTGTGAGGGCCGTGTTAAACACGGGGATACCCATGCTAGGGATATGCTACGGGCACCAGCTCCTTGCAAAAATGTTGGGAGGGAGGGTCAGTAAGGCGCCTAAACCGGAGTTCGGCCCCACCGAGGTTAGAATATTACGCCCAGAGGATCCCATTTTCAAAGGCTTCCACTCTGATAGGATACTAGTGTGGATGAGCCATAACGACGCTGTAATAACGCCTCCACCGGGGGCGGAGGTTTTAGCAGTCTCTGAGGGGAGCCCCGTCGCCGCTATGCGGGTCGGCGATAGGATCTATGGGGTTCAGTGGCACCCGGAGGTGTCCCATAGCCAGTACGGTAGCAGGCTACTCATGAACTGGGCTGAGATCTCCGGGATCCCGCGGGGCTGGGGTGAGAGTGAGATACTGAACCTAGCAGTGCAGACGTTGAAAGAGCAAATTGCTGGGCTAGAGGGGGGCGCGCGGGTGATCTCCGCTGTCAGCGGCGGTGTGGACTCGACCGTTGCGACCGTCCTAGCGGAAAAGTATTCGGAACTCGATATCATACCGGTGCTCCTCGAGCACGGACTGCATCCTGCGGGCTGGGTGGAGGATACAGTCGACGCTCTTAGGAGTCTCGGAATTGAGGTCGTAGTAGTCGACGTCTCTGACAGGTTTCTAGATGCCCTTAAGGGCCTCACTGACCCTGAGGTCAAGAGGAAGGTCATATCAAGGTTATACTTCGACGAGCTCCATAGGATAGCTAAGGAGTATAATGCTAAGGGGCTAATACAGGGCACAATTTACCCCGACGTGATAGAAAGTGGGGGGCTCCCTGGAGCGGACAGGATCAAGACACACCACAACATAGGCCACCGGGAGGCGGCCCATGGCCTCATAATAATTGAGCCGCTCCGCTGGCTCTACAAGGACGAGGTCAGGAGACTAGGGAGAATGCTCGGTATACCCGATTCAATTCTAAACAGGCAGCCCGTCCCAGGCCCTGGGCTGGCAGTCAGGATCGAGGGAGAGGTTACACGGGAGAAGGTTGAGGTAGTTAGGAGGGCGGACGCCATCGTGAGGGAGGTGATCAGAAACCATAAGCTCGAAGAGGGTCTGTGGCAGTACTTCGCCATACTAACAGGGAGCAGGGCGACGGGAGTTAAGGGGGATAGAAGAGAGTATGGCTACGTGATCGCCGTAAGAGCCGTTGAGAGTAGCGAGGCTATGACCGCGAGGGCGGCACGCCTACCATGGGAGGTGCTCGAGGAGATCATGGTGAGGATAACAAGGGAAGTCCCAGGCGTCACGCGGGTACTCTACGACCTGACGAGTAAGCCGCCCGCCACAATAGAATGGGAGTAGAGCTACTCTGGTGGCTCCTCAAGATCTACGGAGTCCAGGTCTGAGAGGTCTATTTCTATTATTTCCCCCTCCTCCTTCTCCTGCTGTGGGGCCTCTCGAGGCGGAGTACCGCCCTCTTTAATCTTCTTCAAGACAGCCCTCCACTTATAGCCGCAGTTTGGGCACACGAAGCTCCCCATAACAGTAATCGTTATCCTCCCATACTTGTCGGGGAGTGGGGATACGAGAGTCCATGTCTTTACTGGCTCGGCAACCCTGGTTCCACAGCGTGGGCAGACGAATGGATCCTTCTTCTGCCTCCTCCCTCTAGCCACAGAGTTCACCCCTTCAAATGTTTCCCTTTGCTGGGCGTATTAAGTCTGTAGCGATATAGTAAACGAGTATCCTGTTTCTTTTAGTGATACAGCTAGATCCTCTAGGAGCCTGTTGAACTTCCTCCTGCTCACTTTCCTCCCAGGCACTGGTAGCTTGATGCTTATTGTTACGCTATCACTACTCAACTCCTCAACACTACTCTCGAGCTGGAGGTGTCTGGGGCTCGTTACTAGGGGTCTCGTGAGGGTCGCTATCTCGTCCTCAATCCTCTGTATTATGCTTCTGGCCACCTCCGGGTCGTCCAGTCCCCAGATCCTGATGTTGAGGGTTACAATTGCGGGTTCAACGGGCATCTTAACCATCTTATGGAGAACTACCCTGTTCGGTATCTTATACACACCGTCTTCGCCCTCAACCACGACGAAGAACGGGTTTATCTCCCTGACTTTGCCTACTATATCATCAATCGACACTAGATCGCCCTTGTTTAGGCCGCGGCTTATGAGTATTACATAGTATGAGGCGACATTTGCTATTACCTCCCAGCTGGCCGCTATGAGTATTAGGATCACCCCTAGGATGAAGTACGCTATCGCCTGCTGCTGTGTGAGTATATATAGAATTATGAATAATGTCACTATTATCGTCGCAGATTTAATCAGACTATACATGTTCTCTATACTGGCCTCGCTCACGCCTGCAGTTTTACTTATACCTCTGAGTATATTTTTTATTATTAGTAATATTATTAATATTATAAATAATATTAATACTGATTCTATAATTCTAACAACAAATATATTGCTGGATATCTCCCCCAGATATCCCGACAGTCTGTCAATCCCCGTGAGATAGTATTCGAACATTCCTGGTCACCATCCGTGCACACAAAAGGTATGGTTCTAAAAGAGTTCATTAAACTCTTTGAGACTCCGATTCGATACTAACGCTACCACCACGTGTCCCGGCTCGAGGGGAGGGGCCTCGGTGGGGTCGTAGAAGTTCTCGCCGTCGAACACTGCAAGGATCTTAACACCCTTAGGTATCTCTTCATCCATAATGTGGGAGAGTATCTTACCCCTGATCTTGCTTGTCTCCCTGACGGCTCCAGCCACGAGGAAGAACTCTCCTGTAAGTGCAGAGACCAGATGCACCAGTTCATACTTCCCCTGGATGAGGGAGTACAACATGTTTGCCGCTATAAGGGGTTCTACGATGACGCTTTCCACCCCTATCAAGTTCAGAAGAGATATTGTCTGCGTGTTCTTCGCCCTGACGAAGATCCTCTCGACGTTGTATAGTCTGGCTATGGATGCTACGAACAAGTTTACCTCGTCCCTATCTGTAGCTATAACAATCGCGTCATAGCTTGACAGGTCAATGTCCTCGAAGAACCTTGGATCCGTGACGTCCCTTGATAGTCCCTCAACATCGGCTATGTTTATCACCGACAGGATCTTCCTCTCATCCTTGTCTACAACCGTGATGTCATGTCCGAGCTTGCTCAGCCTCTCAGCTAGGTGGCTCCCTACGCGGCCTGCACCGATAATGAGTATCCTCAACCCGCACACCCCTTACGACAGCCGCTCTAAATGTGGGAGGCAGCCCCGTCCACAGCTCTAACATATATCGCTAAGCCGGTGCTTAATTATGGAATCGGTGTTCCGGTATGGCTGGCGCCGAGATATTATCGGTTAAAGGCCTCTACGCTCTGAACTCCCGGGGACACCCTACCATTAAGGTTGTCGTGGCTACACGATCTGGCGCTAAAGGCTACGGTCTGGCACCGAGTGGGGCCAGTAGGGGTGAGAGGGAGGCTGTAGAGCTTAGAGATGGTGGACGTAAATGGCTTGGGAGGGGTGTTAGCCGGGTATTAGCTATTCTCGAGAACGAGGTTGCGCCTAGGCTCGTCGGGGTGGACGTCACAAGGCAGAGATACGTTGACGGGCTCCTTATCAGCATAGACGGAACCCCAAACAAGTCGAGGATAGGTGGCAACCTCACGACAGCGACCAGTATAGCCGTGGCTAGAGCCGCATCTAGCCATCTCGGCCTCGAACCATTCCAGTATATTGGCGGCGTCGAAAGGAGGCTCCTACCAACGCCCCTCTTAAACATCATAAACGGAGGTGTGCATGCAGGGAACAAGCTCAGCATCCAGGAGTTCATGATCATCCCTGTAGGTGCTGACAGCTTCCTGGACGCCATGAGAATAAGCGTCGAAGTCTACGGGACACTCAAAGAGATCCTGAAGGAGAAGTATGGAAAGCAGGCCATAAACGTGGGAGATGAAGGAGGCTTTGCCCCTCCATTGGAATATACACGTGACGCATTAGACCTTCTAGTGGAAGCTATAACGGGGGCGGGATACGCTCCCGGCGCAGACGTAGCCCTAGGGATAGATGCCGCCGCAAGCCAGTTCTACGACCAGAACAGCCAGTCATACAGCATTGACGGCAAACAGCTAACCGCCCCCGAGCTCTTAGAATACTACTCTGCCCTGGCAGATGAGTACCCTCTAGTATATATCGAGGATCCCTTCTGGGAGAATGACTGGGAAAGCTTCAGAGAGATAACCAGGAAGCTGGGCAGCAGGCTCTTGATAGTGGGAGATGACCTATACACTACCAACGTAAGATACCTTAGGAAAGGGCTGGATCTCCACGCCACAAACGCCGTCCTTGTTAAGATCAACCAGGTCGGAACCCTTTCCGAGACGATAGACTTCGTACACGAGGCAAAGTGGAATGGGCTGAGAGCCATAGTGAGTCATAGGAGCGGGGACACAGAGGATCCGTTTATCGCAGATCTCAGCGTGGCCTTAGGTACTGGCCTTATCAAGACTGGAGCACCCGCACGAGGTGAGAGGACTGCCAAGTATAACAGGCTGATCGAGATCGAGAGCATGATAGATTCGCCCGCCTATGCAGGGGCTAGGCCCTTCCCCAGTAAGCCCAAAGGCTGAGCCTACACCTCTCTAGATAACAATACCTTCTCCCAGTGGATAGGCCATGATACAGGATATGCGCCACCTATAATTACCCGTTCTCCCAACTACAAGGCTAACCGGTGGGAGATAATGGTCTTGTGGACTAAGCCCCCAACGCTTGAGATCTTCGCTGGAGACCCGGTAGAGTTTGAAGGCCCCATCATAGTACCAGTACAGCAGGTAGAGGGCAAACCGTCGATCCCACCAGTACTGGAGAAGCTTGACAAGGAGCTAAGCCTCGGTGTTAGAGAACTGGTTGAAGCCGAGAAGATCAAGGGGAAGAAGGGAGAGCTCCTCGAGATCGTCAGAGGGAAGAAGATAGTTGTAGTAGTGGGCTTAGGTGAGAGCCCCGACGCTGAAACAGTGAGGAGGGCTTACGCTAAGGCCTCCAAGAAGTACGTCAACACTCATGAGAGCGTACTCCTGGTTGTGACCCCCCTCCCCGAGGATCTCCGTGTTGAGGCCTATATAGGGGCGGCCCTAGGCGTGTATGTTCTAGAGGAGTTCAAGACTGAGAAGAAGAGGAAACTCGCTAAACTCTTCGTCGACTCGGGACTAAAGGGTGCTGAGGAGGCAAAGGCCATAGTAGAGGGTGTGTACCTCGCCCGGGATCTGGCTAACGCCCCTCCAAACCACCTATACCCTGAGAGGATAGCAGAGATCGCCCAGAACCTCTTCCCGCCCCTAGGGGTTGAGGTCGAAGTATTCGACTACGAACGCCTCTTGAAGGAGGGCTTTGGGGGGATAGTGAGCGTTGGTAAGGGGAGCGCGAAGAAGCCGGTTCTCATAGTCCTCAAATACAGGAGGGGTGAGGGCAAGCCTGTCGCCCTCGTGGGTAAGACTATAGTCTTCGACAGTGGAGGTATAAACCTCAAGCCATCCCACTCTGTCGGGACAATGAAGTATGATAAGGCGGGAGGCGCCGCCGTGCTGGGAGCCCTCTGGACAATAGCCAAGGCTGGCTTAAAGGCGAACGTCTACGTCCTTCTACCGGCAGCAATAAACGCTCCAGGGGGAGAGAGCTACCTGCCGAGCGACGTGATCAAGATGTGGGACGGCACATGGCTAGAAATAGGCAACACGGACGCGGAGGGTAGAGTGGTTCTCTCTGATGCTGTTGCATACGCCGCCAAGGGGTTAGAAGCAGACACGATAGTTACGTTCGCGACACTAACAGGCGCTATAGTACTAGCCTTAGGCCCCCTCATCGCCGGGGTTTTCACAAGAGATGAAGACCTGCTCGAGAAGATAAAGGACGCGTCAAAGGCCAGCGGCGATAAGGTATGGCCCATGCCAATGGACGAGGACTATAAGCCCCTACTCGCAAAATCCGCTAAGACCGGTGACGTTAACAACATCGCCACTAGATGGGGCGACCCAATATATGCGAGCTTCCTCCTCGAGAAGTTCAGCCACGGGAAGAGGTTTGCCCACATAGACATGGCTGGGCCAGGCTTCGGGGCTGAGGGCCCAGTGCCAGCACCAGACTACTGGCCCAAGGGGTCACCTGGCTTCGGAGCGAGGCTCGCATACGAGCTAGTGAAGAGGCTAGTCAAGGGCTAGCCCCACAGATTTATCCTATACCCCCTTAAACTAGTTTACTCGGGTGAAAGCTTAATGGGGCTGTTTGATAAGTGCAAGCCCCTCATAGGGGTAGTACACCTCCCACCACTACCAGGATCCTACGGGTATAGGAGGAGGCCCTTCCCCTTCCCTAGGGGGCCACGCTATAGTATTGACGAGATCGTGGAGTACGCGGTTAACGAGGCTAAGAAGTACCATGCTTCCGGTTTTGACGCTGTAATAGTTGAGAACTTCGGTGACAAACCATACAAGCAGACAGTGGGCCAAGCGGAGGCCGCAGCTATGGCTAGAGTTGTCGCAGAGGTCGTTAAGTCCGTGCCTATCCCTGTGGGCGTCAATGTACTCCGGAACAGTCCATACACGGCTCTAGTCGTTGCCCATGTATCGGGTGCGAGCTTCATAAGAGTGAACAGCCTCTGCGAGACCCGCTACGCAGTCGAGGGGATAATAACGCCGAGCATGCACCAGCTAGCTGAGGCCGCTCGGGAGCTAGATGTTTATGACGATATACTCACGGGTAAGATCGAGGTCATAGCAGACATAAACGTTAAGCACAGCTACCCCGTACACGCCCAGGGCACAGACTACAACCTAGTAGTCAAGGACTGCATAGAAAGGTCTGGGATCCCTCTTGCCGGCATGATTATAACAAGCCCCTCGACCGGTGTTGCACCTGACGTGAAATACGTGGAAGACATGTCAAACATCATTAGATCACACCACGTACCCGTCATAATAGGCTCGGGGGTTAAGCCAGAAAACATCGCTAGGTACTGGAGGCTCGTAGACGGGTTCATTGTGGGCACTAGCGTAAAACTTGGGGAGATGACTGAGAACGTAGTCCAGATGGAACGGGCGCAGAGGCTTGCACAACTTGTTAAACGCTATAGAGAGGTATGGCCATGCAGTTCCCGCTAGGATCTAACTTTCCAGCGTTACTATGAAGACCGTTATGAGACTACATAATATCGTGGAGGGCTGGATGAAGAGAAGAACCCGGACTCCTGAGCCCGGTAAAGTAGGGCTATGAAGAGTCCTAGTCCATCTGACATTACACCTTTACACCTAGTAATACCAGGCTGGGCCTCTTACCTTGGGGTTGCAGCATAGTTTATGTATGGGTGTAACCCGGTGGGAGAGGCTATAGTTAGGGATGCTATGGATCTGGGGCTTCCCTTCCAGGATATGAGCCCCCTTGTTGATGAGATGGTAGGTTTCCTTGTCGTGGCCTCAGTTGCCGGTAGAGAGGCCATTGACCTTGTTAACGAGGCGCTCGTAGTATATGATGATGTGATCCTACCCCTCATAAAGGCCCGCCTAGACGAGGCAGCACTCTACCACATCGATTACACGGGGGTTGACGCATTCGAGCTAATAGACTGTCTAGGGGGAGACGCTATTGCTGGCAGCCTAAGCTGGGCCCTGAACGTGCTCTCAGAAAACGCTGCAGGCGAGCCGCCGGAGGAGGTTGTACACCTCTTCGGGTGCCTCGGGATCGATAAGCAACTGCTCGATATGTCAGACGATGTTGCCGCGAGCGCTATAGTCTATGCGTTCACTGCTGCAATCAACAGAATGCTCACTAACTTAATAGACACCATACAATAAGCCTTTTGCAGCGCCACATCTATAATACCCTCAAATGGTACCCACGCCCTGCCCGGGGGCTTAATTGAACGGATCGCCCTGGGGAGACATAGGGAGGGACTCCAAGGCGTTCGAATGGAAAGGCTGCGGGGCAAGCATATCGTTCGACTCAAACGGCAAGATCCTAAGAGCATGCGATAGATACGGTTGCTCCGAGATCATAGTAGATCCCCCTGTAAGAGTCATTCCTGCACCCCCCATCCTACGGCCCTTCTCGATAACAAGCGTTGTCTTCATAGGTTTTACGCGGAGGGCATTCGTCCAGAAACACCAAACGATCTGGGCTAAGATCCCTCTAGACATAGAGATCGCCAAAGACCGGCAAACCCTCGCTGTCCTAGCGACCTCTAAGGTTAAGTACAGGCTAGTAGGTAGTCTCGTCGAAGGCGTCATAGCGAGAAACGTTATGAGCGACATATCCTTTACCACCCCGCCCACTCCCGGCCCCTGCGAGGCCCTAGTCGCCCTGAAAATCGCTAGAGGCAGCGATGTAATAGATGGAGTACCATTTAACGTTGGAAGCTCAGTACTGTACTCTGATAGAGGGGAAAGACTGTACACTTCACTTGTTGAGGTCTCACTCGACCATGTCATTATAGATGCTAAAACCACCGCCTATCCACCGCTACCAGGCCTCAAGCAGGTGAGGAGGCCGCCTTATGGGAGGAATGTCAGGCTACTCAGCATCGGGCAACCGGCTGTCACTGTGGAGAGGGGGTGGAGGCTTTGGCCGACGCTGAAGGGCTAGCCCGGTTAATCCCTTCCGTGGTCTCAGAGCTGCTCGAAAAGGCTTACCACGACGTATACAGGCTTACGGAGGCTGTCGTTATACTTGGTGTTGGCCTCCTGATAGCCCTATTAGTTAGGAATTCCATGAGGAGGAGTCTGAGCCCGCGCCTCCCCGCCCATGTCTATAAACCCCTGGAGAACTTAGTCTTCTATAGTATTGTGTTCGTAGCTGCTATAACAGCGCTCCGCCCCTTCGGCCTTAACCTGGGAAGCCTCCTTGTCGCGGGGGGTCTCGCCAGCATCGTGATAGGCTTAGCGGCCCAGAACACGCTCGGCGACGTTATAAGTGGGGTCTTCCTACTTATAGAGCAACCCCTCCGTGTAGGCGACCCTGTACAGATCGGTGACGTGGCCGGTGAGGTAGTTGACGTTCGCGTGATCAGCACGCTCATTAGAACCTGGGACGGCCACCTGGTCAGGATCCCGAATAAAATCGTATTCGACTCAATAATAATTAATTTCTCCCGTACACGAGCGAGAAGGATAGACTTTACAATAGGGATCCACTATAAGAGCGACCTACAGGATGCTATAAAGGCTGTGAGGGGTTTAATAGACGAGTCCCCCTACTGTCTGCTGAGCCCGCCGCCAGAGATATTCGTGGACTCATACGGTAGTAGCTCTATTAACCTGAGGGTAAGATGCTGGACTCCGACGAGGCTCTGGTATCCTGCGAAGATGCAGATACAGACGGAGATCAAGAGGGTACTGGAAGAGCATGGAATCGAGATCCCCTATCCACAGCTAGACCTCCACCTCCGAAGCGCTCACACGGATCTCCGTGTGAGGCTAGAGGGATCCAGAGGAGAAGGAGAAAAGGTGGAATAACCCTCGATAAACCTTTGACTGGAGACGGGGGCCGATGAAGAGCGATGGGCAGTCGGAGTATGATTGATGCAGAACCTTTGCAGAACCGAGGCCCTCCGAGAAGGCTCTACGCCTCCAGCGATATCCACAGCCCACACTACCTCTTACCCTTCAAGAGTAGCCTGAAGACTGTTAGGGAATGCTGCATATTCATGTTGGCAGGCGACATAGTGGACAGGGGTAACGTTGCAGCTGCAGAGCCCGTGTTTAAGGCTATAAGAGAGGTCTCCCCGGGCTCAGTAATCGTAGCTGTCTTCGGCAACGAGGAATACCACGAGAGAGAGGATCTCTTCCGCAAGAGGTACAGGGACATAATATGGTTGGACGACGAATACCAGGTTTTCCAATGCGGTGAGAAAAGGATAGCAATCGTCGGCACCCGCGGAGCACTTGAAAAGTTAACTAGTTGGCAGAAGAGGAACATGCCGTGGCTGCGGAGGGTCTATAATGAGAGGCCTAAAATAGTCGCCAACCTCATAGCTGAGGCGAGGAAGGAGGCAGATCATGTCATACTGTTATCCCACTACGCTCTCTCTAGGGAGACCATAAAGGGTGAGAACCCCGCGGTATGGCCCCATCTATACCATCCCGGAATGGAAGAGGTAGTGAAGAGCTTGAAGCCGGATGCGGCTGTCCACGGGCATGCTCACAGGGGTAAGCCTAAAGCCTTTGTGGCAGGTGTCCCCGTCTACAATGTGGCCTTCCCGCTCAACAGGGCACCCGTTAGAATTGCTATCCAGACCAGACTCTTCTGACCGCTATATCCTATTTAAGGTCGGATCGTGCCGGTTATGATATCCGGGTTCGAGTGGGGTGACAGGTAACGCGGAGCATTAACATTAAGCCAGCCCTCCTAGTATTTGGAGTTGCGCTTCTAGCGGCTACCATAATAGTGTCTAGCGCTGCTATCATGTTGAGCTTCGCTGGGCGGAGCCCCACTCTAACCCAAGTCCTAGTTTCAATCCTTGTAGTTGCAGGAGCGCTTTTCCTAGCTAAGAACGTGATCGCTAGAGCTCTGATAGGGGTCATCCTTAGACAGAGAACCATAGAGCCCTTCTCCGACCTAGAGGACGATAGTATAGACGCGTTCATGTCCATATCTACGGAGGATGAGGGCAACATCTACCGGTTCGTGGTCTGGAGCCTACTCGATAGGATCAGGAAAATGATAGCCCCGTGGACTTCCCGCACCGTTATGGTTGTCCATGCTGGAGGAGTCCCCTACTCGAGCTACCCCGACGACGCCATTAACGAGCTGGCTCTAGAGGATGTGACCATAGACCCCTCGCACGAGATCTACACGATAATGCCCGATGACGATACTATCGAGTTCTGGATCTCCTACCGGGTCTATGCGGCCCTTAAGGAGGCTGCAAGGAGAGGGTTTGAGGTCGATGATGGTGAGGAGGGTGAGGCAATCGAAGTTTCAGACCCCAAAACACTAGAAGCCATATACAGGATCGTAAAGCAAGCATACAAGACTATAAACAAGGGGGCTCCCGAAGAGTTAGCCGCATACATAGCGATCAAGACCATTATAAGGCTCGATAGAGAGGGCGTCATCAAGATCAGACAGCCATTAGCGTACATACTGCCCGAGGGCATCCCCGAGGGGAGAGAGCTGAGGAGGAGGCTTAAAGAGCAGCTCGAAGAGGAGGGACTATTGAACACTACTGGAGGTAAATTGCAGAAGGGAGGCGGATAAACCTTTAAATCCTCACAGGACGTTAGACCTAATCATTGGCGCTAGGCCCACGCAATTCAGGGCCTAAAGGGCCCGTAGCTCAGCCTGGTAGAGCGCCCGGCTGATAACCGGGCGGTCGGGGGTTCGAATCCCCCCGGGCCCACCACCTTCTCCTCTACTTCTCAACTTAAAGGTTCTAGACCAGAGACTCTTCCGATGGTGGTCGGTGTGGTGCTTCAGAGAGAGCTAAAGGGTAAGCGGGTAATACTGTATCCTGCATACTTCGATTCACGACTTAGTCGTAGTCAAGGTCGAAGGGTTCCTAGGGAGCTAGCTGTTAAGGCCCCTTCAGCTGAGGAGGTGGCCAGGGCAGCGAGAGAGGCTGGGTACGACGCTTTCGTTGAGGATGGTGTAAGATACCCTAGGGTGTGGTGGCTCTCTGAGGGAAGAGTCGTTGTCGAGAAGAAAGGTAAAAGCAAGACTAAAATAATAAGAGAAATCGCTGAAATAATGGTTCGACGAAGGTCGAAGGGGTGACCCGCAAGTATTTTCCTCTTTCGCCCCCGAATCCCCGGGAGTTCCCTTATTTGGAAGAAACGAAAATCCCAATATTACCCTGGCGACCTCCCCCGGGATACTTTCCCGGTGTGCGTGCGTGAGAAAGAGGGTAATGCTCGGCCAGGTTCATGCCGTGGTCGGTACTGGACACGTGGTGGTTAAGCTTAACAATCCCAGTATGAGGGTTAGGATGGGATCCAAAGTCGTAAAGGACGGCGGCGAAATGGTAGGCAAGCTGGTCGACCTAATAGGAAACATAGAGTCGCCATACGCTGTGATCAAGGTAAAGGGGGAGGTCGCTGTTAACCCTGGAGAAACTCTATTCATATTAATTGAAAGAAGGAGGAAACCTAAGAGGAAAACGAGGGGAGGTGGAGGACGTGTCAAACCCAAAGGGGAGAAGAAAAAGAAGGGCCGACATAGAGGCGGAGTCCCCAGACGGGGAGGTGGGAAACGGCAACGGGGAGGTTAATGTAACCGGTTTTCTCGATGAGCTCGATTTCCCGGACGCTTTTAACACCCCATACGGTGTTTCCTGGCACGGATACGACCCCTTCCAATTGCCTCGGGACGAGGACGAACACCTAACGGATAACCTTGCCGATGGTAAGGAGTGGCGAAACTTCTCAGACGGAAGAAAGGGGGGTGTTAACAGGGCGAACATCCCCCCTCCAACCCACAACATCCTACACCTGAACGAGATAACATACCAGAAAAAGCCTAGGAGGTACAGGAAAGTAGACAGCGTCATGTACAGCAAGCTCGGGAAGAACGAGAGGAAGCTCAAGTGGGCAATCGATATGACCAAGCACGTCCTGGCAAGGCTTGAACTAGGGAGCCACAGGGGGGTGACGAACACCGCGTACCACCTAGTATATTCGTACATAGAGCACAAACAGAAGAAAGGGAGGAAGATCTCAAATAAGGAGATAATGGCACTAGTCACAGCAGCAGTCCTGGAGGCTATAAGGCTAGAAAACGTCCCTATACCTAGAAGGTTAGTGGTAGATACTGTACTAGGCCTCGACTTCCACACATCTCCTCCCGATGCTGAGATGCTTATGAGGAGGACGAGGACAGTCCTTGAAAACATGTTCGCCTTCGGGATCATGAGGCGCGTCCTAGAAACCCATAGGGAGTACATGGGCGGACAACACCACATGCTTAAGAGGACACTCATGTTCATCCGCTCGCTCGTGTCAAAACTAGACCTGCCACCAGAGGACAAGAAGGCCGTTGAGAAAGGGGCTATGATGCTAGTGGAGAAGAGCGTGAAAAACGGTAAAAGCCTCTCAGGCAAATACCCTGAGGCTATAGCTGCAGCGAGCATCTACATAGTTGCTAGACTCCTTAGCTTCGAGATCAACCAGAAAGACATCGCCAAGCTAGCTATGATAAGCGAAACCAATGTGAGGAAAGCCTTTAGATTCCTCGTGGAGGATCAGGCGATTGTTGTGCCACTAACACCCGTAAACCCCGTTGCCTAATAGTCCCGGGGGGATCTCTACCACATGTTAGGCCTTAATCTCAATAATCCCCATGTATACCTTGTTTCCTAGATTAATCAATTATTCAATAAAAGGTCTCCCATCCCCCCAGTTTCCCACCGGCTTAACTTTAACCCTGGATAGCTAAACTTCTTAACGCATATATCCTCTAAATCCTCATATCATGTAATTATGGGTTTCGACTCCCCATACCATACTCTAACATGCCGACTGGACGACGAAGAGGTAGGTGAATGCTGGTGGCGCATCCAAACTTGAGCAGTTTAGAGAAGAAAGCCTTAGAGCTGATAAAAAGGAAGAAGGGGATACTTCAGAGTGAGCTATGGAAGACCCTCAAGCTCGACAGCAGAGAGGGGTCTAGGCTCGTACTGCGTCTTCAACGTAAAGGCCTAATACGTAGGGAGCAGGTTTCCGTTAATGGCCGTAGAACCTATAAGCTTTATCCAGTAGAGCTCAGGCCCCAGGACAAGCAACTCCTAGTAGATATCGGATACGCCCTGATCGTCCCCTGCACTACATGCCCCTATTTTCAAGCGTGTGGGAACACACCACCACTTGAGCCGACCTCGTGTCCTATCCTGGATCGGTGGCTTGACTATATGGCGAAGAAGAGAGAGGCTGGGAGGAACTCTAAAGGCTAGCGCCACCACCCTCTTATAAGGTCAGCTACAACCTGGAAGGGAGCATCCGTCCTTATACCCGCAGGGTCGAAGTGTGTCCTAGCCGCTTTATAGCCCCTGTCCTCAAGCTCTTGGACTAGCCCTCTGATCGGGGGCAGGTTTGTTTTCAGCTTTGAAGCTATCGTGTCAAGCCTATAGTATATGCATGAACTGCAGACCTGTGCTTCACGGTAAATGTCTGAGAGTAGCTTGATTATTCTCCTATAGGTTGGCAGATACTTGTATCTTTCCACGAGGAGGAGGAGCTTCTCAAGGTAATCCTTATCGAACAGGCCTCCAACCCAGAGCGGGCCGATTTTTACCCCATTAGGACAGGCTTCCCCGTCTTTCACAAACGATTTCCCTATAGCAGGACAGTATGTGACCGTGCCGACGTGCTCTCTCAGCATTGCGTCAGCCTTCTTAGCGCCTCTCTCGACAAGGAGGTATACGCGGTAGTAGTGGTCTGCGTAGTATGCTAGTAACGGTCTAACAGATTTATCGAGAGACGCTGCAACCCTCGCTAGATACCCTAGCAGGATTCTCACTCCGACCTCCTTAGACTCTGGCACCTTGACAGCTTCGACCCAGTACTTCCTTCTGGCCGCCTGGGGCTTGGAGGCCTCAAGGACTGCTAGATCTGTTGCTGTAAAAGCTGCTAGCCCCTTATGACCTGTCGCCTTTAGGGCCTGCTGGGAGTAGGGGGCTGGGGAGCCGAAGGGGTCTACGTCTATGAAGAGGAGGGGTTCCTTCCTTCTCAGCTCTGTAAGAAGGGAGATGGCATCCCTGCAATGCGCAACTACTCTGTCTTTGAGCCCGTTGAGGATAATGTTTTCTTGAATAACCCTGCAGGCAAGGGGGTCTATGTCGTTAGCGTGAACGGTCTCCACATGGCTTGTCTCGAGCGAGTACCTGATCGCCCTAACACCAGTACCGCTGAGCGCGTCAACAAGGTGTATGGGCTTGTGAGGGGCATAGTATGCGGTGTACGCTTCCAGAGCTAGTACACTCAGATCCCTATTGAAGGTCATGCGCGGGTTATAGAATACCGGTAGCCACGCTGGTTCGATCCCGTGGGGTGCCCTAGCTGCCTCCGGATCTGCTATCATTAGAAGAGCTTTCCCCTCCCTCAGCACCGCATACCTCAACCGCTAGCACCCTGACATAGTCTAGTACTTTCCTCCTAACTATAGGCCTAGACTCCCTATCAAGCCATAAGATTGGCCCCTTTTGTCTTACCAGGCTGTAGATGTTTGGGTACTTTGATTTTAGCCTCCTATGAACAACTCCAAGCACGGGCTTTTTGCTGCTTAGAACTTCGATGATAGCTTCTCGGATTTCGGGTACTAGGAGCTCCATTGGGCCGATCTCGTCTATAACTATGACGTCACCGGTTTTGAGAGCATCCCGGAGGATGAGTGCTGCTCTAGCGGCCTGCTCAATGCAGACGCCATATCTCCCCACTTTGACGGTGGACAAACAATCTATCCTAGCAAGCGGGGTTCTCATTGTACATTCTAGGTCGCATATGTCGAAGCCAACCCTCCTACCCCCTTCCCTAATCTCGGGGGCGTAGAATCCTTTGACCCTACACCCACCTTCCCGGAGGATCTCGGACGCCTCCCGTATGAGTGTCGTCTTACCGGAACCTGGCGGGCCGGTTAAGAAGAGCGATCCCGGGCTCTCTCCTCTTCGCATTCCCCGCCCCTCAGGATTCTCTTTACGAGCTCCTCCATCTTTATGGCCTCATATCCCTCCTTTCTCAGGATCGTTTCCGCCTTCCTCGTTTCGACAACTATGTACTTCTCCTCTATACCTATCGTGTTCGCCAGCTTTGTCAGGTAGTATGCCTTATCCGCTAGGGAGCTACT
The DNA here is from genome assembly GCA_015521115.1 of Desulfurococcales archaeon. GTDB lineage: Archaea > Thermoproteota > Thermoprotei_A > Sulfolobales > Acidilobaceae > S143-63. Next base: position 118,694 of record WAOT01000001.1, read on the forward strand.
CTTACCAGGGTGTTCTACTAATATCGCAACATCCTTCTCGCCCTTCTTGGCTGCTATGTCGATAACAGTTCTCTTAACATGGGCAACCCTATAGCCTCGCTCCCTCAATATGTCTCCTATTGAGCGCTCAACCACTGTATCGTATCGTGACTGCTTTCTCAGGGGTCTAAACCTGTTGAGGGAGAATATGTCTATGGGCTTGGCTATGTCCTCGCCTAGGATCTTTATGAGCTTCTCTGCCTTCTCGATCGATGGTTCCATGGTGCCCTTCTCATACTCGTAGATTGTCCTCCTGCTCACCCCTACCATTAAAGCGAGATCCCCTAATGATAGGTTCTTCTCCAGCCTCTTCCTCCTCATGACCTCTCCGTCGACGTTGAGGATGAAGGAGTCTTTCTCCATCTTAATGTAGGCCAGCTCGCGCCCTGACAGCACGTCATCTAGTGTTTCGGGGCTTACAGCTTTTATACCGGACTTTTCATATATGACGCCTTCGAGGAGGGGTTCCCCACTTTTTGCAAGAGCTACTATTAGGGGAGGGATGTTCAGTATGATAGAGAGGGCTAGGAGCTCTTGCAACTCTGACCTTGGAATACTGTCTAGGTCGTATGCTACCTTAACCAGTACCCTCCTGCCATCACGGAGTTTTACAGCTAGATCGACGCTCCTCCTCTCTATGCTCCTGGGATGCTCCAGTACAGCTATCTCCTCGGAGTACCTATACAGGATAGCAAGTACTCTGTAGAGCACCTCTTTACTTTCGCGGCTCTCCCCCCTCCACTGTTTGACCATGAGGTGTTCCTCCCCAGATATTGAATAATGTGTAGGGGGTAAGCCTTAAAAGGAGCCCTCTAGTGTGGACAACCTGCCTCCTGGGCTCGGGGGTTGAAACTTGCGCAGAGGACGCAAACCATTTTCTTATACCTGCTATAAACGCCCTGCTTGAACCCCTCCCTCCAGGCATTCAGTATCATGTCTGCTATTTTTACGATGATCTCGCGGTATCGTGGTTCATCAAGGAGCTTCGCCTCTAGCTCCGGGTTACCCCTCTTCCCCTTTAAATAGTATGTGACTGCGGCTGGTGTTAAGCCCATTATTTTGGCCACAGAGTACTTTGAAAGACCCCTCTCCTCTACGAGATATCTAACTATGGCTGCCCTTATCGAGGGGAGGATCTCTCTAGATGCTATCTCACATGGCAGTTCCATTGTGTGGTACCTCTGCAGCGTCGTCAACTCTCCCATCCCTACCATTTACAAAGGCTATAATATGTCGCCACTATTAGGGTCGTGGCCGTGGGAGGTTTTATCAAGGGCCTATATATTTAGAGCGTGTATTCTAGAGTCAGATTTTAAAGCTGCGTTCACCCGGCTTTAGGGGAGGGTGAGAGATTATGCCGTATTACTATGAGCTTGATACTAGTGAGGAGTTCAAGGAGGAGCTCAGAGAGACTCTACTGGACATGGTCGACCCTGTAACAGTAGACGTCTTCGTGGGCCCCAACTGCGAGACCTGCGATGACACAATCCAACTACTCAAGATGTTTGAAGATGCGAGCCCAGTGAGGGACGGGAAGAGGCTCCTCACAGTGAGGATCTTCGACAAGAGCATAGAGAAGCATAGGAAGTATTTCGAGGAGCAGAGGGTCGAACGTGTACCTACGGTAACCCTAATCGGAGGATACATAAGATACACCGGTATACCTGCAGGTGAGGAGATTAAGGGGCTAGTTGAGACAATCCTGAGGATAAGCGAGGGGGACTCGGGCCTAGAGGATGAGACAGGCATAATACTTGAGGGGCTCAAGAACCAGGTGCATATCGAGGTTATTGTAACCCCATCATGCCCATACTGCCCGTATGCGGCTCTACTCGCTAACATGATGGCCTATGAAGCATACAAGAGGGGTAACCCGAAGGTCATAGCAGACACTGTAGAGGCTTATGAGAACCCAGATATAGCCGACAGGTATGGTGTAACAAGCGTCCCCACAATAGCCCTAAATGGGAAGGTGGCATTCATAGGCGTCCCAGTAGAAGAGGACTTCATACACTACATAAAGGCCGCGAGCGAGGGGAGGCTGGAGGAGATAATCCTAAGGGACTATGGAGACGCTACAGGCCTCTAGCCCCCCTCGCCCTAAGTCTGAGGAAGATCGAGCCTCCAACCTCCACATCTATTTCTCCCAGGAAGCCATGTGGAAGAGGCACTCTAAAGAGGTCTGCACTCACCGTGATCTCGTCGACACCATCAACGTCTCTAACTGTGACTTTCTTCAAGGGAAGGTAGCCTCTCAGCTCCAGCAGGCCATCACTAACGGGGCTGTACGCAAACATGGAAAACCCGTTGTCCCTCACAGTATGAACGTAGGCTATACTGCGAGCTAGCCTGGCGTGGCCTATGCCCCTACCGCAGAGCTCCTCGACTTTAAGCCGTACTAGTGACTCATGCATCAACCGAACCGCTTTTAGTATGCCTCCCCCTGCAATTCTGAGGTCTCCCTTAAATGAAACTCTCAAAGAACCAGGCGATATCGTTATCTGGAAGGGGTTGCTCGATGCTAGCGCCAATGAGCCCCTGGGGCCTTCAATGCTCGCTGCGTTTGCCTCTGCTTTTAGGTGAGTGGCCCATCTTGAGAACGCTACAGCAGTACTAAGCAGTGATGCCTTCACCTCATAAAAGGGATGAGCCACTTCAAGCTCTCCTTCACCACCCACGGTCAGCGATTGGGCCTCCCTATCGTAGAGCATCCAGGCCTGCCCATTCCCTCCCCAGAGGAGTCCTCCCGCCGCTTTTGTAGCTCTAAAGGAGCCCCTTACCTTGAAGTCTCCTATGATAGCCTTGAAATCTTGTGGTCTATCGGTAAGCTTCAAGCATGCTCTTTCTGGGCTATGAAAGTTTAGGGGCTCGAGTCCCGGTCGTGCTAGTGGTGGGTGGCATCTAGCCTGTTCCCCTGAAATAGTTAATACGGTATGGTTACGCCATCCTAGGGGGTTCAGGATTAAAGGCCTCGTCTCCCCTTTGCAGAATTTTTTCACTATAGGGGCAGCCTCCACTGTTAAGGGTGTTGTGGGGAAGCCCTGCGAGAGCGAGGGGTTTGCCCGGAGCTCCGAGTATAGGCCTCCCCCGTTTAACTCTGCATACACGTTTCCACAGCAACCGAGAGTAAGGGTAGGATATCTTTCCGCTTCTATCCTCCTCAGGCCTGCTAATGCTAGAAATAGTGGAGCGCCTGGTGTTGATAGGATCTTGTCTATGAGACCTTGAGAGGCCCATTCAGCAACTGTTGTGCACCATTTAGGGGCGCCGGGAACCTCTAAACATTTTCTCGACGAGCTCTCCCGCTTCATCTGGGCTTACACCTTTGAAGACCGCGAATAGCCTCTTCCCCTCCTCTAAATCTACCTTACCCCCGAGGTTCTGGGCTTTCTCAGCCATCGAACCTGTGGCTCTCGAACCGGACACTGTTATGTACAGTCTTCCGCTCTCCTCTCCTTCCATCTTGGAGTAGCTAACCTTGGCGTTTATCTCCTCATTGTAACCTACTAGTCTCTCCTCCCTAACGCTCTCCCCTGTGAGGGCTTCATAGACGACCTCCTTCCTATAGACCTTAAACCCTACCCTTCTAGCCTTCTCCTCGAACAATCCCCACACCAGACACATCCCTTTATACGAGGAGGCCTATTAGGGATTCCACCCACCCCTTTTGGGCTTGGAGGGGATGAGGTATTACTCCCGGCCTGAGCACGTCTATGAGGACAACTTACCCGCCTGACCCTCCACCCCCAATTTACTTCTGGAAGGGCTAGAATATGCCCGAGCAGGGGTCAGACCACAGTATTACCTTAATCAATCCCGCATAGAATCGCCGCGTCCAGAATAATGGAATAACCTGGGGACGACAATTGGATCCAGAGGGTGGAGCGGTCTTGTCCCAGCTTACATACTGGCACGTTAGGTGGGTGATACCCGCTGCAGTAGTCAAGGCGGCGTTGGAACTGGGCGGGGGTGACGTTGAGAAGGGGCTGGACATGATAATTGAGCGCGGCGAGTACTGGATGAGGAGCATAGCCCTAGAGCTCAAGCTAGACAGGAGAGAGCTACAGAGGATCATAGACGACCTCAAAGACGGCCTGAGGGTAGACGATGACCTAGTCGAGATGATCAAGAGGAGAGTCCGGGGAGAGGCTACCTCCTGAGCGCATTTGTGAGCGTTTCTATCACGGCTTCCCTATAAATTCTCCTTAGCTTGCTCCTCTCCCTGTAAAGCTCCCTATGCACATTCTCATAGTCTGAGTAGACATAAGCAAATATTAAATGAATTCTGCCTAACCTTGAAAGGAACCTTACATATATTGAGCGCGAGTAGAACTCGTCGCTGACATCAGAGCCCACGACCCTCTCCCTTCTTACTTCTACCACAACACTATTCATATTAACTCCAGTGAGGACTGAAGCGATCTTCTCCTTAAACCTACTGTTTATCTCGTCTGCGAGGTTGCCCAGCTCCTTAGAGATCGTTTCGGTAAGTTCGAAATCATCATTTTCATTCCGGGCCACACCTAGGGTGTTGGTGAGCTCCATAATGAAACTGTCAGGCCTCTTTATAAGTGATATGGGGAGGAGCCATCGGTCTGCAAGGATGGATCTAGCCCACCTCTTCGCTAGCCTATCTCCCTTCGACATGAGATTGCTTACCAGGGCGGTAAAGTCGTGATCCGTAAAGAGTGATACCCTGTCTATAATCATGGAGGCAATCCTCTCGGGCGAGTACAGTCCTTCGGGGCCACCTAGATACTCTCTTAGATAATCGGGTGCAACCTCGTCCCAACTGCTTACAATAGCCTCTAAGACCCTAGTAAGCGCTACGTTGAGGACTATGGACTTATGGTGATAGTATACCGTCTTATACATCTTGTAGCGCGCATCAAATATGTCCTCGACTGTCTGCATACTCCTTGAGTGAACGGTTATTACCGGGCCTTCGGGGGAATCATCAAGCTCTAGACCCACAAGAAGCCTTTCTATGTCTATGTGTCCGAATACGACTCCACACATGTGAGCGTCTCTTATGAGATAGTCTAGCCGGTCGGCGTCAACTATTTCGTGGCTTATGATGCTCCTGATGAGGTCTACTGAGCCTGTGGCTAGTCCCAGCCTCTCGAGCGAGTCAGCTGCCTCCCTCTTACTGATCCCCCCTAGAACAGCCGCTGCTGCTTTTACAAAGTCTTCATATTCTTCGTCTTCTATAAGGCCGACTAAGCGTCTGAGGAAGGTCTTCGTGTATGCCTCATGCAGCTTACCCCCCGAGCTCCCTTTAGATGCCAGTAGAGCTTCATATAGGCTTTCATCTCCTTGTAGGGCTCTCATGCGAGCGAGCTCTATCAGGCTGATCTCCAACTGGTGGCTAAGTGGTGGGTGACCAATATCGTGTAAGAGGCCTGCGAGTCTAGCTACCTCGATGAACTCTTCTGTCCCCCTATCGCAGTGCTCGAAGAAGTAGCCGCAATACTTACCTCTTCTGGCAACCTCTACGAGCCTCTTAGCTATTCTACCGGCGACCTCCATGACTCCGAGTGAGTGGCTGAACCTTGAATGGGTAGCTCCGGGGAATACTAGGTGGCTTAGCCCGAGCTGCTTTATATCGTGGAGCCTCCTGAGTAGGGGGTATTGTATAAGGTCGTATTCTATATTTTTTATCTCCATGAACCCATGTATCGGATCCCTGACGATCCCTCTCCTCTCTAATGCTTTCAATACTGCTCCCTCTACCACTTATCCGGTTGAAAGGTGATAGGTTAAGTGTGAGCGGTCTAAAAGTTGTTTAAGCCATAGGGTGGTTAGAGGCATCTATATGGTTCAACCCATTATTCCACGGACTACGGGGGGCCTGGGAGAGGGCTGGAGGATGGCGTGTTGAAGGGCAAATACTATAGGCCAGCTGCGGGAGCGGCTGTAGCCCTAACCTATGCTGCCGCCACAATATTTAATCCGTTGACACTACGAGTTCTGGCTGCCGACCTAGTTGTATTCGTCCTAGTCTTCATTTGGAGGCAAAAATCGGAGAGCATACTGTGGTCAGCTGTTAGGCTCTTAGCATACACCCTACCATACACAATGATATACTCGGTGGGCACGAGAGTTGACAACAATTTCCCCCTGTGGCCCCTAACCCTACAGTTATCACTTGTAGCGTATGGTCTAGGAGATATTGTTAGCCTCATAATATACTCGGTCACAGGGGCACCCCTACTCACACTCCCGTTGAACCCTGAGTCCTTCGGTTGGTACACGTTATCAACACTCTCAGTTCCTGTAGCCTTTTATGCTATCTTCGGCCAGGAAGGCATGAAGTATGTGAAGGCGGCGATCGAGTCGATGAGGAGGAAAAGCGGGGAGATTTTCGAACATGCAATACCGGGCATAACCCGAGATATCGAGTGGAACGCCCTCCTGATAGATGATAAGAGTGGGAGTGTAAAAGGCCTGGTAGAGCCGGGAATACACTACGGCCCCCTTAAGGGTATAAGCAGTAGTGTATTCCCCCAAGCCCTACTTGAGGAAAGCCGTGACACCCTGATACCTCTCCATGGGTGCGGGAGTCATGAGAGGAACCTTGTATTCTCAAAAGACTCACGAGAATATGCTAAAATTATAGCAAGAGAAGCTACAAAGCGGGGGGTAAAGTGTACACCGCTAGAACCGAAGGTGGCTAGATACAATGGATGGACGACCATACTCCTGGGATGCACTGAGAAACCCTTAATCATAGCATTTAGGAGGGATGGATCGGAAGACGTACCATGCGATCTGCTAGGAGATATGGCGAGGAATGTAATATTCGTAGACGGGCACTGCATCACAACAGATAACCCATCCCACTACGGACTAAGAGACGCCCTACAGCATGCCCTCATGATGGTTGAAGAATGCGATTCGCCCCGATGCTGTCTAGTGAAAGTCAATATAAGCGATGATCTGATGCGGGAGGCTAACATTTGTCAGGGGTGGATTGCAGTCTATAAACAATGCTGTAGGACTAACTGCGCCTCAATCGCGATAATCCCGTCAAACAACGTGGAGAGATCCGCCGCCCCGAGGTACTGGGAACACTTAGGAGAAAGAGTTCACATCATAACAATAGACGACCATAGCTGCATAGTAGATGAGACTAACCTCGGAGAGCTCAGGTGGAGCGAAAGGCTAGCCTCCCTCATCAAAAGGCTAGAAACCGGGTGCACACCAAGCAACTGCAGCCTCAAAATAGCCAGCGGGAAAAAGAAGCTAAGGGTTTGGGGAGAAAGATCCTTCTACACGCTCTCAAAACTACTTAAAAGAGCCGCTATAGCATGGAAAATAGTTATAATAACATACTTAATTCCAATAATAGTGGGATTAGCCCTCCTAATAGAGTCCTTATTGGATTAGGCCGGGTTTAGAGCTTAGATACAGCCGGGCCCTGTAGAATATTAATGAAGAAGACATGGCGAGAACTCTGTTAGTGGGCCCGCGGGGATTTGAACCCCGGACCTCCGCCGTGTAAGGGCGGCGTCCTAACCAGGCTAGACGACGGGCCCACTCACCGCCACTCTTGACCTTCGTGTCGGAGGGAGTTATTAGTGTTTTACCCGCCTCTGCAACGATATAGAACATCACTTGCATGCCAACACAATTGGGTTTTAAACGGTTTTAGGGTTTTAGCCGGATTGCTCTGGGGCTAGTGTCTGTGGTCACACAATAGCATGGTTCCAGGAACTTGTAGAGCACTTCAAGCGTTAAGTTATCGTATGGCGAGTGCCTCTAGCTAAGTGGTGTTAACCTAACTCCTATTAGGGGTACCTTTGTGGGCGGTAAATTGCACCTCAGCCTTGAGTACTGGCAAGGGATCTCTGATCTAGTTGTCAAGAGGTTGTGACATAGTTCAGGGCACTCGTTGTCACTCACTTTGGTAAGCAGGTACTCTTCAAGTCTGAAGCCCCCTTTATCAGAGAACCCTCATATGACTACCATAACGTCTTCCCAGCCGCAGTATTTCAAGGCCTAACTCGTTAAGCCTATTTGGGGCGACCACGAGTGGGGAGGCTCAGTGCTTTATGGTATAGCTTTAGGAAGTGTAGAGTACCCCCTGGTGACAGTGTAGACGGGGTAACGAGGCTCATAGCTGCTAGCAGGCTCTGCGTAATTCCCATGACCTTTTACAGCGTCTCCATTGGTGCGGGCCTAGCTTGGCTCCTCGAAGGTAAGTTCCGGTTAACATTATACTCGGCCCTACTCGTAGCCTTCGTCCTCACACACCTGCTTGATAATCTAGTTAACGACTACTACGACTATAAGTCCGGGCTCGACGAGCCCAGCTACTTTAGAAGCCTCTATGGCCCGCACCCCTTCATTGACGGTATAGTTAGCCGGTCAGAGCTTAAGATAACAGTACTGGTTATAGGGGTCTATGATGCCCTGCTCGCCGCCTATCTGGGAGTAAGAGTCTCCCCTCTGATACCCGTCCTAGCTGTTGTAGGGGCTGCTGTCATAGCCAGCTATGCTGGGCTCTTCTTTGATGCAAAGAGATATGGGCTGGGCGAGGTCTTGGTAGCTATTGTCTGGGGCCCGGTGATAGCGGGAGGAACATACCTCGCATTAACAGGTCACCACCCACCACTGGTCGCCATCCTTTATCTTCCATACGCAGCGGCGGTAAGCTTAGTGTTAATAGGTAAGCACATGGACAAGTACGTCCACGACAAGAGCAAGGGTATAGGCACACTACCGGTAAGACTAGGCTTAGAGAACTCGAAAAAACTGGCAATAACACTCTCACTCCTTATACCTGTCACTTCGTTCCTAGCATTCTATTATACCACCAGATCACTCCTAAGCGTACTCCTACTGCTACCCTTACTAACAGCGTCCACAGTCTCCTACACGGTCTTCTCAAAAGACAAGCCCGAGAAGCCTCCTAAAAACTGGGACGTATGGCCACTCTGGTATGTGGCAGCGTCCTACGCGGTAATGGATAGCGTAGGCAGAACAACATTATTATCGATAATAATCCTGGGGCTCTACATGAAAGGAGCTAGTATTGTAACGCTAGCACTCGTAGGAATAATAACGGCGTGGGAGATCTTTTCGGCGTCTCTACTATACAGGATAACTCAATATAACTAGAAAAATTTGTATAAAAATTAATTTTTAATGAAGAATATGTATAAGCGTGTTGCTCAGCACAGTATCCACGTAGACAACCTCAACATATTCATTAGCAGCAATATATCTGGCCCTTGACAGAAATGACACGTACCTAATAAATCTACAGGACGCTCGGTAAGGCCAAGAAACTGACCAAACAGGAACACAGCTTGCTCACCAGGATACTACTGGAGTAGTGTGCTAAGAAGTGCTCTAAACCATCGCAAGCACAAGATGTAGTTAATTCATCGTCTAAGGTCGGAGGGCCGGGTGCAGCGAGGGGTGGAAGAGGTTCTGGGTGGTGGACCGGCCGGGATTTGAACCCGGGGCCTCCGCCGTGCGAGGGCGGCGCTCTTCCAGGCTGAGCTACCGGCCCGATCGCTTCCTTTTGGCTATGTCTCTGAGGGAGGCTATAATTTCTTATCTCCGTCCTCCTGCTTTCTCAGGGCATTCAGGATCCTCTCTAGATCTTGTAGGATCTCTTGCATATCAACACCGTCTTCTTCCTCTGCTGATAGCTTCTTAACATACCTCTCATAGAATACCGTGAGCCTCCTCCGGAGATCCTCTAGTTCTAAGCGGTTCCCTCGTAGGCCACCGTGCTCTACCTCTGCTAGGAGGCTTGAGAGGGTGAGTGTGAGCTTCCTTAAGTCGTCGTACGCCTCTCTAAGTTTGAGCTTGCATGTAAAGTAGGCGTGAAGTACTGTTGAGTACCTATCTATGAATCCCTGTGTTATTACATGGCCTACGCTCTTGTCTGTGTACTTTGTCTCAATGAGCCAGTAGTCATAGCCTTTCTTAACCAGCTCAGCTAACGCTTCCTCATATGGTTTGCCGGTTCTTTCCATGTAGTATTCGATTAGCCTGATGACATTAGGGTCTTTAATGGGTGTTTGTTTCTTTCTCTTGCGGAACATCCTCTGCCCGCCCGTTGGCATAAGGTAGTGTAGCGTGGTCTTTACGTTTTACATACGCATTGAGATAAAACAGTGGGATACACGTTCTCTACATTGCAGGCACAGACTATAGGAGGGAGTCACGAATTGGCCATGTGTGGGAGGGTGTTTTCGAATAGGCCTATACCACACGCCATACTAGAAAGGTTTAGGGGCTTGACAGTCGAGTGGGGGGATGGGAGATGGTGGGAGAGGGCTAGGAAGAGCACCGTTCTCATAAACTGGTTCACTCCCGTGACGGGAGAGATGCTCAGTGACCCTGGATGTCTAAGGCTTATCATAGCAAGGAGTAGTGGCTACGACCATATAGACGTGAAAGCGGCAGAGGAGAAGGGGGTGTGCGTGGCTAACCAGCCAGAAATCATCTCCGAAGCGGTAGCTGAGCAGGCCCTCGCAGGGATATTGGCCGCCCTTCGAAGGCTGGTTGATAGACATAGCTACTTCCCCAAATGGGAGCAGCAGGGGTGGCCCACCCACCTGGCGGGAGGCCTCGTAGCAGGCAGGAGGGTGGGTCTTCTAGGAGCGGGGAGGATTGCTGTGAGCCTCCTCGTTAAACTCCTACCCTTCCGCCCATCAAAAATCCTCTACTACTCCCGAACTCCTAAGCCCCGGCTGGAGCAGGCCTATGGGGCGGAGAGGGTCTCACTAGATGAGTTATTTATGGAGAGTGACATTCTCGTCAACTCCCTCCCACTAAATGATGAAACTAGAGGGCTAGTCACCGATGACCTCCTGGCCCTCCTACCCGAGGGCGCGGTCTATGTGAACGTGGGTAGGGGTGGTACAGAGGGAGATGGTGCTGTCTACAAGGCGTGGGAGCGGAGGCCCGACCTATTCTTCGTATTAGACGTTCACCCCGAAGAACCACTGCCCATGGGCTCACCACGGGCTAAACTATATGGGAAGCCGAGGATCATTATGACACCCCACACTGCCGGCTACTCCGTAGAGTCTAGAGTAGGCACCACTCTACTATCACTAATGCAAGCCAAACACTTCCTGGACGAGGGATGCGTGTGGAACCCCGTCAATAAGGCCTGCAGGCCGTGTGGGAGTAAGAGAATGAATATATGGGAGGTCATAGCAGAGGCCCGGAGGATAGCCTCAGAGATCGGCCTGAAGCCCTAGGGCTCAACGAACTCGATATCCTTAATGCTAACTATGCCGACAAGCTTACCCTCTCTGTCCACGACTGGTAGATGTCTAGCCTTGATCTTCTTCATAATCCTCAATGCCTCCTCAACAGTGTCGTCGGGACTGACCGTAACAGGATTCGGAGTCATGACTTCCTCGATACGGGTCTCACGGGGATCCAATCCCTTAGCAACAACTCTCTTAAGGAGATCCCTCTCCGTGAATATCCCTACCAACCTTCCACTCTCGTCAACAACAGGCAGTGCCCCAATACTGAGTTCAGCCATTCTCATGACAGCATCCATAACAGTCTCACCGACACGGGCGGTCACGGGCTTCCTAGTCATGACCTCCTCCACACGGTACGCACGTCTCATGCAAAGCCCACCCCATTATATCAGTATGTGAAAGAGTACAATAATAAAGTGCAAACACACAATGAACACCACCCACTACAGCTATGTCCAGCTATGTCTAAACTAGAAGCAATCCTAGACAAAACTATCACACTCTAAAGCTTAATAACGACGGCAAAAGTATAACACGAGTGGAACGGAAACAACAAGCCCCGGGTGGGCCCGTCGTCTAGCCTGGTTAGGACGCCGCCCTCACACGGCGGAGGTCCGGGGTTCAAATCCCCGCGGGCCCACCACCTAACTGGTAACACTTTTAAGAAAATTGTTATATTCCAATAATCTCTATTCTATCATTATATACTATTATAATCTTCCCGTTCAGCTCTTTGATATTCTCCAACAAGAATACAAGGCGTTCAGCAATCACCCTTGGTAGTGAGGGATGGATGCGAAGCACAATAATGCCCGGATGAGAGTTAGGCGGGTAGCTCAACTCATCAGCAAAATCGCTATCTCTTGTAATTAATATAGAGTTCTTTTCTCTAGCTATTTTAATAACTGTTCTATCATCAACACCTTTGGGTACATATTCAGCGTGGAAGCCTTTCTGTCTTAGTAGCTTAAAAATTGTTCTGGGTACGTTTTCATCAAGCAGAAATCGATATGACACGCCTCTCCCTCCTAAGGAGTTCAGCTGCGAGAGCTATTGCCTCAAGAATCATCTCCTTGTTTAGCTGGGGATACTCCTCCAAAATCTCCTCGATACTCATGCCAGACGCAATCATTTCAA
>WAOT01000033.1 GCA_015521115.1 Desulfurococcales archaeon
GTTTCCCGCCTTTCCCGCCCCTCTTCCCGCCCTATTCCCTAGTTCTCCCTAATCTAGAACCCCCCACCCTATTCAAAGGGTGGGTGTGAGACCCCGAGTGGAGGTGAAGCCGAGATGGGAGGAATATGGAGGACGGCTCCGAGGATCACAGCGGCCCTACTGGTGCTGGCACTGCTAGCTCAGCCAATAGCGGTCATGCTCCAGGGCTTGGGAGTTGCTGAGGCGCAGCCCAACCAGGGGGTGAACGCCGCTGAAGCCTACATAATGAGAGTTAAGAAGTTTGTAAACAGGACACTAGCACTAGCAGAAGAGTACAACATTACACTCCCAGAGGATCTAAGTGAGAGGGTCAATGAGACCCTATCCCTACTAGAACAGGCTGGGGCGAACCTGTCAGTAAACGTTACGCTTGCAGTCATGCTAGCAACTAACGCGAGCATAACCTTCGGCCCGGTCGCCGACTACGTGTGGTCACAGCTCCCAGAGGACGTTAAGAAGGAGCTAGAGATCAGGGCGATGGAGAAGGCGATAGAGGCGAGAATGAGGGTGTTAGAAAAGATAAGAAAAAGAATAATAGAAATAGAGAATATGACTGGAGCCAACCTAACAGAGCTACTGCAGGCGGTAAACCAGACAATCCAGATACTCGAGCAGGCCGAGGAGGCACTTAACATGAGCAACACTACACAGGCCAGACACCTCATCAGGCAGGCCACAGTACAGCTCGTGAGAGAGGTCAGGATGGCCACCGTGAGGGCCTACTGGAGTATCCACAGAACAGCAACCGTAAGCATATTGACACTCCACCTAGTGAGGCAGCTCAACCACCTGGAGATCGCCGTGAACAGAACCTTAGAAGCTATTAACACTAGCAATGAGAGCATAATAAGCAACCTGACAGACATACTCCAGGGCCTCGACAACAGGAACAGGATCCTACTAGAGAGGGCTCAGAGGCTCGCTGAGCAGTACCCAGTGAACGATACTAACGATACAATAGCGGTAGCGCTCACCCTCATAGTAGACTGTCTAAACACCACGCAGACATACCTAGACCAGGCCTACAACGCAAGCCTAGAGGGTAACCTTACATGGGTCGCCACAAACCTAACCCTAACAGTCCAGACTATCAACGCCACACTATCACAGCTAGAACAGCTCCAGCTACCGGAGCATGTCAGAGACATAGTTAGGCAGGGCGTGCACGAGATCAGGAGGATGCACTGGATGGAGAACAGGGTGATGAGCCACGCCTACACATCAATAAGCATGATGCTCGACAGGAAGATGGAGATGCTCCAGAGGCTATACGAGAAGTACCAGGAGGGCAAGATCCCGGCCTGGAAGTATAAGATGGTACTCACAAACGAGAAGATGCAGCTCATCGCCCTCAAGGAGAGCCTACCCGCAACAGCACCGCAGTGGCTGATACAGAAGATCGACACGATAATAAACTGGATAAACGAGCACATGCCCTAAAATAGGAGCCCCGAGTTAGCCTATCTTTTTCTCCTTGCCATATTCACACGTTATTTATTCTGGAGGCCCTCTGAGCCGTAAACGGTGTGAGGCGACTATCAGGGAGGTGGAGCCGGTGACACGGACATATACTGGGATAGTGGTTGCATTGATATCAATGTTAGTGTTAGCACCCCTAGTGGCGGCCTCACAGCCTTACCCGGCGTTTAACACGTCGGCGGTCAGCTGTGAGAAGGCGATCATCACAGTAATGGACGATGGGAGCGCTAAGATCCTCCTACAGCTCAGGGTAAATGGAGAGCTGCCGGCAGGGTTCAACCTGTCGATAATAGTAGAGGGTAACCCAGTCTATGCAGAGGCAGAGACAGAGGGGGTAGTCCTCCCTGTTGAGATAAATAATAACACGCTAACAGTCGGGCTCGTCGATGGCGAGAAGAAGGTGAACGTCTCCTACATAACACTAGACCTGACAAGTAAGGAGGGGGCCAGTTGGATCCTCTCCTATAATATGAGCTGCCCCACTACACTAATACTACCGGCAGACGCCATCCCCACCCTCATTACCCCTAACCCTAGGATCATCCTGGTAAATAATACCGTAACCTACAACTTCCAGCCCGGTAAAGTGACGGTACGCTACTACCTAGCCCCCACTGGGGGCACAACAGCGGGTGGAGCTGGTGGGACAGGCACAGGCGGTGGTGCTGGAGGTGGGGGACATGGTACTACAACAGTAGCTATTGGCATTGCGGTGGCTGTGATAGTTGCGGCAGTCATTACATACTACCTCTTAAAAAGGCGTACCCCAAGCCATAGGGGAGGCCCCCCGATATCTATTTCCTCTTCAAGCCTGGATGAGAGAGACAAGAAGATCCTAGAAGCCCTTCAGGGTAGTGAGAAGGGTTTAACAGCTAGTGAGCTAATGGAGAAGACGGGCATACCCAAGACCCCCCTATATCGGAGGCTTAACAAGCTGTTCCACGCCGGCCTCATAGAGTACTATGATGAGAGCGGGGTTAGGAGGTATAGGCTTAAAGGGAAGGGGTAGGCGCCCCCTCCACATAGTAGTCTTATATCTCAATAGCCCCTGACACCGGAACCGGTACCTAACCTTTCATGGGGGGTGGAATGGTTGGCTGAGCCTTCCAGCGTCGATCCATGGGGTACCGTTAAGATAAAGGACTATGACCAGCTCGTGAAAGTCTTCGGCATCCAACCCTTCCACACGGTTATGAGGCTCATGGTGGAGAAAGGGCTCCCACTAAGCCTCCATATGAGGAGGGGAATAATCTTCGGCCACAGGGATTTCGACAAGGTTATCGTCTCAGCACTAGAGAGGGGAGAGAAGGCAGCTGTCCTAACCGGCTTCATGCCATCCGGCAGGTTCCACCTAGGACATAAGCTGACCGTCGACCAACTACTCTACTACCAGAGAAGTCTCGGTGTGAAGGTCTTCGTCGCCCTCGCAGATGCGGAGGCGTACTCTGTCAGGAGGCTCCCCAGGGAGAAGGTCATCAAACTGGCGGTAGAGGAGTATGTCGCCTCAATGATAGCACTCGGCCTAGACCCCGAGAAGACAACATTCTATTTCCAGACAAACAGGGGGACTCCCTATTACAGGCTTATCCAGATGTTTAGCGGTAAGGTGACGGCCAGCGAGTTCCAGGACATCTACGGGGATCTGACACCAGCAAAGGTCGTGGCAGCCCTGACCCAGGCTGCGGACATCTTACACGTGGAGCTCGAAGAGTATGGCGGCTACAAGAACGTAGTGGTACCAGTCGGTGCAGATCAGGATCCCCACATCAGGCTTGCTAGGGACTTGGCAGACAGGTTTTCAAGGGATCTCGGGCTGAAGAAGCCCGCAGCCACATATCACAAGCTCATTAGGGGCCTTGACGGTGGTAAGATGAGCAGTTCGAGGCCCGACTTCACAATATTCCTATCCGACCCCCCAGATCTCG
The DNA here is from genome assembly GCA_015521115.1 of Desulfurococcales archaeon. Classification (GTDB taxonomy): domain Archaea; phylum Thermoproteota; class Thermoprotei_A; order Sulfolobales; family Acidilobaceae; genus S143-63. Next base: position 3,444 of record WAOT01000033.1, read on the forward strand.
CTAGGAGGAAGCTAATGGCCGCACTCACAGGGGGGAGGGCGACAGCCGAGGAGCAGCGCAGGCTTGGCGGGGTGCCTGAGGCCTGCACTGTGTATGACCTCTACCTCTTCGGTCTTATACCCAACGATAGGGAGCTGAGGAGGGTCTACGAGGACTGCCGTGGCGGAAGGCTCCTCTGCGGCGCGTGCAAGAGGATGGCGTGGAACCTGCTCGAGGAGTTCCTCAAAAACTTCCAGGAGAGGCTAGAGCAGGCTAAGGAAATAGCATGGAAGGTCGTTGAGGCACCCAGCTTCTAAACTTAAGCCCTCAATCATCACCCGCTTATCATGGGTGCGGGCGATGAGGAAGCCTAAGGGGGAGACGAGCCCCCAGGTATAGGCTATGATAGAGGCGTTGACATCAGAGCCCGCACCCACTTCTGGTGTTCCTCTATGCTTGGGACGCCTTCTCCGCCGCGTGGATGAGCTTCTTGACTGCTAGCGTGGCGGTGGGTGCTAGGACTCTTACCATGGGCTCCTTACCTATACCGCCCTTATCGTATATCACATCCGGTACCCTACCGGCCCTCCTAACAGCCTCCTCAAGCGCCCACGGCAGGCTGGCTCCCTCCCTGGCCGCCACGTCGAGGGGCTCCTCCTCCCTAGGCACGTATACAACAGTGTATCCGAGCTCCTTGAACGCCTCCACAAGGTCTTCGTCGTATCTGACGTTGAGCGCCGCACGGATGCGGGGGTCGTGTCTCATGGCGGCGAGTACTAGGCGGGCCATGTGGCTTGACGCACCGAACTCGACGGGGCCTACCGCTACAATGCTCCCTCCCGCCTTGACAATTCTACCTAGAACACCGGCGACGTCATCGCGGGATGAGGCGTAAGTTGGTGGGAGGGCCATTGCAATGTTTGTCCCGACCTCGGGTATGTAGTCGTAGAGTATGTCTTCAGCCTCTATGAGGGCCTCCACAGCCTCCTCGACATCCCTCTTAACCCTGAACCTCTCAGCATCCAACTCGAGCCATGCCACCGGGTTTACTGGACAATGTCCTCTTCCGACCCGTATCCCGTAAATTATTGCTGTTGTGATAAACTTCTTAGCCACCCTGACAGCCTCATCGAGGGGCAGCCCCCTCGCCAGGTTAGCGGTGATGGCTGCGCTAAAGGCGCAGCCCGTGCCGTGGTAGCAGCCGTCTACAATCCTAGGGCTCCTAAAGGTGTAGACCCTGCCCCTGTAGAACATTACATCAACACTCTCATCACCTTGGAGGTGCCCGCCTTTGACGATAGCGGCCTCGGGGCCCAGCTCCCTAACAATATACTTGGCGGCCTTCTCAGCATCTGATAGGGAGCGGATCTCGAATCCGACGAGCTTCTCCGCTTCCATCCTGTTTGGAGTCACAACTAGAGCCCTAGGGAAGAGGAGTTTCACTAGGGACTCTACGGCGTCCTCTCTAAGTAGGGGGTCACCGCTCTTAGCAACCATTACGGGGTCTATTACTAGTGGGAAGTCGTACTTCCTCAAGGTCTTAGCTACAGCCTCTATTATGTCCTTGTTGCTGAGCATGCCGGTCTTAGCGGCGTCAACGCCAAGATCCTCTGCCACAACCTCGATCTGCCTAGCAACAGCCTCCGGGGGGAGGTCATAGACGCCGTAGACTCCCCGGGTGTTCTGGGCGGTTACGCTAGTAATGGCGGCGGTTCCGTGAACACCGAAGACTGCGAACGTCTTGAGGTCAGCCTCAATCCCAGCCCCTCCACCACTATCACTACCAGCAATAGTCAAAGCAACTGGAAGCCTCAACTTCATCGGGATCACCCTAGATGGAATCACGGGTATTGGTTAGGAGTGTTAAGTCTTAGCTCGAACATGTACACTAGGGTGAGCCCCACTCTGCCAAAGCTAAAACCCGAGGGGTGCCGGAGGCTGTGGTCGACTGGAGAATGGTGAGACCCGATGCGGTAACAGTGTGGAGGGATAAGAGGGTTGTGAAGAGGCTCGGCTGGTACTATAGTGTAATGAAGGGTGAGAAGCCTGCGAAGTTCCTAATCGCTAGGACTCTCGAGGTGCCCCAACTAAGGCGGGGGGAGCTTCATAGCGTTGAGGAGGAGAGGCTCTGGAGGATCCACGAGAAGTTGGAGAAGGCTTTCATGGAGGAGTGGTTTAAGGTTAAAGAGTCCGATAGGGTCAACGTAGAGAAGTACCGTAAGGATAGGGTTGAGGTAAGCTTCTTAGACCTTAAGAGGGAGCTGGCGTGGAGGCTGGCCTCGCCCTGTAGGCTATGCGAGAGGAGGTGTATGGTCAACAGGTACGAGAGGATCGGGGCGTGCAGGCTAGACATTAAGACGTACGTCCACAGCGCCTTCCTACACCTCGGCGAGGAGGCACCCCTCGTGCCGAGCGGGACGATCTTCTACGGGGGGTGCAACTTCACATGCGTCTACTGCCAGAACTATGATATCAGCCAGGTATATCCGAGGGCGGGCAAGGCCGTCAGCGAGGTGGAGCTGGCATACATACAGGACGTACTCGCCTCGAAAGGGGCTAGAAACATTAACCATGTTGGAGGAGACCCTACCCCCAACATACACACAATAGTGGGTAGCCTCAACTATGTTGAGAGCAACATACCACAGCTATGGAATAGCAACATGTACCTCACACTGGAGGCTATGAAGATAATCGTACACCTTATAGACATATGGCTCCCAGACCTGAAGTATGGGAACAACAGGTGTGCCTTCAGGCTAAGCGCAGTACCCCGATACTGGGAAGTCGTGACAAGGAACCTCAAAATAGCGGCTGAACACGGTGACATGATAATAAGACACCTAGTCCTCCCCAACCACCTAGAGTGCTGCACAAAGCCCGTCCTAAGGTTCATAGCAGAGGAGCTCCCCAAGGATAGGGTACTCGTAAATATAATGGATCAGTACAGGCCCATGCACCTCGTAGCGAGGAACCCCCGGAGGTGGAAGGATATCGCCAGGAGGCCGTCCTACAGGGAGATCCATGAGGCTAGAAAGACGGCCACAAGGCTAGGGATTGTCTGGGAGCCCGTATCCTAGGGGGTCTGACGCCTTGGACGGGGACAGGCATGCGGTAGGCCGTATACTTGTGGAGTCATGCACTAGGCCGGAGGGCGAGGTAGTAGGCTATGCTAGGAGGATTGCAAGGGGCCCTATAATTGTGCGGACAAGCAGGAACAGGGTAGAAGTACTCGCCCCCTTAGGGGTTAAGGCGGTTACGACCCCTCCCGAAGGGATATACGTTAGGCTGGTGGACGAAGAGATCAAAGGCTCTATAGAGTGCTTCCGGAGACTTCTCGAGGGAGAACGCTACTATGAGGCCCATATTTGCGGGGAAGCGGTGATGAACCAGTTGGACAGGCGTATGGGGAAGTGCCTCGCCATATATTCAGCCCTACTCCTCAAGATCGCCGAGGGCTTGGAGGGGGCGGTGGCCTACCTGAGAGGCCTCCTCGGCGGCTGTTCAAGCTATGTTGACCTTGAATGCGTCGACTCAATAATAGAGGGGTACAGGCGTAGGGGGTGGAAGGTCGGCGGGGAGAGTGTAGTCTGTCTATTACCGTTATGAGCCTAGTAGACCCCGACAACCCTGATACAGTCGGGCGGGACTGAATCCGTTAGATAGACAACGCTTGTCGCCTTATACAGTCTCCGACCCGATCTCCGCAGGCACCTAACGTCTACTTCAAGGAGGGCGACAGGCCTTCCATAACGCCTCCCCGTCTCCAGCGCTGTTTTAGGGTCTGGTGTTAGATGTACATAGAGCCGTTTACCGGGGAGTAGGCCCCTCTCCATGATACTTCTCAGGTTCCTTAGGGGGGTGCCGTGGTACAGCTTTTCTACATCCCAGGACTCCTCATACCGTATGCTAACCCTTACACTATGCCCGTATCTCGCCCGGATCTTGTCCCCCCTGACCTCGTATCTGCCCTTTTCGTCTTCAGCGGCAAGGCTGATAATGTCGTCTATGGTTACGTGGAACCCCATCCTCTTGAGGGCCTCTACTACATCCTCAATTCTCGCCCACCCCTCGCCGTCGACTCTGACACCGTACTTTTCACCGTAATGTCTTAGCAGGCCAGCTAGCTTCTTGCTAATCTCAACCCTCTCTCTAGCGTCTCTCCACGGCATCCCACGACCTACACCTCCGCCCAGTATAATAAACTCCAAGACCTCTTCAACCCTTGAATGGGTGTGGGGTATGATTAGGGTTAAGTCAAAGAGTGGATATATCCCCCACGCAGTTATGGATGCCCTTGTCGACCTGCACGCAGCTGTAGACCCTGACACAGGCCACTTCGTATGCCACTACTACGTGGTATCTCTCTCAATAGTAGAGATAGGGGGTAAAGACTTCCCCGGCCTAAACGTGGGTGAAAACCTCACCGTAGTCATAGGCTCCGAAGCAGCCTCCACGGTTGAAAGGACGGGCGAGAGGATTAGTATCGACGAGGTGAGCGAGGGGAAGCTATCGGATATAAACGTTGACAGTGACAGCCTCGCGGTGGCACTCAACTATTATAGGTATGCGAGGGGGTCGCTAGCCTTCTACCGTCTAGGAGATAATGTAGCCCTGGTCTCCAAGCCCAGGCAGGGGGAGCCTGTAGTGATAATCTTATGGCGCAAGAAGGAGAAGAGGAAAGAGGGTGCAGTACTAACAGTATAGCCGGGGGTTAGAACATGTCAAATGGGAGTAGAGACCCGGCAAAGGATCCGGCGGTTGTCAAGAAGATGGCCAGGCTGATGATGCAAGGGGCAGTGATGCTGGCGGAGAGGTGCCCAATATGCGGCCTCCCCCTATTCCGCCTAAAGAGCGGTGACGTCGTCTGCCCCGTACACGGTAAGATCATAGTTGTATCCGACGAGGAGCAAGCCGATGAGATCAGGCTTGACTACACCATAAGGATGGTCGAGCACTATGCGGCGTCTAAAGTTAAGAGCCTAATAGGGGAGGGATCCCCGGATGAGATCCTCGACTGGCTCAAGGTAATAGAGGCTGTTGAGAGGATCAAGCAGCTAAGAAGGCCCCAAGAGGAGAAGAGGGCTGAGACCTCAAAGAAGAGGGGTTAGCGTTTTGAGCGAGGCCAGTGCTTCTCACTGTGCCAGGGCGCTTGTAGAGACCTTCTTCAACATGGAGATATCGGTTCGAGCCGAGTGGGGTGAAGTATACACCTTCCCCGGGGAAAGGCGTGGAATAATAGAGGTCTATCTGAAGAGCATATCGGAGCCAAGTATAGACGAGATACCCATAATATCCTCAATCATAGAGAGCCTCTCTGACAGGAGAGTTGTAATATACGAGTATGAGAGCATGGCTAGGAGGGGCGAGCCACGCCATAGAACCCTAGCCAGGTTTATTGAGAAAGCTATCAGGGAGGGGAGGCCGATAATAGTCCTAATGCCCAGTGCGCTACCCGCGAGCCTCTACACAGCGCTGTCCCAGGAGGCTAGGGAGTACCTCTCAAACGCCTTAGCCCTCCGTGTAACCGTTGACCACCCGAACATACTGTACCTCCCTCAACACGTAGAGGAGCCTATAGAGATAGTGGCTAAGAGTAACAGTACCTCATCCTACGTGAGGGTCAGGTGGCTTGCGGATAAGGCTAGGGAGAGGGGTATCACGGTCTCCAGGGAAGTCTACTTAGACAGTAACAGGGCCATACTGGAGTACGTACTATGGGGAGGGAGTCAGAGCCTCTATAAGAGGATCCCCGTAAACAAGCTAGCCCTCTTCATAGCCACACTACAGAAGTGCGGCCATATTGAGGGGCTTGAGATTCTGAAGAGGTGGGAGAGGAACACCCATGTAATGTACGCCATTAACGTTGACTATGAAACCATTTCAAGAATCTACAACTCATTAAATAGCAGAGGCTCCTACACACTACACGAGGACTTGACAGGCATCCTATACTCTAAGATCGTTAAAGGGGCGGAGGAGGTTATGGGAGAAATACTATCTATACTGTGAACAGGCCCTAACGTCCTGAATCCAGGCCTACTCCTCCAGCTTAGGCTCCTCA
>WAOT01000034.1 GCA_015521115.1 Desulfurococcales archaeon
CCCATAGCCCCCCGAGGAGGCTCCCCCGGTCAGCCCATAGGGGCCCCACATATTCTCGGGGGTGTCAGGAGGATATCTCTTCCCTCCTAGAGCCTACTAGTCTAACCACGAGCTCTACGTCTAGCGTGGTCTTAGCCTCGTGGGCCGCCTCATCTGCGAGCAATTCGGCGACGTCGATGGGGATCCCCTCCCTGGGCTCTACTGTTATGTCGCCCTTGTAGAGGCCGTGCTCGTAGAGGCGGAGGCGGAGGTCTCTAACCTTAAGTCCTCTCCCCTCGAAGAGCCTTTTAACCCTTGAGTGTAGTGCTGGGTGCGCCCACTCTACTAGTACTAGGTGTATACGCTTTGACTCGTTGTAGAGCTCCACGAATATGTAGAGGGTTATACCTACAGCCCCGAGGTAGTCTAGCGCTGACGCTATGTACGCCCCAGCCGCCGCACTCCCCGCTGAGATGAGGCTCTCGAGGATCTCGCTCGCCGTGAAGCCCGCATAACTCCTCCCCGCTAACCCGGTCTTAGAGGCTACATAGACTGCCACGCCGTACATGGCCCCTCCTAGTAGGGCGTAGAGGGCGCTCTCCCCCTCAACCGTGTAGGCGCCCGGGGGCCTCAGGATTAGGAGGGCTACGTTGAAGCCCGCGGCAAGGGAGTAGGCTATGATGAGGGAGAGTATACCCGAGTAAATGTACCTCCTGTGCCCGTAAGGGTGATCCTTGTCCGGTGGGAGGAGGCTCACGTGTAGCATGTATAGTATGAAAGCGCCTGAGATGAGGTTTGCAACGCAGGTCACACCGTCCGTTAGGACTGCGAGGCTCCCATACTTGTAGCCTCCCAGCAGCTTTAGTAGGCCGCCTAGGGCGCTGAACGCTAGGGCTATCGCGAAGGCGCTTGTCTTCTTGTTACCCAATACTGGTTCCCTCTGCTAGTCAGCGTGTATCTCTAGGATGTCCCTGTCCGCGAGGACGTGGGAGGCCCCGACCCTCTGCCCCGGGTACTTGGCGCTGGGCCCCCAGATCTTGGCGTATTTGAACTTCCTCGCGAGATCCTTATGGATCCTCTTGGCGGCATCTATGACTGTTGCACCCACCCTTAGGACTAGGGGGTTAGGGTCTGGCTCCTTATTCGGCTGCTTTGTGTATATCCTGATGATCCTCAACGTCTTGAAGAGTATCTCTCCCAGCCTCTCGAACCCCCTACCACTCCTGGCGTCGCCTACGAGCACCGGAACCCCCTCCAGGATCACCTTTTTGAGCCTGAGTGCCTTCCTCCTCGCTCCCTTCGCCCTCGGGTGTGTTATCGCTATGACGGCCGGCTTATACATCCTAGTGGAGAATAGTGACTCTTCGACGTCCTCTAGTGTCACGTCACCTTCGATCTCGACGACAGCATTATAGATCCTGTACTGGCCTAGGAGCCTCCTCAGGTCATCCTCCGTGAACCCGACCATACGGCCCCTCAGGATCACCCTAATCCCTGTCTGGCTCCTGTCCTTCTTCACCCTCACTATACCCTTCTGGGGGGTTACAACGATCCCCCTCTCCTCCAGGAACTTCAGGACTCTCACGAGATCCCCGGCAGGGTCATCGGAGGCTAGGCTCACAACTATGATGACTGCGTCAGCGTTCCTCACGAGGCCTATAACCCTATTGTTCACCGGGCTGTCCGGCTGGTCTAGGACTAGTGGGGGAGTGTCGACGAGCTGGAACTGTATGTCCTCGTACTGTAGCATTCCAGGCACCGGGCGGGTGGTTGAGAAGGGGTATGGGGCTACCTGGGCCCTAGCGTTTGTGAGGCTCTGGAGGAGGCTGCTCTTGCCAACGTTAGGGGGGCCCACAAGTACTACCTGGGCCGCCCCCGCCTTCTCAATGAATATCCTGGGGCCGCCCCCTCCCCTTCTACGCCTCCTCGACTCCAGCTCCTCCCGGAGCTCTGCAAGCCTCCTCCTGGCCCATTGCCTAATGTTCTCAGTACCCTTATGCTTGGGCACGGCTGACAGGAACTCCTCTAATGCCTGGATCTTTTCCTCGATACTCTTAGCGTCACTATATTTAGCCAGCTTGGCCTTAGCCTCAGGCGGCAGGTTTGCTGGCATTCACTACTCCCTCCTTGCCAATCGTTTTGTGCCTGACATGGGAACGTATATTCTTAGCCCGTCCTGAATATAGGATTGTCGACAACGATATCGCCTGTTTAACAGTTTTAGTTTAACACGTACTTCATAATCTGGCAATATATAATAACTCTGAGCTATCATAGAATTAACATTTTTTACCTGTTTTAAAGAGCCTCCCGTGGAGAGGTGCCCATAGGATGGGGAGCGAGGAAGACCCTGCCAAGTCCTGTTTTGAGGCCCTTATGGGGCGTAGAGTAGAGCCTTTTGAGGCCGGTGGAGTATACTTTTATAACCTCCCCTTCGTCGACGGGAAGGTTACAAGCAAGGTGCCAGCCGGTAAATCAATGGATCTTGTCTTCTGCTTCAAAAACCCTGACAATAAGGAGAAGGAGCCCAGGATAAGGTTCGAGATCCCGAAGAGGAAGGGGCTTAAGTCGACAGGCATGTATATGAGCCCCGAGGAGGGACAATACTATAAGGTTACCATTCCTCCCGAATCCTATAAGGCTGTAAGCTTCACGCTCTACACTACCCCAAAGACGCCCCCAGGGAAATATAAGATAGCCTTATACGTATGGTTTAGTAGGAAGAGGACTCTTGCAAGGAGTGCGGCTTCAATAGCTGCCAGCATGGCCCTCGGGAAGCTGGGATCGGCGATTGCTAAGGGAGCGATCAAGGACGAAAAAGCTTATGAGAGGGAGATACTAGTCTTGTAAGCCTTCACCACTCGCCCCTCCAGGGCCCCAGCAACCCTCCCCCTCTTTCCCTAGGAGTCTGAGCGTCTCCTCGCATAGCCTGGGGAGTGCTTTCTCTGTAGGCGCCTCAATCTTTATGTCGGCAACGTCGAGGTATACTTCTCCTAGGTTCACGATTATGACCTTGGCGCCCCTCGCTTTAGCAATAACGGGTATCTGGTTGGCTGGTGAGACGTAGAGGCTGCTCCCAGCGACGAGTACTACATCACTCCTCTCGGCGTGGAAGAAGGCCCTTGTTAATGCCACTGCTGGCAGGGGTTCTCCAAACATTACCACCGCAGGTTTGAGGAGCCCTCCACAGTACTCACACCTCGGTAATCGTCCCTCCTCCACCTGTCTCAAAGCGTATTCTATCGGGTACGTCCTGCCGCACTGGAGGCATACTGCTTTCTTGAAGGTTCCGTGTAGCTCTATAACGTTCCTACTCCCAGCCTTCTGGTGGAGGCCGTCAATGTTCTGGGTTATAATGGCCTTCAGAACACTCTCACTCTCGAGCTTAGCGAGAGCGTAGTGGGAGGGGTTGGGCTTCAATGCACCGATCGCCCGGAATCTTTGTAGGTAGAGCTCCCATACCTCTCCTGGGTTCTCGAGGAAGTAGTCTATGCTGAACTTGTAGCTCGGGATCTTCCTCCACAGCCCCTGCGGCCCCCGGAAGTCGGGTATACCGCTCGCCGTACTGACCCCTGCCCCTGTCAGTGCTATGGCATGCCTCGATTTTGCGAGGAGCTCGGCTGCGGGGCGTATGAGATCCTCCCACTTCTCACCGCTCAAGCCCTAGGTCACCCACTACATTTAAGGGCCTCCCTGTAATATCTGCTCTTTCTGTGGACTGCCTCCAGCTCCTCCCTGACCCGGGCGAGATCCTCCTCCCTGACCTCTCTGACAGGCTTTGCGGGGACTCCAACTACTATAGTGCGCGGGGGGATGATTTTCCCCGGTGGGACTACCGCTCCTGCAGCGACAATGCTCTCCCTCCCTATCACGGCGCCGTCTAGGACTATCGCCCCAATACCTATCAGGCTCCCCCTCTCGACGCGGGCCCCATGGACTATTGCCCCGTGACTGATAAGCACCTCCTCCCCGACAACAACGGGGTGGCCAGCAGGAGCTTCTAGTAGGGCGTTCTCTAGGACTACTGACCTCCTCCCAACAGTGACGCTATCATCGTCCCCCCTTAGGATGGCCCCGAATAGGACGACCACATCATCACCTATCCTCACATCACCCATCACTCTTGCACCCGGGTCGATGAACACGTTCTCCCCTATCACGGGCCTCTTACCCGCCACCTCTACTATGTTAAGGCATTTCACCACTCAATCACCAAACACTCCCGTAGTGGGACGTAATACATATATGATCACGTCGTATCTATATAGAAAAGTGAACGTAAATATGGCGGGTGGGGGTTTTGGTCAAGTTCAAGGATATTATGAAGAAGGCTAAGGAGATGGCTGAGAAGGCTGTCGATGCCGTCAAGATGCAGTGGGAGTTCGAGAGGCTCCTATCCGATTTCGACGAGTACGTGGCTAACACCATAGCAGACATACTCCAGAACAACGGCTATAGGGGTATGGGTCAGGGCGAGGCGGGAGACAGTTACAGGATAACAATGGCGATAGAGGACGAGGAGAAGGTCAAACACATCATAGAGAGGGACATAATGAGACACTACAGCCCTAAGGACAGGGAGAAGATCCTCTCAAAGATCCCTGACAGGGTAGAGATATACGTGACCTACACCAGAAAGGGCACCCGATCGCCGATACTAACCACGACGGGCCCAGAGGACGTTAAGGTGAGCGCAAAGTTATACTACTTCGTAGAAAGGAAAGGAGGGTTCTTCTCAAAGGTGAAGAGAGACGAGCGCCAGGTCAGCCTAGGCGGGTTCACTTTCCGCTCCAGCCAGTTCATCAACGCCCAGGAGAGGGACATTGACGCCGACAGGCTTAGACAATACCTAGAGCAAAAGCTGAAAGGTCTCGGGCTAATATAGCGTATGACCCCCTTTGATGTGATAGGTAGGTGCGTGGAAGATGTCGACCAGGCTTGGCTGGATAGAGAAGGCAATGATGCTTGTCCCCGGGTACAGGGGTTATAAGAAGAGGGAGCTCTTACGAGAGGACGACCGGCTTATCAGGAGATACGTTGCAGACCTCCTGAGGGAGGCCAGCAGTAACCTCCAGAAGGCTGTATCTGAAATAACCCAGAAGCTCGGTAGCCAGCTCGTGAATATCACCCAGATCCCCGGTAACCCCATACAGCAGCTAGAGGCCGTCGCGAGCAGGCTATACAGTATAGCCGGAGAGGTTGAGCACCTTGAGATGGGCTATCAGCCCAAGTTCGACAGGCTTACAGTTGAGGAGCCAGAGCTCAGGAAGCTCATGGAGATCGATAACGCCATGATAGGGTATGCCAATGTTATAAAGGAGACCTCCAAGCAGATCCTAGACCAGGCCAGGGCTCAGGGGTGGTTCGATACACGGTTAATTATAACCATCCTCCAGAGCCTGGACGAAATTGAGAAGATCATCAGCGAGAGGAGGAGGTTCCTCCACGGAGGGGAGCCCGTCACAAAGGGGGAGTTAGGTACCTTTTAAACACTAAAATTTTAGATTTTTTATTTATAATAGGAAAAAGTTAGTATCACTAAATCTACCCTGAAGGCCCGGCCTCCGGCGATCCCGGCCTCATAAATGATATTATGACAAGCACTGCCACTACTGCGAGGAATATCCCTGCTAAAAGCACAGCGTTTATACCGTATATTATGAGTCCTATTATGAGCGTGAAAGTGTAGAGGCCTATACCGTATAGTCTGTCCTCGGCAGTCCTATCGAATATGTAGTAGGCTAGCATGACACCGCTAGGCCCCGCGATGAGGAGGGCAACTAGCTGGCGGAGGGTGAAGCCCTGACCCCTGAATACTAGGTAAATTGCGACGACGAAGAGGGCTGCCGCTAATGCGATAGCCTCCGCCTGCTGCTTACGAGTCCTCACGGGCAAACCTCTCACCCAGCACGTACCTCCCGACCCTCGAGACCCCGAGGCTGAGGAACTTGTAGACCCCTGGCAGACTTGATACCGCGCCCCCGGCCAGTCCTGCTGTGGTTGATCCTATAGCGTACCCTAGTCCCGCTCCTATTACCATTCCTCCGAGTAGGAGGCCTGCTGCAGCGCTTAGGAGGTAGCCTCTCTTCTTCGTGCCTATAGGGTACTCTAAATATACGACTGTCCCGTCGGTGGCGTCTACGAGGGCATAATACTTCCTCCCATTGTAGGAGTACCGGATCTCCCAGAAGGGGTAGTGGACTATTCCCTCCCATTTCGACTCGTTAACGATCTTAGGCTCATCGCACCAGTTGTAGGCTTCTCGCAAGGCTTTGAGGGTTGCCCTTGAAGTAACCTCTGAGAGGAGCTCCTTTGGGTCAAGGTCTGGCTGATAGTATTTACCCCTCTCAAGTGTCCTGGGCTCGAAGAACCTCCTCCCCCTGGTAGGGAAACGGTAGTTGATGCTCAACCCCTGTATGGGGTTTTTGACTGCGAGCCTGCTCACCCACTCCTCCTCAAGCCCCGCCTCCGGGTTGCCTGGGCATTCGGCCCTCACTTTGACATGGTAGAGGTATAGGGGGACGAAGTGTATTCTCCCGGCGTCCGGTGATGCTGCCTTCCTTATGTCCTCGGGCGCGGCGAACTGCCTCTCAGCGAGGCCGAGGACGTTGTCGTAGGCCTTGTTAAACTCGACCCTTATCGGGTACATGTAGTGTTCCTTGAAGACTTGACCCGTGTTGAGCCATATTGTTGTACCGCAGTACGGGCAGACAGCGACTTGGACTGTGGCGGGGACTTGGAATGTTGCCCCACAGTATGGGCACCTCACACTTTTCATTCCTGCCTCGGAAGACACGATTGCCACCCCTACTCCTCCTTCTCGACCCTCACATCCTTTAGAGACTCCTTAGAGAGATAGTAGGATCCGATCATTCCTAGAGCGAACGCTCCTAGACCGACTATGGCAGCGATCGTGCTATGGCCAGCGCTGGCCGCAAGTGCCGCCAGCCCCCCGCCGCCCAGAACTCCGCTACTAAACAGGGCGCCTCCAAAGTATACTGCCCTCTGGAGGGCGAGCATGGGCTCCTCCCCATAGACTCTCCTACCGTCCCAGCCTGCGAAGACCGTCCTGTAGAGTTTACCCTCGTAGCTGTAGATCGCCTCGATATACGGGACAAGTGTTATCGGTGAGAGCCACCTGTTCTCAGCCTTGCAGGGGATCCTTAAGACGTCCCAGCTCACCATCGTCGGGATCCATCCAGGGTTCATTGCGGCGGCCTTCTCCTTGGCCTTGTTCTCCATGATCTCTTTGACCTTACCGTAGGTGATATCGCAGGCCTGGTCTCTCGCGTACGTCTGAGCCGCCTGGGGTGCGACCTCGGCTGCGAGAACCTCTCCTTTAACCTCCTCCCAGTTGACCTGGCTTATGGGGACTCCCTCTTTACCGCCTGCGAAGACTGTTTTCCTGTAGTGGACTAGGAGGGGCCGGAGCTCGGTTTCGTCGACGCTCCTCCTAGCTATTATGTCTATATCCTCTACACCATTGTAAGTCCCCCGCACGTCGACCCTCACGACCCTAGTCTTAGTCCTCGTATGCACTCTCCCCTTGCTGTCAGTGTATACCTCAACCTTGGTAAGGGTCACATTAGCCTTCCCATAATACCTGCTCTCTACCGCCACCGTCGCAAAGTAGACTGGGACGTATACTGTCTCGATCCTCTTCAGTGTAACCTTATCGGCTAGCCCCTTCATGTCCGGGTCTTCGTGGATATACTTCTCGAAGAAGCGTGCAGCCTCCCGGCTCTTGGCCGGGACTATTACTATAGGGTATACGTATGCCTGGGCTGTCCAGTTGGGGAACCCGCAGTATTTGCATACAGCCACAATGGTCTCAGGCGTTACATCGAGGGGGGCACCGCACCTCTGACACCTTATCCCAATCCCGGTCTCTTCTGCCACCCTTAACGACACCCCATACTGGGCCGGGGGCTACTGAGGCGGGAAAATATTAGGATGCCCGGCGGGGGCTAACACTGCTGATCCTGCCTTACAGCCCTACCGTCAGGGCACCACTTTATCGGGTTCGCACAGTAAGGGCACACGGGGGAGAACACGGGGATATCCCTACCACAGTAGGGGCACTTCACCTTAGCCACCGGCTGCTGAGCGGGGTAGGGTGTTGTGGTGGCGGGCTGCGTTTGTGGGAGCTGCTGTGGAGGAGGCTGTACGGGCTGCATTGGGGGCTGCTGGTAGGGCTGGGCCTGCATGGGCCTGGGCTGCTGCGGCTGCGGGTACGGCTGCGGGGGCATTGGCTGGCCTGGATACTGTTGCGGGGGCTGCTGTCCCTGCGGGTACTGTTGCGGCTGCGGGGGCTGCTGTTGTCCCGGCTGCTGCGGGTACGGGTATGGATAGGGGTATGGGTAGCCGTAGGGGGGCATCGGGTACCCTGGTGGGGCCGGTGGGCCCGGAGGCCTTGGTGGCTGCTGTCCTGGCTGCCCGGTTGGCGGTTTAGGTGGTGTGGGGGCTGTCATTGGGGGTGTTGGGGGAGGTGGAGGGTATGGCGGG
>WAOT01000035.1 GCA_015521115.1 Desulfurococcales archaeon
GGATGAGGGGCGGGGCCCGGTAGGCCCCTGAGGCCTGCAAAGCCTCGGAGGCCACTGTGGCCTGGGGGTGCAACCCCCGGTTGCACCCTTCTACTCCTCGGTGCACTCCTCTAGTGCTCTCTTGACGCCTTCCCTTGTGAGGCCGTATGTCTTCCCTTTCCCTCCCGCCTTGTATATGAGGCCTTGGTGTTGGATCTCTTTGAGGGCTTTCGCTGTTAGCCCTCTCAGTGTTGGGTGTAGTCTCCTCATGATTGCCTCCCTCGGGACTCTGCACTTCGTCGTGGGGCCGCATAGCAGGTAGAGGGCGCATAGGGTTTCTCTCAGGGTTTGGGGGTCGAGTTTCGCCATGTCTCTCCCCATGTTTTTGAGTGTTTCTAGACCTTTATAAAGGTTCTGGCAGAATCATAGGGTTTGGTTGGTCTGACAGAAAAATATATAGTTTTCCTCCAAGCCTTATCACCGTGGTAGCGGGCGGGTGCTGTGTTATGGGTAATGAGGGAAGGGTCACCCTGGTTCTCCCTGTTAGGCCTAGTAGGGTTAGGAAGAGGCTGAAGAGCGGGGTCAAAGAGTACGTGACCTACCGCATAACCATACCCCAGGAGGCCGCCCAGGCGCTGGGGCTTGAGGGGGAGGCGGCCCTGATCGTAACCCTGGAGAGGCCCAGGTGGTACCACCTCTTCAACTGGGGTGACCCCGAGATAGCCGGAGAACTGTGGGAGAGGCTGACAGAGACCCAGAGGAGGAAGGTCTGCCTGAAAGGCCTAGCCCCGAGGGAGCTATGCGGGGGCAGGCAGCCCATAACAATACTAGCAGACCCCGACAGGCTCCGCGAGCTGGGCCTAGACCCCGAGAAGCCCCTAACACTCGAGGACGTGGTCGAGAGGGTAAGGGAGAGGGTTCGGGAGGAGCTCAGGAGGGAGCTAGGGGCTAAGCCCACCGAGGCGCCCCCCAAGGCCTAGAGTAGGGTGGGTGGCGAGAGGGGTTGGTGCTCGACTAGCTAGGGAGAAGGTGCAGAGGGAGCAAAGGCGCGATCCCCCGCTTGCGTCTCTCCAATAAGTTTCTCCCATACCCTGCTATTGTAACACGATATTGTTGCATTGTTGTGCGTCCCCGAGGGTGCAACCGGGGGGTTGACAAAAGCATGTAACCCCGCCCGAAACATTGTGTAGAGCGGTGCCACGCTTTGCCCAGGAGGAGGAAGCTCAGGGAGGTGGAGCTCCAGATATGGCTCCAGAGGCTCCCACAGTGGAAGAGGAGGGCCACCAGACAACCCTAGCAGCACTATACCACTTCCTCACCAGGCTGACACGCAAGGGAGTAGTAGAGAGCTACAAGGTATTCATGAGCAACAAGAGGGCGTGGAGGCTCAAGAAGGAGTGTAAGCTCCTCATAACTCGGGCTCTGAGGGCTCAAACATGACATGCCCTAGCATCAAGTTCCTAGCTTCAATACTGGGAATGAGCGAGCGCAAGGCCAAGCAGCTGCTAGACAAGACCTGCCCCCTTGCTCCAGACGGCCACGATAGCCCTACCCTCCCCCGGAGCTCCGGGCAGCGGCGGAGGCATTATGCTCCTGCCAAGCCATGGGCCTCGCGAAGGATCTCCTAGAGAAGGCGGCAGACCTCCTCCAAGCCATAGCCCGAGGAGGAGGGAAAGGGAAGAGAACTAAGAAGAAGACCAGACCCAGGAAGAAGGCTAAAACAAAGCACAAAGCCTCCCAGAGGTCAGGCAAGAGGAGGAAGAAGGCGGGGGCAAAGAAGAGGTGATAGACAGTGGAGCCCTGGCAGGCCTGGGCGATCCTAGCGGTGCTCACAGCAATGTACGCCAAGGCCCGCATCCTAGTCCACGATGCGGCGAGAGCCTACGGAGCATACCGGGCAAATGACGAGGAGGAATACTACCACTACACGGCCGCCGCCATGGTGGACGCGTTCTTCATACTCCTCCTACTCATCCTCCTACTCAAGATTATCTAGAGCCTTAGCCTTTCCTACCCTTATCTCCCCCTTCTCGGTGTCTAACACCACTTCTAGCCTGTCCCCCTTACTCCAGCCAAGGGCCTCCACATAGTCCTTTGGGAGGGTTATCACGTAGATGAACGTGGTTCCCTTCTTGGCCGGCTGAGTCCTCAGCTTCACCTCCCTCCGGAGCTCCACCCTAGACCACCCCGAGGACAAGTCTAATAGACCAGACTAGTAGACCATGGGCGGCGGGGATGATGAACACCGCACGAGCTGACACCTGATGAGTGCCTGACGCGCTGACCCGCCGCCCCAATCCTACCAATAAGAAAACCAAACATAATAAACACATACACCAGCCACTGCCAGCCCCCTCCGCCCCGGAGCTCCTAGAGACTCCAGGAGCTCCACAGGGCGAAGCCCCCGTTAGGAGCTCCAGTTTAGCCATCTTTAGCCGTTCTAAGTAAGTACAAGAAAGCGTTGATGTAATTGTTAGTTGTGCCGAGTTAAAGTGTTCTTGTATGATGTTTTAACTAGTTTTACCTGAAAGAGCTCCAGGCTGCATGGGTCTGGGGTTGCCTCAGCGTGGAGCCCTAGGGTAGGCTGGCCAGGTATATGTGTGTATGGTGTCCCTGGTGGGTGTCGACGGATTCAACCGGGAGGTTGCACTCTCCCAGCCACTATACTCTAATATTATTCATTATTTTTAATATATAAATATATGGGAAATCGATTCATACCATAATCAGAGTAAAGAATGAAGGAGTTATGCTAGATGAAGATAGGCTAGATCACCTTTTATTTCAGCGATTGCGTATCCCTCTTGGGGTTTTGCTTTTGCAGGCACCCTATACCTTGTTCCGTACTGGGTTTTCCAAGCCTCTCTAGACCCCTCTCCGACTCTATACACAACTAGACCCGGCCTCACCTCTAGGATCTCATAGTCGTTCTTTGGCATCTCCGGGCCGAAGGCTACATAGTAGCCGTCATTATGACTTCTGTTAGGCTCATCTTTCTCTCCTGTTCTTCTACAGGGGTGTGGATGGATTTTTGTGTAGCAGCCACTTTCGGGTTCCTCCGGGTATTACTTTTATATGGTGTGGTGCGGCCGCCGGGATTTGAACCCGGGATCGCCGGCTTGGAAGGCCGGCGTCCTAGTCCAGGCTAGACGACGGCCGCCTCCAGTGAGGATATGGATACCTGTTCTCGGGTTTATAATGGTTTTCAACCTAGGATGTGGGGGACTGTTGCCTGGGTGAAGGGGAAAAAGGCCCGTTACCGGCCAACCATTTACTTGCTCACTTGCCTCTTTTCACAGGGTTTAGGTCATACTTGCTGTTCCCCTGACAGTACCTGCGCTGGTGTCGACTATGAAGTCGTAAGTGTCTTTTGCACCACACTGAGCGTTGTTAAATGTTACTACAACTTTCACCTTCTCCTTACCCGGTATGGTTGTGGGGTCTATGTTTGTAGCTGAGACTAGGGAGTCGGTGTCGTCCTTTATCCTGACATTATCGATTGTAACCGTCTTACTAGAGGGGTTGTCAATATTGAACTCCAGCGTGCAGGTTCCGTTCTTGATGTAGACGAATGCGCTATCGCTTTCAATAACGGGCTTCTTCATTCCTCCGACAGCGCCCATCATGTAGCCTATTACGATGATCGCGATTGCTATCCCTGCTACTGCGAGGATTAGGCTCACAATTGGGGTGCCGATCTCTCCTTTCCTAGCCCTAACTCTCGACCTCATACCTGTTCACCGGGGGACTAAAGGTGGGACGTCCAAGTTAGGATAAATAAAACATGTCCACCCTAAATAGTTTATAGTGTGTTACCTGTGATCAAGTGTCTTAACGTCATTTGATTTCTTCTTCACCACTAAGCCCGATCGGCTTTATGTCGAGGATCCTTATCTTCGGCTCACTGGGCGGCACTTCCTCATAAGTCTTGGGAGCTTCGACCTCCTGTACAGCCTCCTTCCCAGACTCCAGGCGCTTTTCGACCTCCTCGATGTAAGCGTATGCTTTCTCAGGATCCTCCTGGAAGAGCCAGAACACTCTAGTTACCTCAGCGTAGTCTAGGAGCGGTGTGCCCTCGTACCTCTCTATGTGCTCCCGTAGTCTCTGTAGGAGTCTTACCCGCCTGTTATATTCCTCGACGAGCTCGGTTTCACTCCATCCCTTTAAATCCATTATCCTCTTAGCGGTCGTAGTCCATGTTATGTCCGTTACCTGCTCGTGAGTGTCTGTCGCTAGGTCGTACTTGAATATGGGCGTGATCTCGTCCTTGTCCTTGAGGGGGTCATAGTTGTAGTCGTATATTGCGGTCACCCTCCTGATGGGCACAGCTACAGTCCTACCGTCTCTTTCGATCTTCTTGAGGAACCTGCCAGTTGTGACAATGACTTTGAGGGCGGTCATAAGGCTCTTCTCCACGTTTATTGGGGGGCTCGTGAGCCTAGCAATCATGGCCTGCGGGCTCTCTGCGTGGAAAGTCGTTATACCGCCGTGTCCAGTCGCTATGGCCTGGGCCCACACCTTACCTTCCTCGCCCCTCACCTCGCCGACGATCAAGTAGTCAGCGCTCTCTCTTAGTGCGTGCTTGACTAGGTCAAACATGTCTATTGAGCCCCTACCCTCCAGTGTTAGGCTCTCCCTTGTCTTATGCTGTATCCAGTAGGGGTGGCTGAGCCTAAGCTCCGGCGTGTCCTCGATAGTCACTATAGTGGCGTCTCTGGGTATGAAGTTGGCTATCGCGTTCATAACACTCGTCTTACCAGATCCCATGGGGCCTACGATCATTATACCCTGCTTAGCCTCCACTGCTAGCCAGAGCCACGCTGCCATCTCAGGGGTGAGGGCCTTCTTCTGCATGATCCTCGTTATACTCCAAGCCTTCTCCGGGAACTTCCTGACCACGATGACAGGTCCTCTAGTGGTCGTCTCCCTGCTATAAGCGACTGTTAGCCTATGCCCCTCGGGCAGCTGGAGGCTCGCTAGGGGCATGTACAGGCTAACACTACTCCCCGTCTTAGCGACAAACTTCTCAATATACCTGTTTATGTCGTCATCACTATCGAATACTATGTTCACCTCGAGAGGCCCCAGCTCTCTATGGAGGGCTTTAACGGGAACCCCCACCGCAGGAACCTGGAAGTCTTCGATATCTGGGTCTCTCATGAGGGGCTCAAGCACTCCATAGCCGAATAACTCCCTCCTAATTAGGTACTCCACCTCGGGGCTGACATTGAGCTTTTTTAAGAGCTTGTTGAGCTCCTCCTCATCCTCTAAAGCTTTAGCTATCTCCTCAGACTCTGTGAGGAAGAAGAGCTGTGTCAACGCCTTCTCGAGTTCTGCCAGTGTTTCCTGGGTTAGTTCGGGGTCTCTTATAATATATCTTTTATCACTAGTTATAATTATTTCGCTGTGGGGAGCGCCCGGCACCTTATATGGCCCTCTAATGATCTCGGCATCACCTATTTCGAAGGGCTTAGCTGTTATAATGCTAAGGCTAGGGAGCTTGAAAGCTTCAGGCCTCTCCTTCTTACCTCCAAGGAGCTTGAACTTCCTCTTCTTCTCCTCTTTTGGGGCCTCCTCTGGTTTCTCCTCCTTTACACTCAGCCTAACGCTAACCCTAACCTCTGCTGGCGCCTCGATTTTAACAATCCTAATACGCTCCCTAACCTCTTCTTCCTCTTTCTTCCTCTTCCCTAAAAGTCTCTTTAACCCCTTCAACTCTATGCACCGCTATACGGAGATACAGGGCTTGAGCGCTCATCCTACACTCAACTGTAATGTACATTATGGGAAAACAGCTCTTAAAGGCTTATTAGCACCTCCTTCAATGACGGGTAATTAGTTTTAATATATGGATATAGACATTTGTCGAGGCCTCATGATTGAATCCGCATCAATGTATATTATCGTTTACAAACTAGGTATAGACAAGGGAAAAGCCCACTAAAGTGGGATGGCGAAGTGTCGGGTTAGAAGGGTGTCCGTCATGGAGGCCCGGGAGGTGGAACTATCATACAGGAAGGCACTTCTAGCCGTAATAATGGCCCTCCTAGTAGTTGGCCCAATGCTCGTCTATCCCGCCAAAGCCTTATCCCAGCCAGTACAAGAGGAGAACTCCATCCTTGAACTAAATGCTAAAGTTACACGCTCAGTAGCCAGAAACCTCACAACAGAGCACCCCTACTTATTAACGTTAGCTAAAATGGCTAGAGCCGCAGAGTCCCTCGAGAACGGGGATAACAAACAGGTCAAAGCTGAGGACGTGACCTACAACCTAAGCAAGGTTAGAATACCTGCAGTAGTTCTCAGCTCCCTGGACGACCAGGACGCAGTCATAGAGTACGCTTACAGGTATATCCTCCTAAAGAACACGTTCAATTTCAACGACCTCAACATGTACTATAGAATCACATGGGACGACAACTCACCTGTAATGTATAACCCAGCTAGTCCCACGGACTCAGTATTTGGCGGGTACTTCACACACAGAGTGCACTTCCACATCGATCTCAGCCAGCCCATCGTTGACGCGTCACCCGGGGCCGGGAACACGCAGGAGCTCGTAGAACTATTCCAGCAGTACACCCACTATAATGTCTACTTCATGGAGTATCTAAGTAGCGGCTCGCTCATGAGCGTGAACTTTAAGAAGTTATCTGATAACTCAGAGATCGACGTGAAGGACTACAGCCTATACTACGGAGTAGTAGTCCAGATGTACTATGACCCCCAGCTCTTACAGGCACTCAGGTCAATGCAGCCAGAAAATGGAACCTACATCTACTACTCCATAGCTAAAGTTAGCTTCACAGTAACACTACAGCCCAGCACAACACAGGTTCTAGCCGAGGGCAGCACCTGGCAGCTCTCCGAGCAGACCTACGACATATCACCTTACGTGGTTGCCGCACTAAACATGATAGCCCAGCAGATCCAGTCAAGCGATATGCCGGCCCCCGTTAAGAACGCCTTCCTCCAGAAACTAACCCAGTGGGCGCAGCAGTCTTACACGTTGAAGACGAAACACAACATCGTTAACATCACGATCTCATGGGTGTTAACAGACCAGTACGACGTATACGAGAACAGCTCTTACGTGGGTGGCGGAAACGAGATAGTCCTAGCCGACAGTTTCACACCCTCATTCTCGGTCAACAGGACACAGGAGCTCATAGACCAGGCCCTCGGCAGGGCGAACGGAACCCTATCATCATATTACCCTGGAGGGATAAAGGCATTCCTCTACCAGGAGGAGGGCCAGCCGTACCCGATACTCCTCTACGACTCAGAGACTAACACCACTAGCCAGATGACAGCGGGAGTACCAAGCGATAAGGTTAGAGTGGATGAGAGGGCACTCCTATTCACAACCTACCCGCTAGAAGCTAATACCCTAGCCGGTAAAACACCTATGACCAAGATCGACATTGAAACGAAGACCGACACCACAAGCGACTACACAATATCGCCTAGCAGTCTGACAGCAGCATTCAGCTACACAGAAACCGCAACCGAGGGTAACACTACCTACACAATACACCACACCTACACGCTCTACGTTGACATCTCAGCCACAGTGAAGGAGTTCGAGATCAGCGTGGAGGCCACACCCTATGACATCTACATTGACATAGGCGTAGAGCCCCACATCAAAGCTAATGAGACTGGAGGGCTACAGGAGATCAGCAAAGGCCACATCTACCCGGCACTAGCACCACTAGGGGGCACTGGGATATTTGACCTCATAAAGGGTGGAGCAGGGCAGGTCGGCATTAGCGAGATAGCAAACGCCCTCCAGGTGATCGACAGTATCGTGAACAACACGTTCTTCCAGCTAGTCTTCCCGACATACTTTCCAACACCTCTAATACATGACAGCCTCAAGATCGTGGCTCCAGGAGAATATGTCGGAGTATACTACATGCCGGGCAAGTTCAAGATAGACGTGCCCAAGATCGGAAAGCCCCTATTCGCAATAATGTATGAGAAGGTGAGAGTTCAGCTAAAGAACACAAGAGGAAACCCCAACGCAGACGACCCGAGCGTAGGCCTCATGTACTACAGTAACGGTGAGATACAGAGGGACGGTAGAGACTACTTCAACATGTACAGCCTAGGCTTCGCAGTTGGAGAAGTAGACAACAAGGTCATAGGCCCCAGGTTCTACATGGCCCCATCAAGCATAGGAGAGACAAACCTCCCAGCACTATTCGAGTCAATACTAAACAGCGGCCTCTTCCAGTTCCTCCAGGGCGACAACTTCATAACAGACCTACTCGACGACATACTACCAGGAGAGATCTTCGAGGCTGCAAGAGAGATCATAGGTCAGATGAGGGACAACGGCCTCTACCCACAGATAGGAGTGTACTTCGGCGGGTCAGGCAGCGTATGGCCTTACTTCCTAGTATCACCTAAGACCACTTACAGGTTCGTAACCAGCAGGCCCGGGGACTACCTCCTAAGTGCTAACGCAGACTTCTACATGCTACACGTGAGGATCTTCAAGATACCAATCCTCGGAATACCCATACCCATACCGATATTCGAGAGCCACCATGAGAGCGCCTCAACGACCCTGAAGGTCAGGCAGATTAAGGCCCTACCACTACTGATAAACTATGAGATCAAGCCTCCAGAGAACCTCAACCTGTTCACAGCCTTAAGAGCGGGAGACCCGTTCAGCAGCGACAGCTATGTCGGCATCTACAGCGTTCCCGTATGGGTAGACCTCGACGGATACACACCCATAGCGCCAGTCATACTGAGAGGACAGTACGGCTACGGCCCGCAGGCCACAAGCCTAACAATAGCAGCAGTGACCCCAAGCCGCACGGTAATCGCTGCTACAGACGTCTACTTCTTCGGAGTCCCGCTATCCTTCGTAAAGATACCGCTAAGCGAGCTCCAGAGGATCACGCCAGGCGAGGAGTCGGCCCTACTACTTGTACCGGCCTGGAAGCATGGTAAGACTGTCTCAACCGTACAGACGAGCGGCAGCCCGACAGTCCTTAGGATAGCGAGGGTCAAGAGCTTCCCACTATTCTTCTATGACGGTAAGCTCATAACATACACGGGAGTATACGACCCAGACAACAAGATCCACGAGTATGCAAGAATGGCTGAACAGAAGATAGACGAGATAGCCGGAATGATCCAGAGCAACCTCTCAATGGTGAACAACACGCTCAACAATGTCGTAGGGCAGATAGGCGAGATCCAGGGCCTGCTAGAGGCTATAAACAACGAGACACTAAGCCTAGACCAGATTCTACAGCAGATAAGCGCTGAGATCGTAGACCAGATAATGAACGCTATGGGAGGCCTCATAGAGCAGCTCGTACAACAGTTCATAGCCAACGCAGTGGCGGCCGTTGTAGGAGCGGTTGTACCCGACCCGACAGGCTTCATAAGCGGCTACATACAGGATCTGATAAGCCAGCTCATAAACAACGCCCTCGGACAGCTCCTACCCGGTAATGGAGAGGGAGGAGAGATCAACATAACCGACCTAATAACCAGGTACGGCCTACAAGTGGCAACATTCCTAGCTCTAAAAGCCGCTTACAACTTGATAGGCTATGAGGGCCTAATGAACATACTGAACGAGGCCAAGAGCATTGCCCTCAAAGGTATTGAGATGATAACCAGGATCAACGCGACCATAAACTACATCCTAAAGATCGTCAACAACACTGTAGAAATGACAAAGTACAAGCCCATGGTTCTATCAGCCCTATACACTTACAACCTCGCGGGCCAGCAGATACCGAATGAGGGCATACTAGCAGGCCTCGCTGGGGCGAGCGGGGAGAACATAATACTCCCAATTGACGCCATCGAGGCAGACCTCGAGCGGGGAGGAATGCTCTACACAACACCATACAGTACACTAACATTCATACTCCAGATCATAACTGGAGCCGAGACCGGAGAGTACCCCAACATAGCAGTGAGCATCCCAGACGCACTGGCATACGTCGCGGCATGGGTGAACTTCGTTGCATCCCTGCTCGGAGACAATGGACAGAGCCTGCAGCAGCTCTCCACAACACTCCTACAGTGGAGCGGTAACGTCGCTAAATACATAGGACTAGCAGAGCAGTGGGTCGAGATACCTGGCGTTGACACCCACACAATACTGCTACCAACAGTCACGCTAATACCGCCGTCCAAGATATAAACATCTTTTTCCTTATATAAAAATAATTATTAATCAACTGTTTTTTCCGAGGAGATCATCCTAACAATCTGTTTGAAGTCCTCAATGAAATCCTCTGGCCTATCGAGGTACATGGCATGCCCCGCACCCTTATACTCCCGATACTCTCCCCCAAGCCTCTCAGCTAGGTCACGTAGAACCTTACGCGGCACGAAGTCCCTTTCACCCCTCAGTATAACCACGGGATAGCCGGGCCTCCTCAGCGGCCCCCAGAAGTCGTCGTCATAGCTTATGGCGGGGCTAGCAAGCAGCAGACCACTGACCGGGTACCTTGCCGCATAGTATAGGGCTACTCTACCCCCTAGACTTGCTCCTACTATGAGAGGAGCGTTTCCGCCGAGGAACCTTTCAACAACCCTTCGGGCGGCGGTGACGTTAAGGTCGATGCTTCTCGAGTGTTTAGTGCACTCAGTCCTCTTCCCATACGGCATGTCAGGCGCTGCATACGGGAGAAGTAGCTCCTCGGCTACATCTAATACTCCAACCTCTCTCCACGTTGCTCCCGTAAAGCTGTACCCGTGGAGGAAGAGCACACCTGGCCCCCTAGTTCCAGCCTCATAGATTACCCTGCATTCGACCCCACCCACTCCATAAAGGGATTCCTTCACAGCTCACACCCCTCCAAGTGAAATACTTTCACGTTGAAACACGTTTAAACAGTAATAGGATACAACTCCTAGATCAGGCCCTAGGGCCGCGGTTTCAGGTGGCCGGAAATGGATGAGAAGTTAAAGAAATTGTATGAGATCGCCTCTAAGGGCGTTGAAGAGGAGAAGAAATACGCAGAGAGACTCCGCTCTCTCGCTAATAGAATAAAGCATCCAGTGCTACAGGCCCTCTTCAAGGCAATCGCCCACGACAGTGAAAAACATAGCTTCATATTAGAGGCGATCAAGAAATACCTTGAACAGGAGAGACCCCTACTAAGCAAGGAGGAGCTAGAGGAGATAAAGAAGGAGATCTCCGAGCACATCAGGGAAGAAGCAGAGGCCATAAGGGAGTTAAACGAGTTGAGGAGCGAGGTTGATCTACCGCAGCTCAAACTCCTAATTGAGGCAATGCTCAACGACGAGAGGATACACCACGAGCTCCTTGTAAGCATACAGCGAATAATAGCCGAGAAGGAGACCGTGGAGGAGGACGACTTCTGGGACTACATATGGAAGCACAGCCCATGGCACGGAACCCCAGGAGGCTAACATTATCTCCTATGGGGGCGGGAAACGTTCCATGATATTTTCCACAAGTTTTCCCGGTCTCCTTCCCTTATACTGTTTTAGTGAGATAGGAGCACCTGATCACCGGTCGGCAGAGGCCTTGCCGATCATCCCGTTTCAGGTAACCCCACGGTCACCGCTCAGCCAGACTCCTCATCCGTGGAGAACGTCATTTCGGGCGAGGTTAAATAAGGGAGGCTTAAAATTCGGGTTAGGGGGTAGGCCTAAAAGGACTGTACCTTTAAAGTTCGAGGCCTCTTGGTTTTCTCTCCTTCCTAGATCTTATCTTGATGATCCCGTAGTGTATGGCACATGATATACAGTAGCATTTTGTGACCGGGTATCGTGTTATTATTGCTCCCTTCTTTTCTAGTTCCTCTGCGAGTGCTCTGTCGACTGGGCTATACATTCTTGTTACGCAGACTGCTTTGTCGGCGGGAACTATTCTACCGCAGTTGTCGCATTGGATGTAGCCGGTTCTCCCCTTGGAGCCCTTGTGTCTTCCTCGGTTCTCCCTCTTCTTGGGCATCCCTATTCTACCTCTTACTCGCTTTCCTAAGGCCGATTATTAAGTCTAGAGTGTGAACTATTAAAGCTTGGGTCGGTGTTGATCCGTTGGCTTTAGTATGACTTTGAGTATCTCATCCACGTGATAGCCTTTCTTCCGCAGACCGGACAGACCTCCCCCTCAGCCTTTTCGAAAGGCCATGGAGTACCCATGGCCTCAGCCCCTAGCTCCTCCTCGAGTTTGAGAGCACACTCCTCCCTCCCACACCAGGGAACCTCGACCACTCCCCTCCTATTCTCTACCCACTCTTTAGCCTCTTCTAGGTCTGCTGTCCTCTTTATCCTCTCCCGGAGGTATTTCCAGGCCCTTTCATATAGGTTCTGATAGATCTCGTCGAACAGCCTCCTGACCTCTACCACGACGTTTTCAGCCGGTATAGTCCTCTTCTCGAGAGTGTCTCTCCTGTGTATTGTGAGTACTCCCTCCCTAGCCTCCTTTGCCCCTATCTCTATCCTAACGGGTACACCTCTCAGCTCCCAGTAGTAGAATTTAGCTCCCGGCCTCATCTCCTCCCTCTCATCTACCTTAACCCTAATACCTGCAGTCTCTAACGCCCTCCTCACCTGCTCGACAAGCTCTTTGACCAGCTTCATGTCCTCCTCGTCCTTAGCTGGTATAGGTACTATAACCACCTGTATCGGAGCAACATTGGGTGGTAGGACGAGGCCCCTATCATCGCCGTGGAGGGATATCACGGTGGCAACTACCCTATCACTTATACCATAGCTAGTCTGCCACGGGTGATCCAGGCTCTCATCAGCTAACTGTATGCGGAAGTCGAACGCCTTCGTGAAGTTCTGTCCAAGGTTGTGGACAGTCCCGATCTGGAGCTTCCTCCCATCCGGCATTACGGTGTCGAATGCTATCGTGTAGAGAGCACCAGCGAACTTGTCCCACTCGGGCCTCCTCGAGATCACATAGGGTATCGCAAGCCTATCAAAGAACTCCTTATAAGCCTCGACCGCCTCCAGAACCTGCCTCTCAGCGTCTTCAAAATTACTGTGAACAGTGTGGGCCTCCTTGAACGTGGTTACCTCCCTGAGCCGGATCATAGGTCTTGTAGCCTTCGTCTCATACCTGAATATGCTCACAACCTGGTAGTACTTCTTGGGAAGCTGTTTATAGCTCTTAATCCAGAAGGTCTCCATGTACGTTATGCTAGTCTCACTCGTTGGCCTAAGGGCTAGTTTAACGTCTAGAGGCCTCCTACCGCCGTGAGTTACCCAATAGACCTCTGCCTCGAAGCCCTTTACATGCTCGCTCTCCCTTCTCAGGAGGTCTTCGGGTATTAGAAGGGGGAAGAGGACTTCCTCATGGCCTAGGCGGTCGAGGATCTCCCTCATGAGGCCAATTATCTTCTTTCTTAACTGGAAGCCGTATGGCATCCACACTCCCATACCCTTAACAGGGTACCTCCCATAATCGTAAACTTCTGCCTCACCGATAACCCAGTCGAACCATCTTGGATAGTTTTCACTCCACTTTTTCCTTTGGGGTTCAGCCACTCCCACCACCCATAACTGCCGCTAGTGGAGGTGGATGCTCCCCTACAATAAAGTTGAGGGTGTGGAGGTTTAGGAATAGGTTAGTGGCCCCGTTAGAGGACGAAGATTATCACTAGGGCCACGATTAGCCCGTAGATCGCAATTCCCTCTCCCAGGGCCACGTAGAGCAGGGCCGTACCCGAGATCTCCCTGTTCTCGGCAACAGCACTGACAGCGGCGGCGCCTGCAACACCTACAGCGTATCCACCGCCTATTCCCGCCAGGCCTACTGCGATGGCGCTCCCAATTGCCTTAGCGTAAATGTTGCTAGCGCCACCGCCCATTCCGCCCTGCTCCTGGGCACTAGCTAGGACTGAGGCGGTCGCTAGCGCGAAGGTCACTGCCAACACGGCTGCAATGATGGACAGAATCCTGAACCTCTTGTCCGCCCAGAGCACTCTCAGCATCATAGGCTACATCACCGCCCTAAACGTGGCGCCCCAGCCGACAATTAAAGGTTTTCCGCGGGATCCGCTAAGGTGACCGTCAACCCCATATAATGGGGTAACAGGCTACTCAGACCTACCCGGGGGAGGTGTCGCCAGAGTTGATCCTAAGCGACTACGAGATAAAGCTGCTCTTAAAGGCGGGAGTCCTCCACATTGAGCCACTAGACGAGGACATAATCAGAGAGAACGGCCTCGACCTCAGGCTGGGAAGGGAATACTGTGTTATGAAGGAGACGTATACCGTGTTAGACCCAAGGGTCACGCCGGTTAAAGAGGAGTTCTACGAGTGTGGTGTGGCGGAGGACGGGATAATTATCCCCCCTAAGAGGCATGTGCTTCTACATACACTAGAATACATAAGGCTCCCACCCTTCGTGGCGGCACTTGTCAACCTGAGGAGTACTTGGGCGAGAACAGGGATCTACATACCTGCTACCGTTGTTGACGCGGGCTTCGAGGGACAACTCACCATAGAGATAATCGGGAGCAGCTTCCCAGTCAAGCTATATCCGGGGGAGAGGTTCCTCCACCTTGTCCTAGTAAAGATGGGGCACCCATCTGAGAAGCCCTACTCGGGAACATATAAAGGTCAGAGAGGGGTGAGACTTCCCAAATTCTTCGGGGTGAACACGGGTGGGAATAGTGGTGGAGCTCCCTCAGAAAAGCTGTGACACCCTAGCCCGAGACGCTCTCGAGATCATCCGGTTCCCCGTAGAGGTAAGGCTAAGCAGTGACGTGATGCGGAGGCTCGAGGCCTCTAGGAGGAGATTACTGGAGGAGGCCAGGAAAAGGACGATATACGGCTACCACACAAGGTTTGGGGAGCTAGTCGGCGAGTCAGCGGGGAGAGGTGAGAAGTGGGAGGAGATAGTTGTAGAAGAACACAGCGTCACGACGGGGCCTGGAGTGGCACCGCCCGGACTGGTTAGGCTTTTCCTGCTATTACGCCTCAACCAGCTCCTCCAGATGCCTGCACCAGTGAGACCTGTAGTAGCCGATAGACTTGCTAGCGCCCTTAGACTAGATATCCTACCACTCATTCTCCCTCACGGGAGCGTGGGAGCTAGTGGAGACTTAGCCCCCTCGGCCCAAGCTGTGAGATGCCTATTCTACGGCCGTGGGGAGGCTTATTATGGCGGTGCGAGGGTTCCGTGTAGTGAAGCGCTGGAAAAGGCTGGGCTCAAATACCCCTTACCACTGGAAAAGGCTGAGGCTCTAATGCTGATCAATAACACAGCCTGGAGCACTGCCCTCTGCTTAGCGGCCCATTCAGTCCTCCGCAGGTTAATCGATGAGGCGGTCAACCTGCTTGCCAGGACAGTCTCTATTACAGGAGCGAACCGGGAACACTACCACCCCGGGGTTCTGAGGGCTAAGAGGTGCCCCATGGGAGAGAAAATAGCCCTCCACCTCGAAGGCTACGCATCTCACGAGCCCAGGAACCTTCAGTCACCCTACAGTATACGATGCATACCCCAGGTCGTGGGGGCAACCCTCAGACTCGTTGAATTCGCCCGCCAGCTCCTCATAGAAGAGGCGTGCGCCTCAACAGAGAATCCAGTTGTAGTCGAGGACAGGGTCTTCCATGCGTGCAACTTCCACAGTATAAAGGTTGCATATGCCTGTCAGACAATGGCGACAGCGCTCGGCTACCTTTCAGCACTTCTAGAGCGTGTCGGCGCCCAACTGCTTAGAGGTAAGATTACAGGCCTTCCCGAGCACCTTGCGGGCCAGAATAGCAGCGTTGGCGCAATGATCCTCCACTACACCATGGCGGCACATAGTGCTAGGGTTAGGCAGTTATCCTCTCCGACACTCACCTACACGACACCCACAAGCGGTCTCCAGGAGGATGTGGTGCCAATGACACCAGAGGAGGGGGTCAAAGTTATCGAGCAACTAAGACATACCGCCCCCCTCCTAGCAGCGTTGAAGGTCATCTTAGACAGGGCAGACTCTGTTAGAGGAGGAGATGCGAGGCCGCTAGTAGGCGTCCAGGAACTCCTCAGGGCTGCTGAGGAGGAGATAGTGGAAGCCTCTGGGCTCGACCTACTTAATGGACTCCAATAGTTTTACCACCAGCCCGCCAACCTCACCATGGAGAAACTTCCTGGGAACCCTCTTTCCAAGGTACTCGCGGGGTAGTGGGTCGGAGGCATACATTGCCTCACTAATGACGTCACCAAATAGGGCTGGCGGTAGAATTGCGATAGCACGCACCTGACCCTTACTAATGTCCTCCAGGTTAGTGACCACTGTGAAGGCGGCCCTCCCCATCGAGGCCCTCGTCACCTTAAGCCTCTCAGTCCCCTTCAGAGGTTCGATCCTTGTCACCTCAACCCCGACCACATCAACGGCAAACTCAGGGTAGTTCCTGCTCCCTAGCCTTAACCTGAGGGGGAGGCCGAGGAGTATGCTAAGTGCCCACCTGATCTCAGCTAAGGCAAACTGCCTTTTCACGTCGAGCTTCGGAACCACTTGCGGGATGAGTAGCCTCCTCAGACCGCCGGCCAGGGATACAATGTTATTCATACTCTCCGATTCTATTAGCATCTCGGGTGGGAGGAAACTGTAGCGGAGCCTCTTCACCTCCCTCCTTAGTGCCTCTAGCGTTTCAAGGGCTTTGGACTTGTTCAAGGGCCAAGGCATTCCCCACTGTCTAACCCTCCTGGACAAGACTTCAACAGCTAGCTCGGCCATCTTAAGCCTAAAGTCCTCAGCCGTGTTCACATCTAGACACCGATGAGATTATCCTATCCAGTCCTAGAAAAGATAAGTGTGGTGGAGTAGGGCGTGGCGAGGTTAATCTTAGACCTGGCAGGCGGCGAGGGCATTAGGATAGTAGGGCCTGCTACCCTGAAGGTTGAATCAGGTCTAGCCCTACTCCTAGGAGCCGAGCTAGGCCCGGGGGCCCGAATAGAAGTCCCTAGGGATAGGAGCTACTATGTTATGGCGGTTGAACCGTCAACAATATTACTATCTCTAGGCGAGGATGGGAGGCTCGAGCACGCCTCACCAGGAGAAGAGCCCCTCAAGGAATGGGTGGGGCATGTCGACGAGGCCCTGGATAGCTGCGGGATACCTTGTAAAGCAGTTGTCATCGGGCCAGTCGACGCTGGAAAGACAAGCGTCTCAGCACTCATCTCAAACAGGGCCCTACTCCGCGGGCTAAAGCCACAAATTATTGACGGAGACATAGGCCAGGCAGATATTGGGCCGCCAGGTTTTGTGAGCAGTAGCATCCCCCAATGGTATGTGCTCTGGCTCAGGAGCTTGGAACCGGATAAGATGGTGTTCGTAGGCCACGTTGAGCCACAGTATGTCGAAGCAAGGATCCTCTACGGCCTGATGAGATTACTACTCTGGGGGGAAAGGCGAGGCGCGCATGTAACAGTTATTGATACCGATGGCTGGGTTGAGGGATGGCATGCTATGGAGTATAAGCTCAATATCCTAAGAGCGGTCAACGTTGATCTAGTAGTAACAGTGGGTGACAAGCAACTATACAAGTTCCTATCAAGGAGGTGGCCAGCCACCCACATATACCTCCCAAAACCGGCGAGGCTCTTGGCAAGGGATACTGCAGATAGGAGGAGGCTAAGGAAGGAGAACTATAGGAGGTTCCTCCACCAGGGTGTTGAGAGGGATATCGACCTAAACGAAACCCCCATTGTAAACGCGTGCATAGAGCCTAGCACGTTGGGGACGGGATCTATTCTCGTACTCAAATACCCCGGAGGGGTCTGCGCATACTTTGACAGTGAGTCACCCCCAGACCCCCAGCAGGGAAGGGCGATCGCACAGAAAGAGGGTGTCAAGGAGGCGCTCATAATCTACAAGGGAGGAATGAGAGGTGTCCTAGTAGGCCTCGCAGACCAGGAAGGCTGGGATCACCCAGGGATAGTTACCGACGTCAACCTCAGCCTTGGTAGGCTCCGGGTCAAGACACCCTACAGGGGGGAGATAAGATACATAGTTGCCGGGAGGCTGAGGTTGACTGAAGAGTATGAGGATCTCGGCCAGAGGAGGATCTGGATCTAGCCATGCTACTCCCCACGGAGGACATACTTGTTGACTTTCAACACCTTACTCGGCGAAACCAGACCCTCCCTAATCTTCCTGAGAAGACCCCT
The DNA here is from genome assembly GCA_015521115.1 of Desulfurococcales archaeon. Lineage (GTDB taxonomy): Archaea > Thermoproteota > Thermoprotei_A > Sulfolobales > Acidilobaceae > S143-63. The sequence continues at coordinate 18,110 of WAOT01000035.1, forward strand.
AGTGGAGACGGTCAGCTCTAACTCCTCCGCCTCCTCCAAGGAGAAGAACCCGGCGTCGAGGGCGTCGCTAAGAGCCCGGGGCTCTCCACCGCTAACATCAAGGAGGACTGTGACCAGGACATAATGGTACTTTACCCTTCCCTCATCGTCATACATTATGAAGTCGTCAACGTTAACAACACCCAGGGGCTCTCCTCGAAGCCCAGTCTCCTCCTCCAGCTCCCTCGCCGCCGTCTCGAGTACGCCCTCGCCGAGCTCGACATGCCCTCCAGGTATACTCCACCTCCCCGCACTAGGCGGGTATTTCCTCTTAACGAGGAGGATCTTACCGTCTCTAAACACAAGACAACCAACACCAATCCTCGGCTCCTTGGGATAAGGCCCCGGCAATTACATCACCAGTTCTCATTGCTGGGAGTCCCTTCTATTCTTTCTTATAGAAAATATATGTCTCTCCATTCCCGATTATAGTCTTGAAGGAGACCTCCCCTAAAACTACTCCGTGCTCGGGGGTGGTGTGGTGTCCGAAAAGGAGTGTGTTAAAGTCGAGGAGATCATGTCAACTCCTCCAATAAGTGTAGGAATAAATGCAACCGTCCTCGAAGTTGCAAGGCTTATGAAGGTTTATGGGATTGGAAGCGTGATTATCGTAGATGAAAACGATAGGCCTATAGCTATCTTCACGGAGAAAGAGCTCGTATGGTCAATAGCCACGTTCGGCTGCGAAGCCCTCGATAAGAAGGCATATGATCACTCGGTAAGGACGGTGCCAGTGGTCAGGAAGGACTCATGCATAGAGGAGGCAGTAAAGGAGATGGACGCCCACGGTCTCCGGCATGCTGCTGTTGTGGACGAGTATGGAAGACTCGTGGGAGTTGTAAGTATGAGAGATATAGCCAAGGCGATTGCCTGCCCCAGATAAACCCTGCCCTGGAGAGCCTAAGTTATGTCTAGGCGTGTGATTAACCAGACTAAGCCAGCGAGAATCTAAATAAAACCGGGGACATAAGACCCAACTATCAGGTGCAAACCTATTGGATAGTCTGAGAAGCCTAATTCGAGAGTATGCTTCATCGGCCGATATAGAATATGGCCCTCCGCCATCCAGGCTGAAAAGAGAGACTCTCAGGTATGGGAAGCTGACAGTCACAGGAGCTCTGAGTGTAGTATCCAAGAAGGCTAAGGCTAGAGACCCGAAGGCCACATTTATTCTAGACGAGAGCCCGGAACGCGATATGCTTTTGGACAGAGCTTCAGAACTACTCTCAGAAGTCGAACCACTTAAACTCTACGCTATTGAGCGGTGCATAGGAGCGGGCAGAAGGGTCTTCAGGCTGCTAGCTCTCGTTGAGAGAACCTATCCCCACCTAGCGCTGATGGCTTACAGAAACTTCTTCCCATGCGAGTATGACGGCGAACCCGACTTCATAACATTAGATGTACCTGGAACGAGCGGTAAGCTGATACTCGTAGAGAAGAAAACAGGGGCTACACTAATACTAGGCTCAGACTACTATGGAGAGCTCAAAATGAGCTTCCTCCGCCAGACTATGAACTATTCAAGAGACGAGAGCTGCGAGCCAGGCCTCCATGCGGGGAGCAAGCTCTACAAAGTGAAGAAGGATGGCCTCCTCAAAGAGGTGGGAGTACTCATATTCGGCCTAAGCGGGACTGGGAAGACAACCCTCACAGTAGAGACTCACGGGCTTAAACCCCCGGAAGGGGCTATACTGAGGCAGGACGATATAGTCATACTCACCAGGTCGGGAGAAGCCGTTGGAACCGAGTTCAACCTGTACCCCAAAACAGACAGCATCCCCGAACTACCACTCCTCAAACCCTCAGTGGAGCACCCTGACGCAATACTTGAAAACGTCGTGGTAAGAGAGGACGGACAACCAGACTTCTCAGACCTCAGCATAACACCAAACGCTAGAGCCCTCGCCATAAGGGATGCAATACCGATCGCTGATGGTAGATACGACCTCGACCATGTAGACCTCATGGTCTTCCTAACGAGGAGGCCAGAGATGCCGCCACTCGTCCGGCTTACAAGCCCGGAGCAGGCTGCAGCCTACTTCGCACTCGGAGAGAGCTATAGGACAAGTGCTGAAGCAGGCAGGCCCGAGCCGGTAAGAGTACCGGGCTTCGACCCGTTCATGCTGGAACCACGCTGGAGGACGGTCGTCCTAATAATGGATATAGTGAGGAGGAAAGAGATAGAGGTAGTCGTTATGAACACGGGGTACGTGGGAGACGCCAAAGTCCCGCCAGAGGCTAGTAAGAATCTACTCCTAGCAACTGTTAAAGGAGAGGTAGATTGGAGGTTCGATGACGAGCTGGGGGTTGAGGTCGCAGTAAAAGCCCCTGGAGTAGACCTTGAAGTCTACAACCCACGAAGGATATACGGCCCATCAGCATATAGTGAAGCTGTGAGAAGGCTCAGGGAGGAGAGGAGGAGGTTCATAGTTGAGACGATACCTCAGCTAAGGTTTTTAGCGGATTATGTCTAACTCCTCAAACCTAGGACTTCAGATATGATCTTGTAGAGTTCGGGATCCTCTTTCCTCACCCTCTCGAGACTCCAGGGCCTCCATCCACCCTCCTTCACGTGTCTGAGGACGTTCCGTATCCAGGAGTCATAGATCTTAGAGCAGTTCCCATGGCGCTCACAGGACACTCGTATGAACTCCTTTATCACAGCATGTGCCTCCTCAACGTCTAACCCTTTCACGTTCAGCAGGTACCTGCTAACCACGTAGAGGATGAGCCTACTCCTACCATCTGGCACGCCGTTCTTAATGATCTCCTCTATCCATGCATACCGCTCCAGTGACCTCCTCCTGGTAGGGGGCTCCTCGCAGAGACTCCTATCACGGCACATAGTCGACATGAACTCCTCAAGGACGATTGCACACTCCTCGAGCCCCCGGGAGCAGGCTTCAATGACCTTGGGCCATAACCTCCTCTTCCCAGCCTCTTCCACCCCAAAACCCCAAGGGGCAGTGGACTGTGGGGAAAGGCTATAAAGGGGTGCACGTTTAGAGTAAATGATCGGCGGTAGCCGGGTCGTCTAGCGGCCCAGGATGCGGGGCTCTGGCCCCCGTGACCGGGGTTCGAATCCCCGCCCGGCTACCACTTAACCTTATACTCAAACGTCGTCCTCGCCCACGGTGTTCTATTATGAGGAGGATGTGCTGTTGCAGGATAGGTTGAAAAAGGGTTTAGGCCTGATTTAACCCTTTGATTAGTGGTTCTAGAGGCTGCGGTATATTGCTTCTCCCTTTCCTCCTTCAGCGGTGAATGTCTTTTCTAGAGCGTCTATTAGGTGCCAGAGGTTCTCTATGTATTCCTCTATCTTCTTGACCTCGTCGGGCTTGTTGAGGAGGTGCTTGTATCTGCCCTGGAGTTTTAGGTATTCTATTACGGGCTTCCTCTTCTTCGGGTCTTTATACTTCTTTGCTATGGGGCTTAGCCTGAAGACCCCGTTTATATACTCGTATAGTGGGAATAGGCCTGTCTGTACCGCTAGCTGTGCCACTTTAGCGGTGAGTCCTGGGTCGAATCTCCAGCCTATGGGGCATGGGGCTAGTAGGTGTATATAGCGGAATCCTCTGATTTTAGCGGCTCTCTGGAGCTTTTCGATGAAGTCTGTGGGGTATCCCACGCTTGCTGTGGCGACGTATTTCACTCCGTGGCTTATTAGGATGTAGGGGATGTTCTTCTTGTGCTCTTTCTTACCTGTCCAGGTTGTGGTCGTCCATGCACCATATGGTGTGAGACTGCTCCTCTGTATGCCCGTGTTCATGTACGCCTCATTGTCTACGCAGATGTAGATTATGTCCTCATCCCTCTCGGCTGCACCGCTTAGGGCCTGGAAGCCTATATCGCCTGTCCCCCCGTCTCCGGCCCAGACCACGACGTGCACGTCCTTACCTTGCGCTTCGAACGCCGCCTTCAACCCGCTTGCAGCGCTTGCCGCTGCCGCGAAGACTATGTTTAGTATTGGGAAGTTTATTCCGCTCCTCGGGGCTATCCCCTGTATTACGCTGCTACAACCTGCGGGTATCACTAGAACTACGTTGTCTCCAAGGGCCATCTTAATGTATCTGAGGCCCATCGTCTCGGGGCAGCCGGGGCACGCGGCGTTCCCCGGCATGATATAGTACCTGTCTGGGAGCTTCCTTATGTTCACGACCACCTCTTAGCCACCTCCTTGACCCTCTCGGGCCTCCCACGATACCTTCTAGGGAGGAGCCAGAACCTGGGCTCGTATACCCTGCCCTCCTCCTCTACGCGGGAGGAGAACATCCTCATAGCCTCTGCGAAGTCCCTCGCCTTCATGTCCACTCCGGCGAGCCCTGCTATGACACCCATAAGGCTAATGTTACTGCCATATAGGGTGTGTGCGACATCCGCGAATATCGGGCCGGTCGCGCCCATGCTGACCGCCCTGTCAAAGACTATTACTCCCTTCTTCCCTTCCACTGCCATCGCTATTTTCTCAGTGGGCCACGGCCTGATGAAGCGTAGCCTTAGGACTCCATAGTTGTAGCCCTCCTCTCTGAGCATGTCTGCAGCCTTCTTAGCATCGCCGCTCCAGCTGCCCGTTGTTATTGCAATGTAGTCTGCGTCCTCGCACTTATAGCACTCTACTAGGCCCCCGTATCTTCTCCCAGTGAGCTTGGCCCACTCCCTGTCGACCTCCTCAATCACCTTCTTAGCGGCCTCCATAGCCTCGCTCATGCTGTACCTCATGAGGAAGTGTATATCGTCAGGTGCGATGTTACCCATTACGAGGTTCGTCTCAGGGCTTATGACGTAGGGCTGCCTCCTCGGAGGGAGGAACTCGTCGACGACCTCCTGCTCCGGCACATCAACCGGGGCCCTGGTATGGCTTAATATGAAGCCGTCGAGCCCGACGACCATTGGTAGGTAGACCCGTGGGTCTTCGCTTATCCTGAAGGCCTGGATAGTCAGGTCTAGGACTTCCTGGTTCTCCTGCGCCATGCTTACTATCCATCCCGTGTCCCTCAGCGTCATAATGTCCTGGTGGTCTACATGTATGTTCCATGGCGGGCCTATGGCCCTCGTAACGACAGCCATGACGAGGGGGACCCTAGCACCCGCAGCCCACCAAGTGACCTCATACATGTACAGGAGGCCGTGGCTGGCGGTAGCAGTGAACGCCCTAGCACCCCCGCTTGCAGCGCCGAAGACTGCTGCCAGGGCGCTGTGTTCGCTCTCAACACGTATCACTCTAGCGTTCATCTCCCCCTTTTCAACCATTTCAGAGATCTTCTCAACGATCGTGGTCTGCGGGGTTATCGGGTATGCTGCCACGACCTGCACGCGGGCAAGCCTGACCGCATGGGCCACCGCATAGTTACCGGTAAGACCCATAATAGGCACTCTACATCACCCCTCCGGAACCATCTCTATCGCATCAAACGGGCAGACGTTAGCGCAAACACCGCACCCCTTACAATACTCGTAGTCTATCCTAACCTTGCCGTCGTCCCTCATGAAGATAGTGTTCTCCGGGCAGTAGAGCCAGCATATTTTACAGCCCGTACACTTGTCTAAGATGACGACGGGCCTCATCGTCCTCCAAGTCCCTGTCTTCCCCACACTCCCCAGCGCAGGCCTGCTCAGGGGGGCGAGGAAGAGGGTCTGGGGCTCCTCTAATAATACTTTAGTAGCCCGTTCCTCCAACACGTACACCCCGAACTCGAACTCACCACTAGGAGCAAGGCTTTGTCTCCTCGAAAGCCCTCCTTGCTGCCTCTGAGTTTAATTCTCCCAGTTTGCCCTTAAAGTTGTTAGTAATAGCCCATATGATGCTCTCAAGCCCCACAACGCCGGTCGCTTTACTCAGTGCCCCTAGCATGGTTGTATTAACAACAGGCCATCCACTAACAACTAAACCCAGATCCAATGCTATCTTAGTCGCGTCAACACAGTAGACTTTAAAGTCACCATCAATGGGAGGTTTGCCCTTGCTGTTGACTACAACCACACCTCCAGGCTTCAAGCCGGAGAGCACGTCTGTGAGCTCGAATAGCCTACTATCCAGGACAACGATGATGTCAGGGTTCTCGATCTGGCTATGGATCTGTATCGGCTTATCACTGATGCGGGCGAAAGCGACTACAGGCGCACCCCTCCTCTCGGCCCCGAAGTGGGGGAACGCCTGCCCATACTTTCCCTCGTGAATTGCAGCGTCAACGAGGAGATTGGCCGCGGTGACGGCCCCCTGACCTCCACGGCCGTGGAAGCGGATCTCAACAAGCAAGACTCCCAGCCCCATAGCCCTATTGGCCATGGGGTTAGGAGGGTGTTTCTAGATTAAATGATATATGGTTATATGGGGATCCTCCAGGGCTCGACTCCCTCTAGTATCGTTTTGAGAGGGGCCCTCCAAAGCACGTTATAGTAGATATTCTCCTTCTCACCCTTAACGCTGTCCACGAGCACGTACCCAAGCTCTCCTATGAGCCTAGAGTATACCCTCCTAGTCGCTTCCCTCCAGAGCCTGGGAAGCTCCGGGTTTACCTCTCTGAGCTCACTGACCGCTTTGGGTATTGGTAGTAGCGTGACGTCACTGGTAGGGTCTAGAACGGGCTCCCCAGGCCTTGGAGGGGCTCCCCTAACCTCTAGTACGGTTTGGGCCCCCATTCTCTGGAGCCTCTCAAGCGCTAGGTTATCGCCGACCACGCTGCCCTCTATTCTAGCTCTGACCCTCCCCGAATCCAGGTGCCACTCACCCTTAACCCTGTCACTCCCGAGGCCCCTGTTTATCTCATCCCGGATCTCGCCATAGTAGTTTATGAGGTAAACTCGGGCTATGACACCCAACTTAAACAGGTTAAACCTGCTATTAAGGCTCTGTAGGGGGTCGAATGTCCACTTTGCAAGTGTGAGATCATATCTCTCTATGACCCTCCTCCTCTGCTCAAGCTTGAGAGCATAACCTACACCACGGTACTTAACATCCCTCCTCACACCAGTAGCGTGGCTATAGAAGTACTCCCCGTCCACAGGCCAGCCATAGGATACCCCGGCCATCTTTCCCCCTATAAAGGCTCCTAGGACAAGGCCTCCATTATCGGCGAGCGCCCTCAATAAGTGCGCTGGGGCGGCCTCCCTATAATCTCTCATATTCCAAGCACTAGCCTGAACCTCTACCGCCTCCTGGAACTCCCAAGGCTCACTCAGCTCTCGGATCTCGAAGTCACCCTTCAAGCCCTGCTCCCTCCCCGGCCCCTCATAGTTCAATGAAGTTTACAGAGCTATAACAGCCTCCTCCATGGACTGTTGGGCTAGGATCTTAACGCTCTTAATACTCGGGGGCCTACACATTTCCGTGTAGGTTAAGGGGAGGGGTGATAGGAGTGGCGTTCAAACCCCCAACGGTTCCGGCGGATAATGAGGCCAAGATCCGGATGGCCATGGCCATACTCGCGAGTATCGTTAACGATACGGGGGTGCCCAGGAATATTAGGAGGGCAGCGGCTAACGCTCTCACCTACCTTAGAGATACGAAGCTGTCGCCCGGTGTAAGGGCAGCCAACGCTGTGAGTGCTCTAGACGAGGTGAGCCAGGATCCGAACATGCCCTTCCATGCGAGGACTAAGATATGGCAGGCTATAAGCATTCTCGAGACTGTAAAGGACTAGATCTGTTCTCGCCCAACCCTGGTTGTATCCCCTCATTCTTCCCAGTCACGTAAACACCTAATTCTACAGGCAGCATCCCCCTAGTGGTAACGGTGTCCCCAGTGCTGACCATACCGACGATAAGGGTTAGGGGAATATTTGCCACCGCCCTAACAGTGCTCCTGAGAAGGCAGGGGTATATCATTGTAGACACGAGTAGAGTCCTCCAAGAGAGGCTCGGCCTCCCATACCTCCCATCTCCGGCTACTGTAACTGTGAAGAGCACTGAGGAGAGGCCTGATAACCTACTAATATTCTCGTACCCGAGAGAGCACGGAGTTGAAGTTGCCAGCAGGCTGCTGAAGACTCTAAAATATGCTACCTTCAGGGAGAGTAAGTACGGCAACAACACCCTAGTGCATGCAGTAGTCGAGGCGAGACAGGGGGGTGGGTGTAGGGTAGTTCTGCCCGACGGGAGAGAGGCCAGCGTGAGAGCCCCAAGCCCGTGTGCAGGGATGGCCAGCGGTGAGAGGACAATAAAGCTCCTGACAGTCATACACGACCCTCCCAAGGGGCGGACAGGAAACCCGATTGTAAGTGGAGAGTTGAGAATTGTAGGGCTATACTCGATCGTCAGCTATCCGGGGGAGGGCGTGAGCTATAGTGAGCATATCCGAGACACAGACAAGATGACAGACCTCCTCCTCGCAGCCAGCGACATTATAGACATATCGAAATACCACGTGCATTTCAGGAGCAACTCCAGGAACGCTGAGATAGGGATAGTTAAGGATGAGATAAGTAAACTCCTAGACGAGCTCAAAAGCCTGCTTGAGACTCCTCCCCCAGAAGAACCCGGTGTTGCCCGCTGGGGAGAGTATCTAGCCCTCATAGGAGTACCCAGGCCGGCAAAGGACATGTTGGATGAACTCAGGAGCGAGGCCTACCCCACAATAAGATTCCACCATACACTCAAAAGCTTCGGTAGGGAGGAGAGCCGTCACGTCGACTGTGCTGAGAGTGCCGCCCAAGTCTATGGAGCCCCACAACCACGGAGTGGCACCATCATAATGGGGTTCCTCGTAGACAAGCACCCAAAGAAAACCGTGGTTATCGACCACTTGCAACCCTCCGGCAGGAGCTTAAGACTCGGCCCCTTCATGGTTGAAAGTGTACACGTGGAGGAGGAACGGGTTAAGCTTATACTAACGAGAACCTTCAAGACCCGAGGAGTCCTAGACGCGCTAGGCGTGGAGAAGGAGCCGGGAGACATTGGGAGAACATACATAGACACCGACAAGTGGTACGTAGTGCATGAATACTTCAAACCAGACGGGAGACTACTGGGCGTCTATGTAAACATTAACACTCCCTCAGAGATAGGACTCGGGAGAGTAAAATACCTAGACCTACACATAGATGTTGTGAAGAGACCAGGACACCAGCCAGAGATCGTGGACTCAGATAAGCTTGACAGAGTATATGAGGAGGGCCTCATAACCGAGGATCTATACAGGAGGGCCAGAGACGAGGCCGAGAAGGCGGCGCGCAGGCTTGCCAGCGAGTACCCCTAGCTGAGGCGTCTGTAGAGAAACACCCTCGCATAAGCCCTCTCACCAGCTACCTAGTATCCCTGCGGGGCGTTCCAGGAGCGGTCATGGTGGTTAAGGTATGAGGATTTGCCCAAGATGTGGGAGATCGACTAATGTAGTGATCAGGGGGTTATGCCCCCAGTGCTATGCTGAAACCTACGGGATAGTGAGGATCCCGTCTGAGATCGAGATCGAGGTGTGCCGCTACTGCGGTAGTATTAGACTGGGTAGGAAATGGGCTCCCTCTGGGAGCTTTGAGGAGTCCATACAACTCATAGCCTCACATCTACTCCAAAACGCCAGGAAGGATCCCAACTTTACAGGATATAGGATAGAGGAGTTAAGATATGAGACCCTCCCAAATTGGAGGACGAAAATAGAGCTTATAATTACAGCATACCACGGGGACGTGAGGGTCAGGGTTGTATACCCCCTAGTAATAAGGCTGAAACCGAGCGTCTGTCCGGTCTGTAAGACTAGAGTGAGCGGAGAATACGACACACTCCTCCAAGTTCGACCTCGAGGATCCAAGACCAAGGGCGAGGAGCTCGAGGACGTGATCCTCCAAGAGGCTCTACGGTCGGGTCTCGGGGGCCAGCTAGTGGACATTATAAGGGTGGGAGACGGCGTAGACGTCTACTTTACAAATGCGGGAGCTGCTAGGAAACTCGCGAGGAGACTCATAAACATGTACGGTGGAAGCCTCTCCCAACCTGTTTACGAGTACGTCACCATTACCAGCACAGGTAAGAGGAGGGCCCGTAAAACTATGGTTCTCAGGATAGGAGGGGATAGGCCGCAAGGCACCCGGCGGTCATAGCATCCCACGTGACTCGTGGGACTCCCGCGGGCACCAGGATAACGATACTGTCATTTCAGGGAAAATAAGTGCTAATAGAATTGGCCTGTGCCCCGCCCCTGACACCCGAGCTCATAAGACCCGAGGGCTCTCGGGACTCGCTCGGGCTCTAATAGCGGGGCGTGCTTGAGCCCTGGCCATTACAGTTCTAGGGATACCCCGACCCTATTATATCTGCATTATATCTCGGTTTAGGTCATCTTAACCCTCTGACCTTGAGTATGAATGCTTCGATATCGGCAGATTCCCTTGCTTTAATAGTGATGTCTGCGCCCATGTGCCCCGCCTTCTCCTCCACTCTGAGGTAGACGGGGGCTTCCACCTCCTCTAGTAGAGCGGTGAAGCGTAGGGCGTGTCCTGGATGGACTCTGTCGTCGTGTAGTCCGGTGTATATCAGGGTGGGAGGATAGTTTGCGGGTTTTACGTTGTGGATTGGTGAGTAGCTCTTCAGATACTCCCTGTATTTGGGGTCTTCTGGGTCTCCATATTCGTCGATCCATAGGCTACCGATGTAGAGTTTGTGGAAGCGTAGCATGTCTAGTACTGGGTATCCTATGATGGCTGCATCTAATAGGTCTGGCTGTTGTACTAGAACCGCTCCTATTAGGAGTCCCCCATTACTGGCACCCCATCCAGCAGTCCACGGGATTCTCCTCTTAACGTGTTTCACTACAGCCTTGTAATCCTCGAAGACGTTCATCTTGTTTAGACCCTTCCCGGCCAGGTGCCAGGACTCACCATATTCTCGCCCGCCGCGGAGGTTTGCCATGACATAGGTGAAGCCCTCTTCCAGTAGGGGTTTGAGGTGTCCGATATATCGTGGGTCAAGGCTTACACCGAAGCCTCCATAACCATAGACTATTGCACCCACATCCCCCTGGCCGGACTTGGAGACCTCGAAATAATGTATCCTGGTTCCGTCGTAGCTTGTAGCGAAACGCTCTGCCGCTTCAAGGCTGAGGACTTCACCCGCAGCATACAACGGCTTGAGCGTGGGTAGCTCGTATAGGCCTAATGGTGAGGAGAAGGACTCCATCATAATTAACGCCCTACTCCCCCACCTCTTTGGGAAGATCATGCTCGAAGGCTTCTCGGGCGTGAATGTTTCGAGAAGAGCGCCCTCAATATTGTAGGCCTCTAGTCTTGCCTTAGCGTCAACCAGCTTCACTAGAAATAAGATACCACCCACAACCACACCGTACTCGAACGGATAGCGCGGGTGCGCCCGCACTATTGTTCTAACTGGCCCCTTTGAGACAGGGATCTCGACAACCCTCCCGGTACCATTATCATCGTCGTATACAATTGCATACGCCCTCCCACGATGATATCCAACGGGTTTAATAGGGGAGCCAGGGTCTAGCAGCTGCCTCCACGTGTGCGGGTTTAGGATATCTCCTCCGTAGAGTGAAGAGGAGCTCCACCCTCTGGAGACTGTAATAAGGATCTTACCCTCATCGTAGACCGGGAGCAGGCTAATGAAGTGCCCGCTAGGGACGTTAGAGCCCCACACGACCTCCTCTTTACCTGTACGTGTGTCTCGTAGTATGACTCTCATACTAGGCTTTGAACTAGTCCTTTGCATGCTAACATAGTAGTAATCCTCACCTCCACGCCATACTACATCGTAGAAGTACCCCTCAACCCTGTCGACTAGTTGTCCCCTGCTATCCACGATCTCGAGAACCTTTAGGTCGCTACCTCCCGTATAGGCTATGCCAATTGAGGAGCAGTCGGGAGAGGGGAAGACACCAGTAATTACTACATTACTCCTTTCATACACCACTCTATTTCCTGGGATCTCTATAACATGGTAGCCTCTAGAGTCCCTTACGACAGCATACACCCTGTCCCAGCACGGGTTGTAATTGTATACTTGCGGTATCCCCATCCCATTTATAATGTCTGCAAGGATCTCTTCTGGTATGTTGCCTAGGTAGCCGCGTAGCCTCTCATTATGTCTCCTTATGAAGGAGAGAGTTCTCTCGTCTTTGAGATCTTCTAGGAAGAGATATGCGTCCACTGGCTACACCCTTGATCTCATAGTGGGGATATCATTGTAGCAGTTATTCTCTCTTAGGGCATAATAGTAGGGCGAGCTTGGCTACCAGCTTTATGGTGTTATAGTTTGCGTTGGGCAACATGCCTTTCTTTCTCATCCTGCTAATTTCTCTCCCAAGCTCCTCAACTTCTAGCCCTAGCGCTTCTGCTGCCTCCCTGATCGTATCACTATGCGCGACTGCTTCGACTATCTTTCTCTCCCTTTCTGTGATCTCGTTAGAGCATACTTTTCCTATGATCTCAGCCGTCTCATATACTAGGCTCAAAATGGCCTCCCTCACCGCCATCCGGAGATCCTCATACCCTGCTACAAGGATATCTGGGAGTAGGACTAGCTCAACACCTAGCTCCTCAGCCACAGCTCTTGCCTTGTCGTCAGCACCCCGTGCTATAACCATGGGCTTTAAACCGCCAGCTAGAATGGCGTTGGTGTATGCCTGTCGTATTGCTGACACGTCAGCGCTCCCGGCCTTTACCTCCACAGCGTATACGGTGTCGCCCTTCTTGGCTACCACGTCTATGTCTGAGACCTCTAAGCCTCCAACAATTAGGGGCCTCCTCACATCGACGATCTCGAAACCCATATCCTCTAAAAGAGCGATTGCAGCGGCTTCGCTAGCCCTCCAAAGCCTCTTCCCCCTCAACTCTACCCCTCCTCTCCGACCTCTCCCCTCAAGAGGAGGTCTACTCCTATCGGGGCGAGCCTAATCGTCCTCCCTCCCAGTACTGCTATGGGGGCCCTTCTCGCCAGATCCTTGACAACTATCCTCCTCTCGACACCGCCGAGTGATACGACAGGGTCTGCAGCCGCAGCAACACGGAGACCGCCCCGGATCTCGACACTAGCTAGTCTACCCGCTTTTATAGCGCTGTACTCCTCAGGCCACTCCATCTCAACGCTCAATGGGGTGAGAGCCCTGGGGACGGCTTCCCTATTGTAGCTTATATTGGATACTAGTAGGAGGTATAGTTTCTCCACCCTTCCACGAGCCCCCTGAAGCCACATGCTCACCGGGCCTGCGAGAACGTAGTCTACACCTACAGCCTCCAACCTCCCCGCTATGAGATCTAACCCCCAGAGCGCGTCAACTATACCGGAAACTTTAGGCATGTCCCCTACACACTCCTTTGCAGTCCACCACTATGACCCTTTGACAAGCCAAGGCCTATAACATGCCCCGCTCCCACCCACTGCATACTTGGAGGTGTGCAAATTGGATGTTCCTGGCAGGCTTGGGAGAGCACTCGAGGAATGTGGCCGCCTCCTCCAGGTTGCCCTCGACTTTACGAACCCATGGGACGCCCTACGGGTAGCCCTACAGGCGCGAGCGGGTAGGGGGGTGATCCTGGAGGCGGGTACCCCCCTCATAAAATCCTACGGAATGGGCTCAGTCCGCCTCCTAAGAGTTCTACAGGGAGAGGATGGCGTAGTGGTCGCAGACACGAAGACGATGGACACAGGCAGGCTAGAACTCTCTCTAGCTGCAGAGGCGGGCGCGGACGTCGCCACGGTACTAGCTGTGGCTCCAAGGGAAACCATACGTGAGATGGTGGAGGAGGGAGAGACCCGGGGAGTAGCGGTTATGGGTGACTTGATAGGTCACCCCGACCCCGTCAGGGGAGCTGAGGAACTATACTCCCTCGGGGTTCACGTAGCCCTATTCCATATAGGGATTGACGTCCAGAGGAGCCTCGGCCTTTCAGCCGCTAACAGGGCGGAGCTAGTCGCTAAGCTCGCAGAATCCTTCCCTGGGCCGATAGCAGTTGCCGGAGGGATCAAACCGGAGGAGGTCGGGAGGCTAGTGGAAGCGGGAGCTAGGATCATAATCATAGGGGGAGCTATAACCAGAAGCCCTGACCCAGCGAGTGCAGCGATGGAGGCCTATAGAGGGTTAAACGCTAGGTGCCTCTAAACCCCGTCGGGAGCAGGCGGTGGAGGCGGGGGATAGTGCCACTCGACTACAAAATGCTGAGTACAAGAGAGGTGGGGGCCCTAGCACGGTCAGGCGCCCTCCCAGTGTTACCCGTTGGAAGCCTGGAGCAACACTGCAATGCCCCGCTCGGGGCAGACGGTATTATAGCGGAGAGACTGGCATGGATTTCCTGTAGTATCCTAGAAGGGAAGGGTGGCCCCCAATGCTTAATCCTCCCCACCCTATGGTACAGTTATAGCCCCGAGTGGACAGCATACGAGGGCACGATCAGCCTTAGCCTAGAGGTTTTCACATCTTCAATCTACAATGTAGCTCAGTCACTTAGAAAAGCTGGATTCAAAAAATTGACTGTCATCAACGGTCATGGAGGAAACACTACACCATTGGAGGCTATATCCAGGGAGATCTCGGCAAAGCTTGGATTAGATGTTATAATAGTTGACTACTGGAGATCTGCAGGGATTAAAATGGGCCATTGCGACACGATTGAAGAGGCACTCCTGTCCGAAATCCTCGGTAAAAACGTAATGTGCGGGTGTGATGAATACCATGAACCCATCACCCGTGCGAGGCTGTTGAGGGTTCCCCAAAGTCCTGAGAAGCTATTAGGCCTAAAGGGAGATCAAATGAGGCCCACACTAAAGTCGGTGGCCGAGTCCATAGCAGACGCTATACTAGAAGCACTCAACTATCATCGGGGGTTAAGCCTTTGACAGGATGGATCTGTTCAACCCCGGAAAATCTAAGGGAGGCAATATCACTGCTTAAAGACGCTATAAACAGGAAGCTATTCACAGCATTCTTTGGAAGATGCTGGGTCGAGTATGAGGGGCGTGGTGCCAGTAAGAGCACCCCCGGTGATAGGCTAGTGATCGTTAAACCCTCTGGGAGTATACTTGTGCATAGCTCTAAAGGTTTCAAACCTGAGAACTGGCAACCTGATGGGAGCGTGTTCCACATAGACCTGATCAACAGTATCCTAAGGTTGAAGGCTGTTAGAAAGAAGCCGAGAGAGATATTGACGGTGTGGTGCGATAAGATATACACTATTAGCTGTGGCATGTCCTCAGGTGAAGGTGCATTCATAATGTATATGAGTGAGGCGGAGATCCGTGACACCCTCGCAAGACACCCCGAGATAGTAGGCGAGGGACTAGTCCCAATCGAGAAGGAGAAACCCGTGGAAACGGGCTTCATCGACCTCTACTTCAAAGGGCCTAAGGGAGAAACTGTTGTAGTGGAGATAAAGAGGGTGAGGGCTGGGGAAGACGCTGTAAAGCAACTAGCACAATACCTGGAAGCCCTGCGTAAGCGGGGCGTCAATGCGGAGGGAGTTCTAGCTGCGCCAGGCTTCACTGAGGCAGCAGTGAGGGAGGCGGCACTCCGCAGGATAAGGCTCCTCTACCTTGACATGAGGAAGCTCCTACGTCTTAGGGAGGAGGAGAGGAGGAGACAGCTAAGCCTCGAGGACTTCCTATCCTAGAGCCCGCTCCTCCTCCTGAACAGTTTATCCCTCCACCTCAGCTCTCGCAATACCTCCTCCACAGGCACTCCTGGAGGCACTTCAACCTCCAGGTATAGACCGGTATGGCCCTTCTCCCTCCTCCTCGTAAGGACTTTGACCCTCTCCATAACGGTCTCGATACTAACCCCGAGTATCCTGGCCACCAGGCCTTCAATTCCCTGGATCTCGACCTCCATATGTCCCCTCTCCGTGGGTATGATGAGGACAAGCTCCTTGTTAACGCCGGGAACCCTCTTCCCAGAGAGCACCCCCTTCAGGTCGAGCTCCCCACCCCACTTGTAAAATTCCCTCTCCCGAGGCCTAAGAGGGGCCAGTGGAGTGCTTACTACCATCTCCTCTTCCGGGTCTAGGATGAAATACACCTTTGGGACATATAGGGGTGTGGCCTGTACTATGACCCTCTTAAAGGGGCGTAGGCCTCTCTTCTCTAGGGCCAACTCTATAAGGCTGGGCTGGACAGGGTTGACGACTACTACGTCTATATCGCTGTCCTCTCTAACATCACCCCTAGCTACACTTCCATGTACAATGATCTCAGCCTGTAGGGGTTGGAGGGCTCTCATGACCATGGCAGCTTTTCTCCTCTTCTCCCTGAGGAGCCTCCAATGCTCCTCAGAGTACTCTACCTCTACCCCCTGTAGACCGTATGGGTTAGAGGCCGGCATCCCTGCCCAGCCTCTCGAAAGCGTCCAACAAGAAGTCCTTTAGCTCAACATACTCGACCCCAACACTCTCAACCAGCGTCGCCCAACCGTGGAGGAACTCGAAAGCGAGCGTCTTAGCAGGCGGAGCGTCCTGGAGTTGGGATATTAGGAGGAGCGCCTGAGCAGGTGGGTATATGAAGGCGTTAGTGTAGAGGCGGGATTCTAGGATGAAAGGTGGCTCGAGTTTAACTTCGAACACTAGTTTAGCTCCTTTTGATGTTATTCTCTCAAACCTGTGGGTCGCACCTTGGATGCCTCTCCAGTTCCACTCTTCACTGCGATATCTCTCCCTCGCCTCCATTTTGATCATGTCGGGGTCTAGTTCTGCCTCACCAACTATCTCAAGCCCCTTGATCAAGTTGTCGATAGCATCGATAGACCCTGCAGCCTCTATGAAGGGCCTTTGACCTAATTTCCCGACCGCTACTATCACGGCATCCTGGCCGCATTCCACTCTGAGTAGCGGGTTAACCTTGCAATTACTCCTAGCAAAGTATGTTTGCACTGTGCTATGAATGGTCTGGAGACTTGGAGGAGCCCCTCCTATTCTTGGCCCGAGTAGGGCAGTGTAGTGAACGTCACCTCCGGTCGGGAACGGCAACCCTCCGGTAGGTCTCCGGAGGAAGTGTTCAGTAGGGCTCTCATCGAGTACACCGACCATCCTAGTGCTTAGCCCCTTTCTCCTCATTATTATCCATCTTGTTTCCCTCTCAGTAGCTACTGTTATAGTTTCGATGGCGGGATATATGTCCGCGTCTTCAAGACCTCCTAGATCAATGAAGATAGCCTTTTCCCCATTGATCCTCATTCCTGTGAACCCCTCTTATCCGAGTGCTATCCTGTCCATAACGTGTATGGGTGGTACTTCTTTCAGGCTCTTACCTGTGGCTGTTACGAGAATAGCGTGTTCGTCGGGGAGGTAGGCCACGTCTATCTTAGGATCCTTTGACTTCCTCAGTATTGGCGGGGGAGTGTCCTCCTCAAGGTAGTATAGTGCCTCCACGATCACCCCGCGGGGGGACCAGCCCACCCTTATTCGGTCAGCCTCGAGATCGCTCCCCTCTAATGCTACCATCTCAAGCTCAATGCTCCCCGTCTCTGGGTCGAGCTCTAGGTGCTCAAGCTCGAACCTGCCCCTGGCTTTAAGCATGTTAAGAACCCTGTCTACCACGCCCTTCTTAGCCTCCACACCGTAGAATACGAGCTCCTCGAATAGGGCATCCGGCATGTGCTCCCTCCTCACCCTCAAGTCGAGAGCCCACTCTACAAGGTCTCCACTATAGCTCCCAAGCACGTCCAGGAGGCTCCTCAATAGCTCCTCAACACTTACGTGCAGCCTCTCCGCAAGCCTACTTGCAAGCTCCATTGTCTCCTCAGGAATCTCAATTGTGGCCATCCTGCACCAGCCTCCGATAGAGAGGATGGTGGGGTGGGGAGGGAGTGATAAGTTTGAGACCCTACATCCTCCCCTTAAGCTGTGCCTTGCAGTGTAGGGGGATGAACTGGAGGAAGTACCACTGTTCAGGGCTCCCCTCAGGCCCCGCACCGTAGCGGCCTACCTCCTCAACAGCCTCCTCCAGGGATAGGCCCTCGAATACCTCAAGGTAGGCCGCAATTAGTGTGCCAGTCCTGCCTATACCGCCATAGCAGTGGACTACGACTTTCCCCCTCGACTTTATCTCCCTATCGATCTCGAGGAGGGCCTTACAGGCTTCAATGGGGTCTGGTGCCCCAAAGTCCGGAGTGGGGAGACGGTAGACCCTGATCCCGACCTCATTAAAGGCCTCGATGAACTCCCTCTCACCTCCAGGCCAGTATTCGTAGAACTCGTCCTCCTCTACTAGGGAGACAAGTAAGGTTACCCCATGAGAGGCTAGCATCCTCTCCTCTCCATGCCTCGGGAGGCGGCAGCCGCCAAGACGTGGTCTCACCCAGTAGGGGCACCTGCTCCCCGCCAATACATCTCCACCACTATACCGTTTCATGGAAGGTTGAGTAGGGCTCTAGACGTTGTATCCCGCCTCTCTAAGGCACTCCCTTACCTTTTTCTCAACGCCCCCAACGTATCCTTCGACTGATAAGACCCTCCTAAAGAATCTCTCAGCCCTTTCACCGTATAGTTTCAGGACGGCCTCAGCCCTCTCGTCTAACGATGGTGTCTTGTCGTCGACACTATACACTTTCTCCTGTCTAGCCCTGGGGGCTGGGAGCTCTGCAGGACGCCCAATAGTAATTCCAACAAGTGGGATAAGCTCCCTAGGGAGCCCTATCGCATCCCTAACACCGCACGGATTTGAGTATACCGCTATATAGGTTACGCCATAACCCAGGCTCTCCGCAGCCAGACCGGCCCATCCAGCCATTATACCGAGACCTATTATACCTTCGACGAGGTGGGCTAAACCCTTACTTGCAACCTGGACTCCCAGTCTTGAGGCTGCCCTTAGTATCTTATCGTAGTCTAAGCTGAACACGAGGAAGACTGCACTCTCCCTGACATGATCCTGTCCTCCAACGGCCTCCGCGGCTCTAGCTTTCTTGAGGGGGTCTACTACCGCTGTGACATGGACTGGCATGAGGTTCCAAGCTGTTGGCGCCCTTCTGGCAGCCTCCAGTATGATCTTGATGTGCTCTTGCGGCATAGGCTCCCCAGTATACTTCCTCACACTAGCATGCCTAGATATGGTATCAATACAGCAAGACCCCATCTTATACACCGGGGCAGGAACAAACGCTACTAACCTATTAAAGTGCTCATACAGAGGCTCCTAGTCTACACGGAAAATTACGTCCTTGCTTGTAGAGCCTACAATGCGTGCACCTTGCCGGATAAGGACGTCCTTGTATGGTAGGGTCTTAAGGAGGGACACTATCACAGGCCCTCGAGATACTCGGAGGAGTTCTGTCAAAGCTCTCTCCATGTCGTCCACGAGGTCGAGGACTGTGAAGCTGTAAACGATATCAAAAGTCTTATCCTGGAAAGGGAGGTGGAGGACGTTGCCCATAACCTGGAGCCCTCTCCCATTAAGGAAGACCCTCCTCCTAGATGATGCCCTCCAGACCATTTCCCAGCTATAGTCGAGGCACACGTACAAGTCCAAATTGGAGGTCAGCCCCTGCACACCTAGGAATTCAATTAAGAGACCGGTACCACACCCGGCATCTAGCACCTTACCCCTGGGAGGGAACTTCCTCAGGGCGACAAAGTACTTCTCAAACTGCTCAGCCCTGTATAGGGAGTCGTATCCCTCAGCCGTAGCTTCGTACCTCTCCCTAATAATGTGGCCTTTCTTTTCTCCTCCCTCCACAGTCTACACCGTTTTGCGACTGTTTAGGGCGGGCTCAATATTTTGGCTGCACTCGCTACTTTGCGCGTTCTAATGGGGAAGGCCTCGTCGGGCTCAAATAGGATCAACCTTTATCTCCCCCCACAATATCCTTGTGTACTGTGGAGACGTGGAGGTGGGATATGATGGCGAAGCTCACATACCTAGGCCACAGTGCGTTCCTCCTCGAGCTTGACGGTAAGAGGATAGTGATAGACCCCTTCATAACAGGTAACCCTAAGGCACCCGTTAAAGTTGACGACCTGAAAGACATAGACCTCGTAGTCCTAACACACGGCCACGGCGACCACCTAGGGGACGCGATCCAGATCCTCAAGAACAACCCTAAGGCTAAAGTTGTAGCCATCTTCGAGCTAGCTAACTACGTGGCCGAGCAGATAGGAGACCCCGGCAGGGCGATTGGAGGGAACATGGGAGGGCCGATGCTAGTCGACGGCCTCAAGATAGCCCTAGTCCCAGCGACCCAC
The DNA here is from genome assembly GCA_015521115.1 of Desulfurococcales archaeon. Lineage (GTDB taxonomy): Archaea > Thermoproteota > Thermoprotei_A > Sulfolobales > Acidilobaceae > S143-63. The sequence goes on from WAOT01000035.1 coordinate 38,257, forward strand.
AGCAGTCCGTATGGGGCCCCGACGGGCGTAGTCATTATGGGTGAAGAGGGCAGAGTCTATCATGCAGGTGACACTGGTATAACAATGGATATGAAGCTCGTCGGCGAAATATACAAGCCTCACATAGCACTCCTACCGATCGGAGGCCACTTCACAATGGATCCCGTTGAGGCGGCCAAGGCCGTGGAGCTGATACAGCCCAAGGTAGCGATACCAATGCACTGGGGCACATTCCCAGTACTCTATGGGAAACCCGAGGAGTTCAAGGAGCTAGTAGAAAAGAAGTGCCTCCCGACCGAGGTCGTAATTCTGCAGCCTGGAGAGACATACGAGTTCTCCTTTAAGTAGCCCAAAGGCTGCCCCTTAAACCCTAACTTTTTCCAAGCACTTCTTCATATAACCTTGTTATCCTACACTCGCCACACAGTAGCAGCTCTTCAATTTTGATACCTGTCCTCCTGGAGATCTCTGAGTAGAAGGCTATAGGTGCGTTTAGCGGTCTACCACATTTAATGCATCTAGCGTGAGGCTGTTTGATCTCTAGCCTCCTATGGGTCTTGCTCTCCACTACAGTTTTAACACGTAGTGCTCCCTGAGGGCAGTACCTCTCGCAAAGTGTGCAGCCAACGCAGCGCTCCTCGTAGACAGTGAGAACCGTCTCGACCCCACGGTTTTCAAAAATTATTGCTCCTGTAGGGCATACCTCACTGCAGACGCCGCAGAAAGTGCATCTTCCCTCGACAAGTTCGATGATCCCCTGAGAGGGCCACGCGGAAGGGTCTTGCAAGGCTCTCTGCTTTATGCTGGGGGGTGTCTCAGGGGGTTCGAGGGCTACGCTTAGGAGCCCTACTCTTTCAAGTCTTAAAATGTTGGGACTGTGCTGGCGGGTTACGACGATAGGGATAACACCTTCCTTTATTATACTTAAAAGTAGCCTTTCCGAGATCATGTCTAAGCAGGGGACGAGCTCTACAATAGTGGGTACTTCAGGCGAGTACCCATGGAGTAGGCCTGCCTCGGAGCGTTCAGCAATGATTACCTGTACGGGTCTAGCCGCCTTAACTAGTGATATCAGTCTATCCGGAGGGTGACCGGGTAGTGAGAGTAGACCTAACGGACATGACTTGAAGCAGAAGCTACACTCTATGCAGGCCTCTACTCTAAGCCTTGGAGGCTTACCTACTAGGGCACTAGTAGGGCAGGATTCTACACATAGGGAGCAGTATCTTGCCCGCTCGCAACTCTCAGGGTCGAGAAGTATGGGCCCATTTACGGGTATGGCTATGGCGGAGAGCAATCTCCTAAAAAGTGCTTTCCTAGAGGTTCTCTTTGAGGGATCTAAACGTGTGGGTGACTCGTAAGGCCTACCACGCACCAGCTGGTAATGCAACTCTTCTAAATACATGCCTGCTCTGTCATGTAACGATTCGAGTATGAGGGGATCTACGACTTCAATCATGAAAGGGGAGACGCCATACTCCCTTAGGTACGAGTCTATCCTAGCCACTAGCCCATATGCACCCCTCAATACAAGCACAGTCGGCTCATCATTAGTTGCAAGCCTTAGAGCGCCCCTTACGGCCTCAGCCCGTTCAGCCTTTCGATATGGTAGAGAAATCCTGGGGGTGGGGAGGCCATCCTCCACAATGATCACGGCTACCCCTCCCCACGTTAACCTTCCGCTTTCCATTAATTCTCCTCTTCCCCGCCACTAACACCCTTCTTAAACTCCCTAATCGACATGCCTATAGCACGCGCCAGTTCGGGGAGCTTCTTAGGCCCTAGGAGCAGGAGTACGACTACGAGTATCAGGATGAGCGGCTCCGCCCCCTGTAGGAATGAGCCCATCCCCCACACCTCCATGTTTGTTGGGTCTGGATGATTCTAATATATCTATATATGACCTAATATGTAATATGGGCATGCCCCACACTATATTTTCCGCGAATCATCCTGAGTAGCTTCCTCCTCTCCCTCCACAGGCCATGTCTCCAGAAGGCCCTAGCCTCTAACAAGATCATCTTAGAAGGGTCTCTCCTACCCACAAGCCCCCAGAGGAAGTATGGGTCACGCATTAAAGTAGTATGAGTAATCACCGGTCTCCCAGGCAGGCTAGGTTTTCCGGGAACGTTTATGTTAGCGACCTCTAACGGATTATCTACTATGAGTGGCCATGGTACGAGTGTTGAGGCAGGGTTCCTGTATAAGTCGAAAAGTCTCGCCCTCACATTCAGGCGGCACGAGCTCAACCCTATTCTGAGCGCCCTACTCTGAACATATCCTAACGAGTGAATTGTCCTACCGTCTCCGAGCAGGGTCACGCTATGTCCCCAGTTTATCGAGAGGAGTTTTCTGAGTGTTGGTGGCCTGATATTTGGGACGTCAACGTTTACATAAAGGATCTTCTCGGCACCTGTTACTCTCCAGACGCTTAGGATCCCGAGGAGAGGGCCTTTACATGGTAGGCGGGTTTCCTCGTCGAACACCACCATATCGCCAACCGCCCTGGCTAAACTCGTAACAGCCGGGGGAACCCTCCTTGATAAGCTCACCGCTACAGTGCTAGCAACCTCTCTCAGCCTATTAGCAATAACCTTGAGTGCCGGGCCCTCCGGGGTTGGAGCTAGGGCTTTCGGGCTCCCATAGCGCTTACTCATCCCACCCGCAAGTACAACTCCCACTATCATAACAGGGTATCCTCCCCCCATAGGATATGAAAGACGCTCTAGAGATTATGGGGTTAGGTGAAAAACCGGTTATAGGAGTGGGGCTGGGATAATCCCAGCCGACAGTATGGCGTACCTTAAGAGGAGGCTGCCGATGAGTACGAGCCATCCTGCTACTGCACTGACCAATACGATCTTGGCGGACTCCTCGTGGCGGCGGAGAGTGTATCCGAACATTATCATCATTGGAATGATTATGCCTACCAGGATTACGCCTACCCAGAAGATCGGGGCTAGGTCACCAGCAACTAGGAGACTCGCACTCTCCCTCTGAGCAGGTGTCCCACCTAGTGCTATGTCTATCATGGCGAAGAGAAGGATGAGCTCGAAGCCCAGTGTGTAGGTGTCCAGCCTTTGCAGCTCAAGCCTGATCTTGACCGCAGCCTCTAGGAACTCCCTGCTCTTAACCTTGAATAGTATGGGGGCTACTATAGCACAATACGCACACAACCCGCAGCTCAGGGCGCTCGCGAGGAAGAGAACCGGCATGAGCGGCTGGTTCCAGAACTCGACTCCCCGGGCTGCAGCTAGCAGGAATCCCGTATAGAGAGCTGTTGAGACTCCTAGCACGCTCGCCAAAATACCTGTAGGGCCGATTAGGCGCCGGAGGAAGCCCATCATTCTAAAGACTGGGATTCGGAGCCAGGAGAGGAAGCCTGCAGCATAGACGCCAGCAACTATTGTGTAAGCGCTAATTATGTATGTGCCTATTGTCATCCAGCTCGTGAGGTTAAGCCGTGGGCTGGTGAAGAGGGCTAGAACGTTCTGCGGCCTCCCAAGGTCTAGGAGTAGCAGGGCCAGGCCAGCAACCATTGCTATGAAGGCTAGCAGGCCACCAGCAGCTCCTAACACCTTATTCCCGTCCCGACGGTAGTAGTAGTATGAGATGGGGACTACTAGGCCGGCAGTCCCCCCAAGGAAGAGGTAGCCCGCAATAAGCCAGCCCCAGAATTCCTGCCTAACCATAAGCATCTGCTCCACGGTTCACCACCTCCCCTAAGCAGGGGGTATAACAAAGACTTTCGGCTTGGTACCCAGCTGGGCACCTATGGGTATGGCCCTTGCTGCCTTGCGTGAGGCTTCGCTGTTGGGGTCATCAAGGTCTCCCCAGATTATGCTCCCAGTAGGGCATGCTGTCTCACAGGCCGGTCTTAGACCCTTCCTTACCCTGTGGACGCACATGGTACACTTATCTGGGCCTCCGAGAGCCTCGTTAACGTATCTTGCATTGTAGGGGCATGCCTCTACACAGTACTTACACCCTATACATAGGGCATAGTCTATCAACACTATGCCATCTTCGGTCTTGAACGTAGCCCCTGTGGGGCATACGTGTGTGCATGGTGCATCCTCACAGTGCATGCATGTATGGTGCAAGGGGATCCTGGCAATGGCGGGGAATAGGCCCTTCTCGACTATGATAATATCTCTTCTTCCACCGAGTGGGACTTCCGCATCGGGAGAGATAGTTTTCAGCTGTGGCGTGTTCTCCTCGCTGCAGGCGGCGACACACGCACCGCACCCTATGCAGCTCCTCAGGTCTATTACGAAACCGTATCTAACCATCCCCTATCACCCCCCAATCCTGACGACCCGGACAATAACGTCTTGGTCTGCACTACTGGCCGAGGGGTCTTCATAGTTGAGTAGCACGGGTTTGATGACGCTATCCCCTCCGAGAGGGCCAAACGCGTAGCTGCTCATGAACTTGCTCAGCTGTCCCGTCCCGTGTGGGACGAAGATCACGTCTGGCATGACCGCCTCTGTAACGTGAACGTTAGCCTTAAGCTTGAACTTTGGCATGTGGACTATACGGTTAGGATCGAAGGCCCTAACGGACTCTATGATTATGACGTCCCCCTCCCCTATACCGAGTCTACGCGCCCTTGCGGGGTGTATCCATACCTTATCGGCATGGTGCTTCTCAAGGAACTTGCGTAGCCATACATTGTTGACTGTCTTGGAGTGCCTGTTCATGCTGAACACGCTTGTTACTAGGACGAACTCGTCCTCTCCGAGCATGGTATAGGTGTAGGAGTCCCTCCACTTGGGGAGCGGGTCGTAGCCGTTCTCTGATAGTTCTGTTGGGAGTATCTCGATCCTACCGCTGGGTGTTTTCAGCTTAGTGAGGTCTTTGGGCTTGAATGGCTGTGTTATTACCTTCTCCTTTTGAAGCTGTTCTAGTGTGACGCTGGTTCCAAGCTTCTTATTGTACTCTTCGAGCATCTTTTGGATGGCTTCTTCGCCGCTGATAAGGAAGTACTCGGGGAAGTACTCAGACTCGAGGGTCTCCCTAGGTATGCCGAGCTTCTCGCCAATGCGGTAAGCGAGCTCACGGGTTATCCACTTCTCACTCTTAGGTTCAGGGTAGATCGGCGGGATACGGTCTGCCCAGTGTATCCTATAAGTGAGGTCGAAGCTCTTACTGAAACCTATCGTAGGTGACCCCTCAAGGAATGTGGTCTCCGGTAGTACATAGTCGCTAAGGGCTGCCATCTCGTCAGGATATATGTTAACGTTTACAACAATGCCATTATTATCCTCTACTACATGTCTTATGGCTGCCTCAACGAGATCGTAGTCGGGGAAGGCCTGTAGTCCCTGTCCCCAGACTATAACAACCTTCACCGGGTAAGGGTGATCGTTCAGGATATTGTACCACACCTTCTGATATACGCCCTCTTTCGCGTGCTTACTGTAAACGGGGAATTTCTCCCTCTCATCGACGGTCTTACCCTTATATTCGTCGGGGATGGGGTAGATCTCTGAGAAGCTCTTCTTGGCCTTTTTACTTATCGCCTTGGAGATGAACTTTGCATTCCTCATGAAGAGCCATCCGCCAGCCCGCTCCACGTTTCCGGTTATTGCCATTATTATCCCTATGACCTTGTACGACTCGACGCCCTGCGACCGATTGGGGCCTGTGCCGCCACTCCTCTTCCAGTGTGGTATGCTCGCTGGCTTCACATTGGCTAGCTTCCAGGCGACCTCGCGTATCTTATCAGCTGGGACACCGCTGACCTGCTCAGCCCATTCTGGCGTGTAATCCTTGACCCTCTCCTTTATCAGCTTGAACGCGGTTGCGACTTGTTGCCCTCCTATTTCTCCCTCCCACTCTAGGGCCGGGCTTTTGGCTGACTGTAGGGGAACTACGCCTCCAATAGCCTCATCGTATACTAGTAGGTTACCGTTGCTGTCCTTGATGTAGGTCATTTTCTCCTTGTCAACGAGTATGGGGCCGTTCGTGTATCGGATTGTGAACTCCTCATCATACATGTCATTGTATATTATGGTGTGGAGTATTGCAAGTAGAACGGCTAGATCCGTGCCAGGCTTAATAGGTATCCACTCAGTGGCCTTGTTGGCCGTCTCAGAGAGTCTCGGCTCAAAAACTATGAGCTCGGCTCCTCTCCTCTTCGCCTCCGCGAACATCCAAGGGAACGGGTTCTTACTCTTCCCCGCTCCCTGGTCGAACCCGAAGCTTACTATGAGCTTACTGTTGGCCATGTCAGCGTTCGGTATCCCACCGTACATGGGTTTCAATGTTACATCCCATGTGCTGTGACACGTTGTATGATGCTTCACTACGTTAGGAGTCCCTATGAGGCTTGCTAGCGCCTTCCCCCTTCCGTGGCCAATGAATACGATGCTCTGGGGCCCCCACGTCTTAACGGCCTCAACGATCTTCTCAGCTATTGCGTCGAGGGCTTCATCCCATGAGACCTCAGTCCATCCCGGATCCTTCACTCCGAGAACCTCGCCGTTGGGCCCCCTCTCAAACCCCCTGTCGGGGTTTGTCCTTTTGAGCGGCTTCCGCAGCCTATCGGGATCATAAAGGATGAGGTGGCTCGTCTTCCCCTTCACACAGGGTGTCCCGTGGGAGACCCAGTCCTTAGGGTCACCTTCTATCTTGTAGAGGACTCCTTCACTGTTGACGTAACCTTTGAGTACACAGCCCCCACCACATATGCGGCACACAAAGTATCTGACCTGATCCTTCGGCTTACCCGCCTGCTCTAGAACCTGCTTCTCCTTTAGCAGGAACGTCTTAACACTAGCGCCACTAACAGCTGTTGCAGTAGCGGCCGCAAGGGTGGCCTTTATGAACTCTCTACGTGTAAGCCGGAGAGGCAATCCTTGGCCACCCCCATCTGTAGAGAGGGAAATTCCGATATATAGATTTATGAGGACATGTATACATATATCATAACACTTCCAACCCAATTAGGGGGAGATTACTTGTTAGATAACGCATGAGCGGTGAGTAGGTATGTTAAAGGGCTGCCTACTACTCCTCTCCAACGCCTCATTGAGAGGAGCGGAGCTCATAGACGGAAGACCTAGGGGGTCAAAAGGGGGAGAGGCGGTATGCGCCTTACCTAAGTGCTCAAACCCGCCCAGAGTGGAAGTGGTAGAGGGATGGGATCTGGAGAGAGTCAGACTGTTTATAGCCAAGCCCGGTGGCCCGGCTTGTCCCCCATATCAATCCCACTATGAGAGCCCCCACGGCTTCCTCGGCGACGAACACATCCTCACGAGCCTAAGGAGTATTCTAGATATACTCGGAGTTGAGCTGGATAAAGACCGTGAAGGGTTTGAGGATGCAGCTCCAGCGATTTTAGAAGCTATCTCATTAAGCGCGTTACTCGCAGCATCAGGGGATAGGAGGGGGATAAACGCTCTTAGAATGTTAAGGGACAGCCACATATCATGGCTCCCTAAAATGGCGGTTTGCATTAGAACACGCTCGGATCATCCTACAGCACAGAGTCTAGCAATGCTACTGGAGTGGGTTGCGGATTGTGTGAAAAATATTGTATAGGGTTGGGGCTATTTGGTTCCACTCTTTAGGAAGCCTACTACAACATAGTAGATGATGTAGAGCAGTGCTAGTCCGGCTATAACATCTCCTATAAGCCTTGCCCAGATGGCCTTAACTATGAAGTCCTGCGTCCATATGCCGGCTAGTTGCCCGTCTGGTGTAACGAGGCTCTTAATATACCAGTATCCGAGCTGTGCCCCTTTGCTGAACTGGGCGTACATTAGTACTGCGAGGCTTAGGAGTACCTGGAGGTAGAAGCCTCCAGCTGCTGCTACTATAGCTTTCCTTATACTTGGAAGCTTGTTGAGTGGTAGCGCGCCGCTTAGTGTGAATGCTATCACCCACATTAGAATTGATGGGACTCCATATGCGAGTGGCATTGCTAGGTGGGCGTGAACCATTGTCGCCTGGCTCCCGTGTAGGTAGTAGTTTACGACAGGCATGTTTATGAGCCCTGCTCCAAATGCCACGACACCGATCGCGCCGCCTAGTGCTGCTACTAGTGTGAATGTGAGTATTGTCTTCTGTATCTCATTCTTTATCTCTCCCTTCCTCCAGAGGACTATTGCATACGCTATCACGAACCCTATAGGTAGCACCTCTAGAGTGCTGAGTGCCGCTCCAAGGTACATCCAGAAGGTCGGCTGGCCTCCCCAATAGTAGTGGTGTGCTGTCCCTATCATGCCCGTCCCTATCTCAAGGGTCGCGTCGAGTCCTGCCACAGCTACGGCTAGCCTTGGTGGTACTAGGCCAACTACTACTAGGAGTATTAGGAGTATCGGTATTACTATAGCGGGCCAGAAGCCCTCTACGAAGGCGTGGATTGTTATCCACCTGAAGTACTCGTCCATTGTGAAGTGGGAGAAGGGCCTCACGACGGGTAGCGCACCTATAAATGCGCCGAATGCTGTGCCTCCCAGGCCTATCGCTAGGATCTTGAGGAGGCTGTTGAAGGGGTACTGGTTCTGCCCGGCTATCTTGTACGTTGCTATTGCGAGGTAGCCTACGAGGCCAGCAATTAGCAGGAGCCATAGGGTGCCTGCGCTGACCACAGGCCTGCCCTGGCTCCCTACAATGAACCACCATGGGTCTGGGATCTTGCCTAGGTAGCTGGCCCACAGTCCTAGCAGTGCGAGTACAGCGACAAGGCCTCCCGCTAGGAGGATGGTCATCGCCTGCCCCTTGCTGATCTTGAGGCCGAAGTAGGGGAGTGCGAAGAGGGCGAAGCTCACCCATGTGACTGCTATCCAAAGTATTGCTAGGTTGTAGTGTAGGCCTCTGGCGACATTGAAGGGCAGGATATGCGTGAGATCAACCCCTCCGTACAGGCTTGGCTCGGCGTAGAGGTGCATCATATAGCCTCCGAGGAGGCCCTGCACGAAGAGGCCCAGGGCGGCGAGAGCCATGCCTAGGAGAGCCACCTTCTGGGCAGGGCTTGGCGGTGGGAGCTCAACGGTAATCCTCTCATCACGCCAGTAGTCTAGGAACTTTATGATTATGTATCCCGCTATCGGCATTATCACGAGCAGGAGGAGGAATATGGTCACCCATGTGGCTTTCACAGCGTCGAAGGACTGCTCCACTAGGCCTGGAGTGTAGGGGAACCCGTTGGTATACCCCTCAATCGCTATAAGACCAGACCATATGAAGTATGCCGTAACCTTGCTGACGTCGTCCTTGCTAAGTAGCTTGTCGAGGGCAAGTCTGTCATTCGTGTAGTTGTCAGTCCATAGGTTCCAGAGGAATTCCTCGTACTTAGTGTATGCGTATGCAACCGACTTGTTAACTACGAACAGTTTACCGTCAGGGCTGATTTCTACTATGTTATCCTTAGAGACCCCCATGCTATCGGCTTCATCTTTTATGAATTTCAATCCGTAAGCTGTATAGTCGATGCCGAAATAGCCTCCAAACCCCAGCAGGCTACCGTAGTCTTGTATTCCGTATCGCTGGACTATCCTCTTACCCTCAATTATATCCTCCTTGGTGAAGAGTACCGTGCCGTCGTCAGTCTGCACCTTATCGGGAAGCGGGGGGAGGTGCTGGAAGGTATAGGCGGCAGCGGCGAAATATATGACGTAGACGAGTATGGCGGTAGCGAGCACTAGGAGCGTCCACCCGTTCCTGCCATTTGAAGCCACAGACGAACACCCCACCGTCTGCCTCCACTTTTCTGAGGATAGGATACTATGGTGGAGATGCTCCTAGAAGGGCTTCTGTTAACCAGGTTAACCTTCCACGGTTAAACTATCATATATATCTCCTCCTATATTAGTGGGGAGCGCGTTAACTACACTTGCCCGGCTAGAGATCGTGGCGGGGATAGACCGGTAGGGGGAAGGTTTTGTGAGGCTCCTAGAGGTCGTAATGAAACAGTGTAAGCGGCTAAGGGAACTAGGCCCAGACGAATACCTTGGGACTAGTATCAAGAGGTGCCCCCTGAGGATCGAGCATGTGGTTGTAAAGGGGCACCGGGTTGAGAGGCTGACAATGCCCTGCAGCAAGTGCGTATTAGCTAAACTCTACCGGTCAACATACCTCATCGGAACCCCCACATTAACTAGTGAAGGGGAGATAAGGTTCATTGTAGTAGAAAACCGCGCTGTCCGGAAAATATTCCAAGAACACAAGGAAGATCTTGTGTCGGTCAAGCAAGTTGATCCCCGACAGGTCTACCTCACTCCCAGGCAGAGGCAAGTACTAGCACTACTAGCCAGTGGCGAGGCATCAAACATATCGCAAGTAAGCAGGCACCTGAATATTTCAAAGCCTGCAGCCCTTAAACTGGTAAGAAACGCCCTCCGCAAGCTAGCACGCAAATACATGCATATAGAATAGAGTAGTCCGATCCCCCGGGTTAAGATAACATAAGACCCTTAAGATCCCCAGGGCCCTAATAAGGAGGTAGATGTGACTAGTAGAATCGTCTACACCATTGGCCATTCAAACAGGAGCCTCGAGGAGTTCTTAGACATTATTAAGAAGTATAGAATAGAGGTAGTAGTCGACGTAAGGAGGTGGCCCAAGAGCAGGAAGTACCCTCGCTTCAACCGCCAGACCCTTGAGGAAGAGCTTGAGCGGCACGGCATCACATACGTTTGGATGGGGGACACTCTGGGAGGGTATAGGAGGCCGTCCCAAGAAGATCTCAAGCCCAAATGCTTTAAGAGCCCCGGATTCCAGGCATATGCCAGATACCTTACAACAAGCCCTCAAGCTAGAAAGGCGTTAGAGGATCTCGCCTCTATAGTGGAATCCCGTTTAGTAGCAGTAATGTGTGCTGAACGCTTCCCTTGGAGATGCCATAGGAAGCTAATTAGTGACTGGTTAACGGTTAGGGGGTTCACGGTACTTCACATAATAGACACCGGCCACCTCGTGGAGCACAGGCTAACAAGGTGTGCAAGAGTCGTCAATGGTGAGCTAACCTACATCTTCTAGAGCTTCCACGAACCCATTTTTGGGATAATATAATTTAAACCTCATGGAGTGCACCACATATACCGACACTAGTAGGGTGATGAATGGATTGGCGATTGATATTCTAGGATACAGGATACCCTACACCAGCATAACTATAGCCAACCTCATTTACGCAGCCGTAGTACTAGTGGTCGGCTACATAATCATAAGGATGGCATTGAAGGTGTTAAGAAGAAGCCTCGAGAGGCTCGGGCTCCCCCCGCTGGTTGCAGGCATCTTGACACGGCTCACAGCAGTGTTCCTATATCTAGCCCTGTTGCTGAGCGCTGTTAGAGCCCTCGGTATTAGCACTGGTGCCGTTACTCTCAGCCTAGGAGCGGCTGTAGGCCTAATACTGGGCTTCGGCCTCCAGGATACTATGAATAACCTCGCAGCAGGCCTATGGATCACGGTTGTCAGAGCATTCAAGAAAGGGGACTTCGTGAAGGTCGCCGGATATATGGGGACTATTGAGGACGTGGGAGTCCTAAGCACTAAACTCCGTCTGCCCGGGGGAGAGGTTGCCCTCATACCAAATAGGAACGTCTGGGGCAGCCCTATAGTAAACTACTCTGCGGCTGATGTGAGGAGGTTTAACTTCACTGTAGGGGTAGCTTATGGGACGGATCTGGATAGGGCTGTAAGAGTAGCGTTAGAAGCTGTTAAGAGTGTCCCTGAAGTCCTTGACGACCCAGCCCCTCAGATAATCATACAGGAGCTTGCAGACAGTAGCATAAACCTTGAGGTTAGGGGCTGGGCAAAGAAGGAGGATCTCCTAACCGCTAAGACTAAGACGATAAAGGCGGTATATGATGCCTTCAACAGGGAGGGCATCGAGATCCCATTCCCACAGCTGGACGTTCATCTAAGGGGGAAGGAAGAGTAATAGAGGAAAGACGTAAGGAGAACCTCTTTTCCCCTAGGACTGTTTTAGGGCTTAGCGGAGGTTCCGCCACCTCTCCCATACTGTATGTGCGCTCTCCCGAGCTCTCTAGCCGCCTGAGCAGCTAGGAGGTTTAACTCACCCGCTAGTACTGTCGCCGCTATTATCTCCGCCAGTTTTCTAGCGTTAACCCCGGGAGGGTCTCCCCCTCCAGCTACGCCCATGATCTCGAGCGCCTCCCTCTGCGTGGGCAGTCTTGTTCCTCCCCCGACAGTGCCTACTTCGAGGCTTGGTAGGGTGACGCTTATGTAAAGATCCTCTCCTCTAAGCTCTGTCCATGTAAGTGTTAGGCTCGACTCCACCACCTGGGCAACGTCCTGGCCCGTTGCTATGAATACTGCGGCTATGATGTTCGCGGCGTGGGCGTTAAAGCTTGGGCTTCCTGCAGCGGCGCTTCCTAGGAGGTTCTTGGCCGTGTTCAGGTAGTGTATGTCACGGGGCTCGGCCTTTAGTATGCGGAGGGCTATATCCCTCTTCACGAGGGCTTCTGCTATCACATGCTTGCCCCTGCCCAGGATCTTGTTGATCTCGGCAGGCTTCTTGTCAGTACACATGTTTCCGCTGACTGTCACACACTTGGCCGTGCCCGGGTAGTTTTTCTCTATGTAGTCGCATACCTTCTCGCTAGCTATTGTTGCCATGTTCATACCCATGGCGTCGCCCGTGTGGTACTGGAGGCGGAGCCAGAGTAGGTTGCCTGCGTTGTAGGGGAACATTGTGAGGAGTTTACCGTGTCGTGTTGTGGACTCCGCCTCCCTTTTGAGCGCGTCGAAGTTATCCTCAACCCACCTCCTCAGCCTTAAGGCCTCCTCCACGCTGGGCGTCCAGAATAGTGGTGCCCTGGCCATGTAGTCGCTGACGATCCTCGCCCTAGCACCCCCGCTCATTGTTATTGCTTTAACCCCCCGGTTAACGCTCGCCACCAGTGCCCCCTCTGTTGTCGCGAGGGGGACGTAGTATTCGCCCTTGGCGTATTCCCCCTCTACCCTTAGGGGCCCGACTATGCCTACAGGGATCTGTACAGCGCCTATCGGGTTCTCAATGTTCCTGCCATATAGTTCTACGAAGTCGAGGACTGTGCTGGCTATGCTGGAAAGCTTGACCCCCAGCTTCCTCTCCAAGTACACTCTCCTTACGAGTGCTGCAAGGTTGGCGTTTCCTAAGGCCTTCTCTAGGCGGGAGAGGCTTAGCTCTCCCCTCTCGATCTTCTCTAGTACCTCATCTATGCCCTTGCTCACCCTTGCCCACCGGGTGTGGCCTGGAGCACTGGGCGGAACTTTATGGCATAACCTATAACCCCGTTTCCTCCCTGCTCCTCAACCTTCCTAACAACCGCCTCAACCTCCTTCACGTTGGGGAGCTCTTCTGGTAGCACATCGGTCAGCTCCGCTATAACCTTAGCACTGCCCAGGTCTACGAGGCCCAGTATTATTGGGGTGCTTAGCCTATTGTCTCCGGGCACGCTGAACACGTGGGTGTAACTCAATAGCTTCCCCCTCCTCGGTAATGGTACGATCTCGAGATCTCGTGAGCCGCAGTAGGGGCACGCCTCTCTTGGGGGGTAGTGGATCCTCCCACACACCTTACACTTAGCCCCTACCAGCCTATACCTGGGGATCCTATTCCTCCACCACCTCGGGAGGCTCCCAGCTCCCACTCCATTCATGCGATCTCACCTCCACAATCCTAGAGTGCCTCTAAAAGGGCTGCTCTCGCCTCGCTCCCAGCGGCGTTGATGCTCAGCGCTAGAGCCCTCTTCTCGCCTCCCCTCCTCACACCGCTCCATGTACCTGCCAGGATATTCGCTAGCTCCACTATCTTGTATACGTCTGTTGCCCCGATTGGGTGTCCTCTGGCCTTTAGCCCTCCGCTCGGGTTTGCTAGGGGGCCTTCACCGTCCTTGGAGAAGTAGCCCTCCGCTACCAGCTCAGCGCTCTTCCCCTTCTCAGCGAGGCCCATGGCCTCGAGCTCTAGTAGGGCGTATATTGTGAAGCTATCATGGATCTCCATTACATCGACGCCATCCGTTCCACCAATCCTCTGTATAACGGTTCTAACACTCTCGAGGTCGAGGGGGTCATCCCTCAGCTGAGGGCCTGGCATGCCTATTGCGCTCTCGACTGCTACGACTCTGGCGAGCGGGTTCTTGGGGTGCTCGTCCTCCCTCTCAAGGACTACTGCGGCGGCACCATCTCCCAGGGGATAGGCGTCTAGAAGCGTTATAGGGTCTGCGAGGGGCATCCCGCTCACGACCTTCTCCGGTGTTATGGCGAAGCGTAGCATTGCATGCGGGTTCTCCTTCGCGTGGGCATGCATTAGTGCGGGCCAGTATGCGGTAGTAGCCCTCTCAACATTGTACCTGTCAAGGTATAGGCGGAAGAGGAGTGCGGCTACTCCTGCATGACCAATCTTGTAGTAGGCCTCAGCCTCCGCGTCATGGAGTAGCTGGAGCATCGAGTAAGTGGGCCCGCTCGGGTGGTTTGTGAGCTTGTCCACACCCACCACAAGGACGCGGCTCGCCTTCTCCGATTGTAGGAGGCTGTAGGCCACGTCTAGGGCGGCTAAACCGCTCGTCTCACCGCTCTCCACGCCTATAGCCCTCGCTCCACCGAGTCCCAGGCTTGAAGTGATGTAGGACGCTAGTGATAGCTGGGGCTCCTGTAGGTATGAGAGGCTGCTTGCGACTACCACGAAGTCTACGCCGTCGACACCAGCCTCGTCGAGGGCCTTCCATGCAGCCTCAGCGGCCAGGGCTCTAACACTCTTCTCATAGTGCCTTCCGATCCTTACCGCACCTGTCCCCGTGACTATAACCCCCTTCACGGCGCTTCACCTCGGGAGCATGACGAGGATCTTCCTGTTCTTGGCGTAGACCGCATAGTCTACAGGCTTCCTCCGGGCTATGTAGTCGTCGACGGTAGGCGCCTTGTCCCTCCTCTCAACGATCTCCTCGGTAACCCTTATGGCGTAGGCGTCGCTGCCAGCGCCGCTACCGAATGGGGCGAGTAGTATGAGATCCCCGGGCTCAGCCCTGTCTAGAACCCTTGCAAGCCCTAGGAGGGCGCTGGCGTTGTAGGTGTTCCCGATGTATGGTGTGACAAGGGCCGGCTCGATCTGCTCATATGTGAAACCAAGCCTCTTCCCAACCCTCACAGGGAACTTGCCGTTCGGCTGGTGGAATATCGCGTACTTGAAGTCGGACGGCTTATAGCCCGTCTCCTCTAGCAAGCCTTTCACTGCATTAATGATATGGTGGAAGTAGGCAGGCTCACCTGTGAAGCCTTCCCCATGCTTGGGGTAGGGGCGTAGGGCCCTCCTCCAGAAGTCGGGCGTGTCCGTTATGTACGAGTAGGAGGCCTCGAACACTGCTGCAGCCCCCTCCCTAGGGCCGATAATGAATGCGGCTGCCCCGCTGGAGGCTGTGAACTCTAGTACGTCACCCGGCTCTGCCTGAGCGGTGTCGCTGCCTATGGCGAGTGCATACTCAACCATCCCACTCGACACCAGCCCTATACTCGCCCTAACACCCTCACTCCCGGCCCTGCAGGCGAACTCCAGGTCGCTAGCCATAGTCACAGGCGTTATCCCCAATACTTCCGCGACAATTGTCGCCGAGGGCTTGACGGCGTAGACCTTACTCTCGCTGCCAAAGAACACAGCCCCGATCTTGGAGGGCTCAACCCCTGCCCGGGCTAGGGCGTTGAGGCCCGCCTCAATGGCCATAGTAGTGCTGTCCTCGTCAGGGCCGTCCACACTCTTCTCCTTAACGTTCAAACCCTTGAACTGGTGGGGAGGCCACCCCCATACCCTTCCGATCTCCTCCATGGGCAGCCTCCAACGGGGGATGTAAGCGCCCCAGCCGTGGATACCAACTCTCTCCTCGGGTCTTGTCAAACCTCAACACCCTCATAGGTGCTGCTTAAGCGTAATGTGCTGTTCCCCATAAAAAGCTATACGCCACAAGTCGATCCATACTATCGACAAACGTCTAACAACGCCGTGGAGGGTGACCGGAGAGTGGATTAGTGGGTAAACGACAAGAGCATGAAAGGCCCACAACATAGCATTAATGAACTTTAAATAAGGAACCTATTAGGTTCTACCTCCCTCCCCCACAACCTTCTCCACTCCCTCGAGGATCTCGGGGACTACTCTAACCTCCTTAATACTCCCCTTCGCCCTGCTAATGTAGTAACCGTTTATTGGCGGCACATCCTTGTAGTCTCTCCCATGGGCGAACTTAACATAGTAGTAGTGGAGGTTGAATACCCTGTTATGAGTCGGATCAATGGGAACCCAGCCTGTCCCCGGCCAATACGCCTCGACCCATGCATGTGTCTCCCCAGGTGTGTCCGTGAGTGCCCCGCTAACGTACCTGGCAGGCACACCTAGGGCCCTGAGGAGGCCTATGAGGAGGTGTGCTTTATCCTGGCATACTCCACGGCCTATTTCCACGACCTCGTGTGCCTTAGTGTTAACACTAGTGTATCCCCTCTCATACACGATCTCCCGGTACACCCAGTCCGTTAGCTTGAAGAGCACATCCCTAAGGCTCCTCGTGGATCCAACGATCGAGCGGGCGAGGTCTTCTAGCTTAGAGGGGTCAATTAGAGGGCTTGGAAGAAGGAATAGGGCGGCTATGGGATCATCCTCAACACCCTCTAGTGGCAACCTCAGATCCTCTTGTGGGATTAGCTTGTACTCCCCTCTAAGCCTAACGAGAGACACTGCACGGAAAGATACCCTATTATGTACCTGCTTTATGGTTACCCTGGCGGCGGGGTTACCATATCTATCACGGTAGTAGATGACACGTCCAGGTGGGTCGCTCTCCAACCGGTATTCTAAGGGCTCCTGCCAGGTCTCTTCGCGTGGGAACACTTTAAGCTCGTTATCGTTGACCAGCACCCTGTCACTATACTCGTATATGGCTGTGTACGTTATCCTCACAGTTACAGCCATATTATCACGCACCAGACATTGAGGGCCTCTAGTACTTGGCTTCACTCCACCGTACTCTAATTGTCTGTGTGCAATTGGGCTTTATAGGAGTATAGCATGTAATACAGTATTTATGTAATAATATATGTTTTTAGCCTAGAAATAAAACTTAGTATAATGAGGATTATATGGTAGTATATACCTGGATACAAGTCCCCCCGACAACAACGTACCACATGAATCGAGAGCGTGATCGAAATGGATAGAGGTATATTTGGGATAGCCGTTGTAGCGGTGCTAGTAGCGGCTTTAGGCGTTGGTGCACTCGCCTATAACGGGAACATAGGAAGCCCCGGAGCTGAC
This sequence comes from Desulfurococcales archaeon, assembly GCA_015521115.1. Classification (GTDB taxonomy): domain Archaea; phylum Thermoproteota; class Thermoprotei_A; order Sulfolobales; family Acidilobaceae; genus S143-63. Next base: position 55,514 of record WAOT01000035.1, read on the forward strand.
GGGACATATAGCCATGATTATAGGCAAGGCGGCAGAATGTGGGGTATGATGAACAACGGAGGCCATGGCCCCTATAACGGTGGAGAAGGACACGACGATGACATGCCCCACATGATGTGTGGAGATCACGACGAGGAATACGACTATGACAATGACTACGGCAACTATAGTGGGATGACATGGGGAGGCGGCCCTATGATGGGTGGCATGATGATGGGTATGATGAACGGGGAGTACTGTTACGGTAACATGCCCAACATGCCCTGGCTCAATACTACTGAGGTTAACGGCACAATAGTCTATGTTGACCCTAACCTATACATAGTCGCTCTACAGACCGACGACGGCAACCTCACGCTAAAGCTACTCCGCATGTATGTTGACCTGGAGAATGGCTACATGGTCTACGGCCCCTGGCTAACAAACACGTTACAGGTCGGAGACCAGGTAACAGTGGTTGTGCCCGCGTACGCTAACATGCCTGTTATACCCATCCTCGGTATAACAGTGGGAGGAGACACCTACATGGTGCCCCCTCTCGCAGGCTAACCCCACTTTTCCTCATTAATTTTATTTTATAGTAGGCTCCGGATTCCCCTGGGAAACCTATTGGTGAGCGTTGGAAGATAAAACCCTGCCCTCACCCTCGAGATCGCCCTAGAGGCAGTAGTTAGTGTTAGGGGATGGGTGAAGGTTGGGGGAGATACTTGTCCCTAGTATGCTCTACAGACTGTACTGGACTGGGAGGTATATTGAGAGGATAGACCTCCTGGTCAGGAGCCTTCTAGCGGCTGTCGGCAGGGGGGTGGATGAATCCAGGCTGCAGGCCCTCGCATCTAACTTAGGTGTCGAGTACCGGGGAGCAGTGGATTTCCTATGCAGCCTCCTCTACGATGAGTCCAACCCCTCCAGCATTCTCCACGCAGCAAAGATGATAAGGATGAACATGCATGGCCTCGGAGCAACTAGAGCTCTAAGGGAGGCTAACCTCCTCGTGATAGAAGCCGAGGATAGGATAGACTGCAATAATTTCGAAGAAGTGAGGAGGCACCTAGAGAACCTCCTATACGCTGTTAACAAGCTGGGCAAGGTTATAGAGGAGGACATGGTGACACCCCCAACCCCTCCAGAGGATGTCCTAAGGGAGCAGCTCCTCCACCAACAGCAGTAATGGGGGTATAATCAGTTGACGGGGGGGATCCTGAGCTGGAGGAGTATCCACATTAATTATCCTGACAGGTACAATGAGGTTATAGACGAGGATCTCAAGCCCAGACCAGAGTATGAGGCGTTCTTTGAAAACCTCATAAACATGGGGACACAGAAGTTCTCAGAAGAGGTGAGGAACGCCTCAATTATAGCGTTCCTAGAGGGTTTCACGTTCAACATAGAACCGGGCCAGTACAGGCCGATCCCCATGGACTTCATACCCCGAATAGTGAGGAGGAAAGCGTTTAACCACATAGCAGTGGGACTTAAACAGAGAGCCATAGCGTTGAACAAGCTCCTCCAGGACATCTACAGCGGTGAGAAAACAATAGTACCGGACGAGGTGATATATGGCTCCAAGTACTTCTACCCCGACCTGGTAGGCCTGATGCCTAGACACGGCATTTTCATCCACGTCTATGGAGCAGACCTCCTCTTCGACGGGACGGAGTTCAAGATAATAGAAGATAACCTCAGAGTCCCGAGCGGAGTAGCCTACCAGCTGAAAATCCGGGAGCTCGGGGGGAGATTCCTCCCACAGCTCAGGGAAGGCTACAGGATCGCAGACTATAGGCCATGGGAGCACCTCAAGAAGGCGATGAGAGACGCATCATGGGCTAGAGACCCATTCATGGTTCTCCTAAGCGACGGCCCATACGATAGCGCCTACTTCGAGCACAGGTACCTCGCAAACCTCCTCGGCATCCCCTTAGTGGAGGGGAGCGACCTGAGGGTGGATGAGAGGGGCTACGTCGTCCTAAGGCTCCCAGGTGAGGGCGAGGTTCAGGTAGACGTGATCTATAGGAGGATAGAGGATCTAGACATATTCGTCCCGGGCCTATCCAAAGCGTATGCCGACGGTAAAGTAGCGCTCGTAAACGCTTGGGGCACCGGAGTGGCTGACGATAAACTGGTGTACCACTACATACCGCAGGTCATTAGAGAGTATCTAGGAGAGGATCCAATTATCCCCCAGCC
>WAOT01000036.1 GCA_015521115.1 Desulfurococcales archaeon
CTCCAGCCTTAATGTACATGTTCTCAAGCCTCTCAACTATGACCTGCTTATCCGGGGCAATACTGGAGGAGACGTTCTCTTCGTAAGAGAAGGTTGCCACCCTAGTCCTCTCAATCAGTGCGCCCGTGCCTGGGTCATACTTTAGGCTGTCGTATAGGTGGACTGTCACGTTACCCCATAGGGGGCTGTATAGCGGGTAGTCAGCCGGCCTCGTGGAGTACGCCCCCAGAGTTTTCCATACCCTGCCTCCGCTCAGGGATGCCTGCTCCCTGGTCTGGTTGATCGCTTTGAAGGCCTCCTGGGGTAGGAGCTGTAGGTAGGTGAATGGCGACCTGCTTATGTCAGCCCGGTATGGGCTATAGCTCCCCACGCCCAACCGGTTGACCACTGTCCTGTTGACTATTAGGGTTCCGCTTTTACAGTCCTCCATGTCGACCTTGTATATCACTACCTGCTCCACCTCGTCTATGAGCTTCCCGTCGCGGGAGAAGGCGGCCTCACCGTGCTTGTACACGAGTATCGCCTTCCCAGGGTCGATACTGTAGTGGCTGTTCCCACAGTTGACGGTTTTGAACGCTTCAAGCACGGGCTTGCCAGACGAGAGCGCCTTCTGATAGAGGAGGGCCCCGGAGGCGAGGACTATCAGGATTACCAACAGTGCGGTCAACGTCTCAGCCTTACTAGTCAATTCCCATCACCACTACTAGACAGGCCAGTACTTTGAAGTATAAATGCTGGCCTAGGAGATCTGGAGCCTCGCGAGCCCCATGAGGCTGATCAGGACTGCTAGGGTGGCTACCCCCACCAAGACCGCTGCCAGGTTGCCCTTCTCCTCACCGTATTTGGCCGCGACTATGTCCCTGAGTATCTGCCCCCCATCGGCGAACAAGACCCCACCGGGCAGAGGTATTGCTAGTGGCGCGGCGTTCACGAGGGCAAGGCTGAAGTTTATGATGTAGCTCGCCCTTATGAAGACCACTAGCCAGTTATACTTGTAGATCTCCTTAAGAGTTACCCCGATCTTATCGACACCCACCGGCTTGTGGACGTGGACAGTCTTCTCTTCCCCGTCCACAACTACCTTAAGATACACGTCTGCCGCCCGCGACCGATCACCCACGCCAGCTTTTTTCAGGGCGTTGATCAGGTCGTTAAGGCTCTTAACAGGCTCCCCGTTAACGGCGACAATAACCATACCAGGCTGGAGGCCTGCCTGCTCCGCTGGGCTGCCCTGCGAGACGTCTACTATCATTACACCCATGGCAAGACTCTGGGCTGCTAGGGATAGCGCTATGAGGCTTAGGAGCGCCAGTATCACGTTAGCCCCAACACCTGCACTATAAATTAGTGTCCTGTCCCTAAGCCGGGCCCTCTTAAGCTCGTCCTCATCCGGTTCAACGAAGGCGGCCGGTATGAAGAGGAAGAGGGCTATCCCGGCGTCCTTAACCTTGACCCCGACAGCCCTACTCACTAGTGCGTGGCTCAACTCGTGGAAGAAAGCTGCTACTCCTATCGCCACCATTATGTAGATAGTATCCTTCCACCCGATAGTGACCCCCGGGATTATTGGGCTGAAACCCTGAACCTCCTCGCCTGGGGGCTTAATGATGTACTTCAAGGCGAAGACATAGCCCACGTAGTAGTAGAAGAGGGCTGCTGAGATTATGAGGAGGGCCACGCTTATATAGCCGAACACGATGAGGAGCTTCCTCTTAGCACCAGCCTCCATAGGGTCAAGCCTTACCCCCGCCCTGACCAGGAGGGCTCCTGGCATTACCTCGAGCTTATCCCCGCCCTTCCCCTTTCCGAGGGCATACACTACTGTCCAGAACGCTAGCAGGCCGGAAATGAATAGTAGTAGTGAGTTGTCTGCCAACACTAGCTCACCCTCACACTCCTGATAGCCTCATGCACTCTGGGGAGTAGCTCGAACACCAGTGCTGACGCCTCCTCTACAGCCTCTACCAGTCCCCACCCCCGGCATATAAGGGTCATGAGTATGAACGTGAACACGTCACCCGCACCCGTGGGATCCTCCAGCAGCCCTCCACGAGGCCTCCTCAGTCTGAAGACCGTGCGCCCCCGGGCCAGTACACGTAGGGGCCCATAGCCTGAAGTCTCCACCATTAGCCTGGCCTCATCCCCCCTCAGGCCCTCAAGCTCCCCAGGGCTGCCATGGACTATTGCTGCACTACCAGCTGGTAGGGCAGACTTCAAACCACTTCTATGATATCCTTGGACGTCAAGGGCTGTGCAGGGGATCCTTTGGTAGATCGTTGTAGGCAGTTGGGGTGGGATCTCGGAATATACTGGTGATACCAGTACGGCGTCTGGGCGTATGGTGTAGATGTGCTCAAGTACATCGTCTTCCCCTAGAGGGGGCCCTTTTGACAGGAGTGAGACACTCCTCTTATCGGCCTTATACACGAGCTCAAATTGAAACCCTTGGCTAGAGGTTTTACAGCATATTCTACGAATGCCTAGGATCCCCTCGACATGCACCGTCTCAAGGGTCACGTGCCCTATAGGGCCGACCGCGTAGACCTCCCAGCCTAGTAGTGATGCCGCTGCACCTGCATAGAGGGCCGGGCCGCCTACCTCACGGATAAGCCTTCCACCCACGATCTTAACGTCAACCGTTGGGGCTGAGACGACTAGGAGGGTTCTACTCATGCACAGACACCAGAACCTATCAACCCTGGGGGCAAAATTAAACCGAAAGCCCTGGCTCTTCAACCCTCGTCTCATAGCAGGATAAAAAATAAAAATACTCGATTGCAATTGATCCCGGTGCTCCTCGAGGGATGGGCCGTGGGACAGGATGATGAGGTGGAGGATGATGGGGGTTTGTGGGGCCCCGGAGTAGCGAGGAGGATAGCAGAGAGTAAGGGTGTGATTAAGAAGTGCACTGAGGTCGGAGGGCACAGATACTGTATTTACAAGTATAGGTATGTGAGCTTCATCGACTTCGTGCGCGACCCATACGCTGCGCTGGCCAGGGGGACGGTTGTGATAGACGGTGAGAGAGTGGTAGTACCGTTCACGAAGTTCTTCAACTGGTGGGAGATCCCGGGCCTAGACCCCTCGCTGCTGGGCCCCGCTAAGGGTAGCTACGTGAAGCTTGACGGTACAATGGTTGCAGCCTGGATAGACCCATACACTGGCGACCTAAGGGCGAATACTAGGGGTCTATTGTGGAACATGGCTCCTGGCCATAAGAGGGTTCTCGTAGACGATGACGGAAGAGTGTTGAACCCCTTCGTTAAAGGCCTACTACACTATGCGAGGGAGAACAGCCTACTAGAAGACCTGGAGGAGATCGCCGGCAGGGGTGTAGCGGTGTTCGAGCTTGTAGTGCCAGGCATGCCGGCAAGCGGTAATGTGAGGAACACGAAATATGCTGAGATGGCGGAGAAGAAGGGCGTCCCATACCTCCTCGCAGTAAGGGAGGACGGGGTGATCAGGCAGCCGGAAATGTATGAGTGGCCGCTGAAGCCCGAGGAAGTTGACCCATGGGAGGCGGCCTCAAAGGACGACATGGAGGGGGCTGTCGCATGGTATGAGAGCATACCCCTCCCCCCGCCCCTAGACAGTTTAAGCTTAGACCCGCTCCTCAAGTTCAAGAGCAGGGCATACCTGTTGAGGGTCGGCGCAATAACGGGTTGGAGGAGCATAGTGGCGCTAGCAATCTCGGGCAGGCTAGACGACGCCCTAGGACTAATCCCAGACCCTAAGGAGAGGGAGGCCTTAGCAGAGCTTGTAGAGCTGGCAGGGGAAGTGGAGGAGATCGTGGAGCGCGGGAGGGAGAAGATTATGATGTATACTATAAAGCCGGGTAGCCCGGTCGGGGCGCTCCTAGAAGGTGGTATAAAGGCTGTGCTAGCGAAACACGCCCCCAAGAGGCCTAGCGAGGCTGTCAGGTGGATGAGGAGGTTCAGGAGTACACTGCTTAAGATGGTAGGGGAGGAGCGTTAGTACAGCCCCTCTACGGGTGAAAGGGGAACATGCTGGGGGTCGAGATGCCGGGTGAGGGCTGCAGGGGCACATACCTCCTCCTACTCAAGACCGAGGGACAGGCCCTGGTAAAGGTTGGGGCCCTGGGGGAGATCGGGCTCCCTAAAGGTTTCCTTGTCTACGTTGGGAGCGCACTCGGAGCGGGGGGAGTTTTGAGGAGAGTTGCTAGGCACTTCTCCTCCACTAAGACCATGAGATGGCATATCGACTATATAACGCCCTCAGCGGCCAAGCCGCTTCTGGCTGTGGCCATCTGCTGGCCCTCAAGGCTGGAGACTGAGGTGGCTAGGAGGTGCTCTCTCCTCTGCACCCCTGTCGGGAGGGGTTTCGGGAGCAGTGATGACCGCACTGTGTCAAGCCACCTCTTCTATTGCGGGGAGAATGAGAATGAGGTGTTGGAGACTGTGTGCAGGTGCGTCGAGGATCTCCCGGGGGCTAGGACGACATTATATCCTCCTGGCGATCGCCCAGGCGAGGATCTCTGCGACCGCGAGAGGGGTTAGGAGGCCTAGTGTTGGCCTAACCCTCCCCCTCCTAATCGCCTCGATCACGTCCTCAACACTATCAACATCTTCAACAATAGACGGGCTGAGGCCCAGCTCTCTCGGGACATGGACATCGCTCCCACTAGTCCCCGGTTTACAGGCTTTCTCTGCCAACCTCATCGCAGGCAGGTTAAGGACTGGTAGGCCCCTACTGTTCCATACCTCTATGGCGTCGAAATATTCTAGTTTAGTCTTGAGCGACGACATGAGGCTATGCCTCCCCGGGTGGAAGGGGTGGGCTGCGACCAGGATGCAGCCCCGATCATCGGCCCAGTCCCTGAGCTCCGCCAACTCTTTGGGCGCCCCGGGCTCCGGCTGGGGGCATAACACTAGCACGTCACCATACTCAGTCCTCATCTCAGCTCCAGGTATAACAAGTGGTGCGTGCTCCTGCATTCTGGCCGCTCTAAGCGCGAGGTCTGCCCCCCTGAAGGTGTCGTGATCGGTTACTGCTACCCCGTCGAGCCCCTTCTTTTTCGCGAGTTTGATCAGGTCTATTGGTGTTAGGGCTCCATCACTCGCTGTAGTGTGGGTGTGTAGCTCGATCCTCATGTGGCGGCACCATCCCCTCTAGGAGGGTTCCACGTTGTTGTTTTCTCTTTCCTCTGATATAAGGGGTGGGCTTTCCTATCGCGAGCGGTGGGGGAGTTGGAGGTCGAACCTGTCTATGGTGAGGGGTTCTTCCATGTCTCCATGGGCACGATCTATTACACCATAATATACGAGTACAGGGAGCTAGACGATGAAGCCCATAGGGCAGCCAGAAACCCCAGCATGAGGAGGAGGGAGGAGGAGGGGATCGCTAGGGAGATGCAGCGGCTAATGGACGCGGAGAAGATCCTTGTAAACGGTGAGAGGGTTAGGTGCGTGGTTGACCTTGTCCGGCTTGAGCCCAGGCCTGAGAGGAGGCATGCCGCCGTTATACACTCCAGGATAGACTATAAGCCCCTGCCGGGAAAGAACGTGTATGAGGACTTCTACGAGCCCGAGGTGGCCCCCTACGACTACACCGTTTACTGGGTCGCCCCTCCGGGGGGTTCTATAGTGGATGTCGACACGCCTGGGGCTCTCCGTTATGGGGCGGATAGGAGGATCGCTATCATCCACGTGAGGCGTGGGACAAGGCTTAATGGGTATGAAGCAGTGGTCTTCAGACTACCAGAATCGTGGACGACCTCTTAACCGTTAGGATCCCCATACCCCTCTCTGGCGCCCGGGAGAGGGTCGCACCGGAGAGTATGACCTCCCTAGCCCTCCTCAAGACCTCGAGCGGGATATCGTGGAGGCGGAAGAGGGTTGAGACCTCATCTAGCTTCTCAAGATCCTGTGGTGTGAGGTCTCCGTCCAACGCCTTCCATGCGAGCCCCTCTATGATGAAGCCCGCGAGCCTGGCTACACTCCTCTTATCGGGCCCCCGAAGCCTGTTAGAGAGCCTCTCAGCCTCATCAGCGAGATCCATTAGAACCCTCCATAGGGCCTCTCCACCGGGCACCCCTGAACCCCGTAGGGTCTTATTTGACCTGGGGAGGCCCTTTGTGAGGGGACACGTGGTAATACGGATTGTAACACCCCGGATACAGTCGATCGGGAATATATTCCCGTTCTATACTAGGGAGTGGGGTGCCCGCCGGGATGCAATGGCCGCTAGAGGGGTTGGCAGCTGCTTTCGCCTCAGGGCTCTTCTTCGGGCTTAGCGACGTCCTCGTCCGCCTTGCGAGCAGGGGGCTTAGGCCTGAGCAGAACCTCCTCCTAAGCCTAGCCATTGGTCTACCGGTGCTCACATTCCTTGCCCTCGCTTTTGGTGGGCCTTGTCCTGGGGGGCGAGCCCTTATATATTATTCCCTGGCGGGTCTCGTGAACTTCGTGATAGGCAGGCTACTCTTCTACGTGTCAATAACATATGCTGGAGTAGCTACCGCCAGTGTACTCACAACGCCAACAATTATACTGGCAAGCCTCCTAGCATGGCCAGTCCTTGGCGAGCCCCTCAGCCCGAGGGTTCTGGCAGGCCTCATACTTGTCGTTGTGGGGATTTACCTTGTTAAGGGGAAGCCTAGCGGTGAGGCTTTCCACGGTGGGAACCCTACCCTCGGTATCATAGCGGGGCTCTCCTCGAGCCTCGCATTCGCTGTCAGCGCTCTACTAGTCAGGAGTGCTGGGGGCTATGGTGGTGGCGACCCTCTATGGGGCTCCGCCGTTAGCTATGCAACAGCCCTCCCATTCGCCCTAGCCCTCTGTCTCGCCAGAACGGGCTGTAGGGGCTGGGAGAGGGAGAGCATAGCGTACATGTCTGGAGGGGCCTCGATAGTGGCCCTAGCCCAGGCCTCCCGTTACCTAGCGCTGAGTATAGTGCCCGTAGCGATAGCAAGCGCCCTGATAGCCCTCTTCCCCCTTCACACTGTTGCGTTTGCACGCCTCATGGGGAGAAAAGCAAGAGAGGAGCCCGGGATCAGGCATGTCGCTAGTGCGGGGCTGGCTGTTAGCGGGGTCTTACTGGCGATATACTAGTGTCCCACTATCCCCTTGAGCTCTTCAACGAGCCTCTCAACCTCCCACGTACAGTTATAGAAGTAAAAGCTGGCCCTCACACCGCCGAACCTGTACCCCAGCTGGTCGTAGAGTATGTCGGCACAGTGCCTCCCAGTCCTTAACGCGATCCCCCTCGCACCGAGGGCCACTCCAATGCTATCAGGGTGGTGGCCTTTGACGTTGAACACCACGATACCCCTCCTCTCCCTCCAGTCCCTAGGCCCTACTATCTCGATACCCTCGACATCCCCCATGCCCTCCAGGAGTGTCTTGACCAGCATCCTCTCATGCTCCTCAATGGCCTCCATACCAATGCCCATGAGGTATTCGGCTGCTGCCGCGAAGCCTATGGCCTCCGCGATGGGCGGTGTCCCGGATTCAAACTTGTAGGGGGGCTCCTCCCAGTCTACCTCAACACTCCCCTCACGGAGGTGTACGACCTTGATAGTCCCTCCCCCTCCGAGCGGGGGCTCTAACTGCTCAGCGAGATCACGCCTCATCCAGAGGCCTCCAATCCCGGTAGGGCCCAGCATTTTATGGCCGCTGAATGCTAGCATGTCGGCCCCGAGATCCTTGACGCATGTCTTGACGTGTGGCACGCCCTGTGCGCTGTCTACAACGACTAGTGCCCCTGCTTTCTTGGCCCGCTGTGCGATATCTTTGACGGGGCTCTCGTAGCCTGTCACGTTTGATACGTGGGTTACTGCGACTATTGATACCCTGCCAGTAGCTAGGATATCGTCTAGCAGCTCCCACCTAGGCCTTCCCTCACTGTCTACGGGTATGATCTTGAGCTCGGCCCCTACCCTTCTGGCGACCTGCCTCCATGGTAGCAGGTTGCTGTTGTGGGCGTCTCCCGGCGCTACAATTATGTCCCCCTTTTTGACTAGGCCGTTGTGCTCAGCTAGGTGTGCTGCGAGGTGTAGGCCTCCCGTTGTGCCGGGTGTGAAGGCCAGCTCCCTGGGGCCAGCGCATAATAGTCTGCCCACAACGTCGTGGGCCTCGTCGTATAGCTTGGTAGCCTCAGCGGCTATCCTATAGAGGCCCCTGTGGACGTTTGCGTACTTGTGGAGCATGAAGTCGGCCATCCTCTCTACAATCTGCCTCGGCTTCAGGGTCGAGGCGGCGTTGTCGAAGTAGATGAACCCCTCCGTGATCTCGGGGAAGTCGGCTCTCCTATCACACACTGATCCCGACATGAGTATTCCCTCCTAGTGTAAGGCTATCGGGCTGGGCCACCGTAGAATATGAGGTGGCCGAACTTGGCGAGGATCTCGGCCTGCGGGTCTAGGGTGGCGTACTTCCTAAGGACGTAGCCCCCCTCAACCTCCTCGAGAACCCCGTTCCTTGCCAGCTCCCTTAGGAGCTCTGCCGCGAGATCGACTGTGTACTGCTCCTCTGTAACCCCCCACTCAATATCGGGCCTCTCCCTTATGATCCTCTTGGCCTCCTCTGCCACGTTCTCGGCTGTTATCTCCTTACCCTTCTCCCTCAACCTCACGACGGCCAGCAGGGTTAGAACCCTACCGCTCCTCTTACCATCAATGAAAAGCCTCTCCAACCTCTCAATATACTTCTTGAACTTCTCCGCTAGCTGCACCATGACTCTCACCCCAATATATTTGTGTGCCTCCCAGTCATATATGCGTGAGTAGGGTTTCGGAGGAGTTAGGGCTTGACGGCAACGATCCTGTAGGTCAGTCCGTCGTATTCGTCCTCCACGATCTCGAGGCCCTGGGCTATTAGTATCTCCTTGAGCATGTCATACCTGAAGTACAGGTCTTCGCCGACGACCTCCAACTTGTCACCGCTTTTCATCTCAAGGAGTATTAGGCTGAGCCTCGCGCTCGGGTTCTCAGTACAGCTCTTTGAAGCCTCTATCGTCAGCTCCAGCTTGTACTCCGCCAACCCTAGACCACCGAAATAGGTGGGAACCCGGGTAGGGGTTAAGTAGTAGAACACTAACCCCCTGCCCGCCCTAGAGTATAGATATGGTGTGATGAGGCCCACGCACTGACCCCAGTGGGGATGAGGAGGGAGTTTTCGGCTGACGGCTTGGAGGTCTGCGCTGATGCGTTGCAAGAGGCTGTGGGGGAAAGCAGTCATATACGGGCCGGGAGAGACTGTTGAGGCACCCTACTACGTCCACCCTAGGGGGTGCATGGGGGCGAGGCAGAACCACATAGACATAGCCCTTGAGAGAGACCCTTGCGGTCTCCTCGAGATCCTCTCAAGGGGTGGGCACCGGGTTAGGGTCAAGTTCTCGGGGGATGACATGGTGATAGAGATGGGCCGTGTAGTGGGGGTTCCATGTACTATCATAGTTGGGGACACGCCGAAGTGGCTCAGGAAAAGTACCGTGTATGTGGGGAGAGGGGGGAGTGGTGCCCTCTACGTGTCCCCTGTCAACGGTTAGAGGTTGAATCCTGGGGGCCTAACGTTTAGAACCTCTGGGTTCACGAGGGTCGGAGGCTTCTCCCCCTTAGCGAAGGCTATTAGGTTCTCCGCCACTATATCGGCCATCCTAGTCCTTGTCTGCCATGTAGCGCTCCCTATGTGTGGGGTTAGCACTACATTGTCTAGCTTGGTCAGCGGGTGGTCTGGTGGTAGTGGCTCTTCTTCGAACACGTCTAGGGCGGCCCCAGCTATCTTCTTCTCCTTTAGTGCTTTCACTAGCGCGTCTGTGTCTATGACTTTGCCCCTGCTGGTGTTTATGAGGTATGCTGTCGGCTTCATTAGGGATAGCTCCCTCTCACCGATCATGTGGTATGTCTCCTTCGTTAGTGGCGTGTGGAGTGTCACGATGTCTGCCTCCCTTAGGAGGGTCTCAAGGTCTACATACTCCGCCCCCAGCTCCTCCTCAAGCTCCTTGGGCAGCCTCCTCTTGTCGTAGTAGATTATCCTCATATTGAACCCCTTAGCCCTCCTCGCGACGGCCCTGCCTATCCTACCCATGCCTATCACGCCGAGGGTCTTACCAGTCACCTCGAAGCCTAGCATCATCATGGGGTGCCAGCCAGTACCGCTCCTATACCACTCCCCACTCCTAACATACCTGTCGGCCTCTACAATCCTCCTAGTTATCGCGAGGATCAGCGCCCATGTTAGGTCTGCTGTAGCGTCCGTTAGGACTCCGGGGGTGTTGGTCACGTACACGCCGTGCTTGGTGGCGCACTCTACGTCTATGTTATCATACCCGACAGCGTACTGGCTTATGATCCTTAGGCGTGGCTGCGACTCCTCGATCAGGCGGCAGTCGATCCTGTCTGTGAGAAGGGTTACTAGGGCGTCGCTCCTCTTAGCCTCCTCTAGGAGCCTCTCGTATGGTGGTGCCGTGTACTCTTTCCATACCTCTACCTCGTAGTACTCCGCAACCCTCTTAAGGGCGTCTCCAGGAAGCTCTCGGGTGACGAAAACTCTCGGCCTCGCCATAAACTCCACCTCACCTATAGGGGTGGGGTGCCTGGAACATTTAAGCACGGCTACGGGCAGGCGGGTCACCTAAAGGAATCCTCCTCACAGCCCTCCCAGCAGGGGCTCATCCCGGGGAGTACAGATCATCCCCGCCCAGATACCAGCTTTATAGAGGTAGGAGGTTTATTGTTATTACAGCCGGGAGGGGGCGGCAATGCTTATCGGGGTTATGAGCGACAGCCATGATAACACCCAGAATGTTAGGAGGGCGCTCGAGATCTTCCGTGATGAGGGGGTAGACCTGATAGTCCATCTCGGCGATATAGTCTCGCCCTTCACGCTCAAGCTCATAGCCGAGGAGGCCTCAAAAACGGGTGTTAAGGTTGAGGCCGTCTTCGGGAACAACTGCGGCGAGAAGCCGGGTCTCCTCAAGGTCGCCTCAAAAACGGGTGTAACACTTGGAGACCCGCCCAGGATCCTAGAGCTCGGTGACAGGAGAATACTCCTACTCCACGGCTTCGGGGACAAGAGGCTTACGAGAGAGATCGTGGACGCCCTGGCTGTAAGCAACAGGTGGGATGTAATACTCTACGGGCACACGCATGAGGCAGACCTGAGGAGGGCTAACGGGACACTAATACTAAACCCCGGGGAGACCCTAGGATTCTTCAACCACCCAACAGTAGCAGTACTCGACACGGAAAGGCTTGAGGCAAGGATCGTGAGGCTATGACGTGGGAGCCCATCCATTGCGGACTCCTCGGAAGGGTCATGCTTGAGATCGCCTCAGCGAGCAGGGAGGAGGCCACCGGGGTAATCATTGGGGTTAGAGGCGGGGACTCTGTTAAATGCTACGCCCTAGTGATGGTGGAGAACGTTGAGGGGAGCGGGACACGCTTCACAATGAGCCCTTGGGACATCGTAGTAGCTTATACTGTCGCCGAAAAGCTGGGCCTAGAGGTTGTAGGCCTATACCACACCCACCCCTGCGGCGCACCATATCCCAGCCCCAGGGATAGGAGGTACATGCCCCTATGGCCTCTTCCATGGCTGATCGCTTCACCCTCAGGACTTGCAGCATGGCTCTACGATAAGAGTACGGGCAGTGTTCGGAGGCTTAGGCTTGAGGAACCCACCCTTTAATATTCCATGGGGGCGATCCGATAGAGGGTGGGTGCAGGCTATGAGCGGTGAGGAAGTGGTTAGAGTTCTTAGGAGTATTGCGGAGGCAGGCGGTAGGAAGGGGTTTGAGGTCGAGGTCGACGAGGGATCTAAGAGGGTTGTCGTGAGGAGTAAGGAGTGCCCGATCAGCGTATTGGTGGCGCCCTCGAATTCAGGTTTCAAGGTGGAGCTTAGGGTTGAGGAGGGGCTTAGAGACTGTATCGAGGATCTCCTGGAAGAGGATGTTGACCCGAGGAATGAGCTCGAGAACATCGTGGAGGAGCTGATATCCATAGTGGATCTAGCGGCCAAGAAGCTAGCCGGGATCGGCATTGAGGTTGAGAGGAGCACTAGGGAGGCAGTCCTCGATGTATACGACACGTTAGAATCATTCCTAGAAGAGGAGGAGTAGAGGGACTCACTCCTCCCGTAACCTTATATTTTCAAGTATCAAGGCGACATCCTGTGCTCTAATGCTGAGGTTATCGGCCAGCTCGGGATCAATCCCTAGCTGTGCCTGCAGAACCCATGCTAGGAGGGCCAGGTTCTCCAGTAGCTCCTCGGTGGAGATCTTCTCAACCTTGAGTGGTGGCTCGACCCTCACACCATCCCTCCTGAGTACTTTTATAATTGACTTGTAGAGCTGTGAGAGCCGCTGGTATTTTTCCAGGTTTTCTATGACGTTCCTTATAGCTGATTCGAGGCCTGGCGGGGCGTTTTCTACTGATTCCATACACTCGGGCTCTGACTTGCAGCTCGCCGCTAGGCTTGCTATGAGTGCTATTGGGGCTAGCTCCTGTGCTAGGAGTTTTATGGCCTCCTCCATTCCCTCGATGTCCATGCTGTAGAGTGGCACGTCCTCCCATCTTGCCTCGAAGCCTTCGAGGAAGCTGCTTGGTTGGAGTGGATGGATCCTCTGCTCCCCCTCCCTCACAGCGCCTGTATAGCTTGTATAGGGTTCCGCGAGCGTCTCCGGTAGCATGTCCGCCCTCCATACGGGGAGGGGCCTGGCCTTTACTATCCAGAGGAAGATCGCCTCCTCGTTGAGGTATGCCCTCGACTCGCAGCCTACGACGAGGCCCCCATCGACTAGCTCCATGCTCGCGTAACATTTGCTCTCCACGGGGGTGACCCAGCCTGTTGGGAAGAGTGTAGGGGCCTCCCTGTACAGCACGTCTGGGGGCGGCTGTTTTATGTCGTGTACCCCGGGGAAGACGAGGGTGAACTCGCTCCCTTTCAGTAGCCTCTCGGCCTCGCCCACCTTTGTCTCAAGGTCTAGAACCAGGTACTCGGGCACCCCCTCCCTCCTAGCCCTTGTTATCGTGTCCTTGGCCTCATAGTACCATAGCCACGCCCTTATGTAGCTCTTCAGCCTCTTCAGCTTGAAGGTGTAGACGCCTGGGGGGAGGGATACTGTGGATAGGGCCTCGTATATAGCCCTCCTCAGCTTGTAGCTCCTGGGCATCTTACCTCCATGGAGGAGCACTATAGGCATGTAATGACTCTCCAGGCTCAACTCCTTGAGGGCTGCGATAGTGTTGACTCCAAGCCTCGTCACCTCGATTAGGACGAGCCCGGGTCTTGCCCTCTTCGCTATTAGAGGCGTAATAACGGAGTACTCTGCCGCCTCTGCGTCTGCGATCATGAGGTCGTAGCCGGTACCTACGGGTATGGAGTCTATAGTGCCCCTTATCTCCCTATAAACATCCCCCCTCCTAGCCCCCGGCGGGAACCTGGTCTTTAGTACATGAAGCCGTGCGCCCCGGGTGTCGGGGATCTGCTCTCTAGTGACTACTAACGTGTCCGGGCCTAGCACGTGCCTGTAATAGTCTATGAGCTCCCTGTCCCCTACGATGAGGGCCCTCACCATAAGTCCTCCCTCAGCTCAGAGTACTCTTCTATGAGCTTCTTCACCTTATCAACAAGCTCCCTGCTCGCACGTATCGGTGTGCTGGGGGCTGTTACCGGTGTAACACTTACTGCTGGAGTAGCGTGTGCTGAGGGGGGTGCCGGGGTTGCGGTTGGGGAGGGTGCCTTGGGCTTTGGCTTCGCCCCTACCTCCACAGCGGCGGCTCTAAGCTTGGCGGGGAGCTGGGCCGGGGTTAGCTCTATTACATACTTGTTCTTTGTCTTAGGCTTGGTTATCTCCTCGTCAGGGTTCCTTATGGGGATATACTCTCCTCCCTCTATTTTCAGTATCCGGAGAACCTGGTAGCCCTCTGGTATCTCCTCCTCTAGGACTTTGCTCAGCTTCTCTCCCCCGGGCCTCTCCATCAGGACTTTCCTTACTACCTTCCCACCCTCTGTGGGGATTATGAGTTCGAACTCTATCTTCGTGTCAGGCCTCCTAATAGGGATGACTACTGCAGGCTTGAGTTGGGCCCTGAATATCTCGGCTCCTCCGACCTTCACTATCAGGACGTCTTCTATCGGCTCCTTCTGCTTTATCACCGCCTCCAGCCTTCCAGGGGTTGAGTGCTGCTGGACTATCCACATCGTGGGATGGTCTAGGTAGAGCTGGGGGACACCCTGATCCCTCCGAGAGTACACTAGTATTCTGAGGCTGTCCCCCTCGTCGAGCTTTATAGTCGAGCCGGGACGGGGCTTTAGCCTGACCGCCGCCCCTGTGCTTTTTATCTTGAAGATCTCTACTACGACGAAGCGGGCCTTGGAGAAGACGCCAACTATGAGGAGGCTTACTCCTATGTAAAGGGCAGCTGCTGCTAGGCCTTGGAAGGATACGCTGAAACCTGCTACTGTCTTCTTAACCGAGCTGAGAACCGAGTACATGACGTTTAGATACGGTATCCCCGTATTGATGTTAAAGAGACCATAGGAGAAGGCCAGGATCCTGTTATCGTATAGTTTGTAGCCAGACCAGAAGAGGTAGAAGGCGAACAAGAGTCCGAGCGCCTCAAGAGCCGCTATATATACTCCAGGCGTCCCAGAGCCGAGGATCTTCTGCAAGCTCACCCCAGCCCCGGGGGCGAATTTGAGGAGCACGAGTATGTGGACTCCTGAGGCCAGTATAAGCAGGTAGCCTACTGTGGCGTATTCGTCTTCTGTGAACGCGGCTGATACGGTTTCAAGCTTAATCTTCCCTAACAGCTCGTTCAACTTATCCTTTAACGCTTGAATAGGGGACATGCCATACAGCCCCCGGGGCGGAGGGGAAGTATGTTATTATGTGGACAGGCGATACTCCTATTAGCTATATTTTTAGGTCGGCCCTACTAATATATCCTGCTAGCCCTCTCCTGCTACTTATTAAAGGGGGCGGCCTCAAAAGGTAGATTTTGGGAGGTTAAGGGTGATTGTTGTAGTCAACAATAAGGCCCTCGCCAGGCACCTCTACAACAGTATAACGTCGAAGAAGAGGAGGGGGAGGTCGGAGGCCCTTTTCAACATTAGAATAGGCACGGCAATCCCAGATAAATGCCTAATATGCCAGGGCGATATTGCCCTGGAGGGGAAAGTAGTCCTATGCCCTTACTGTGGCAGCGTGTACCACTTCAGCTGCCTTAAGACGCTTGCTGACGAGTCCGGCATACCCCTAGAGGAGCTGGAGTGCATCTACTGCGGTAACAAGCTTCCACTAAGGGAGATCCTAGCCTTCACGGGTGAGAGGTAATGTCGAGCGGGCTCTGGATGGATCTCTCATGGGAGGAGTACAGGGTTCTAAGTTACATACTCTTCAACATAGGCCCAGACGGGAGCTTCCTCAGCAGTCCCCAGGAGATCTCGCAGGTGCTGGGTATCGAGGAGGCGAGGGTTAGGGAGATCATAGAAAACCTCGCCCGTAAGAGGCTAATAAGGATAATAAAGGGAGCGGGGGCTGAGAGGGAGGTTCCAAGCGGGGCCCTTAGGTTGTTCGATATTTTCCAGGATACTCGGGGTGAGAATGAGACGCTCTCCTATCTCAGGAAGGAGGTTAGAAGCGCTTACCTAGCATTGATCAGGAGCGTTAGAGAACTCATAAAAACGTCTCAGGTGGAGGGTAAGATAAGCACACTACACCTTGAACGGGCCCTCTACTACAATAACAGGCTTGAGGGGTATAGGAACCTCGGAGTAGTGGTCGCAAACAGGACGAGGATGGGAGCCCTAAGGGGGGATCTAGGGTTTGAGGATAAGCTGAGGAGCATCTACCAGATAAGCCTCTACCTCTACCCCATGGTCACACTAATAGCCAGGCGTATGAAAAGCCCCCTCGGCGAGGAGGTGACCGTTTACGTACCGAGCATGAAGGCCCTACAGTCCAGGATTAGGAGCATCGACCAGACGATTGCTGACCTAGAGGGCCTACTTAGAACCGCGTCAGGCAAGTACCTGCTTCGAGGAATATACGCCCTAATCATAGGCTTCAAGCGGGAGAAGGAGATACTCGAGAAGCTCTCGGAGGCCTTGGAGAGGCTTATGGGGTGAGATGGGGGTGAACCCGGAGGCTCCTGATAGGGCTGTTATAGGCGTTATCCTAGTCCTAAACCGGGCCTATGAGGCGCTCCTAGGAAGGGGGCTCACGGTTGACGAGTTGGAGTCTATGCTCGCAACTTCTCCCGGCGCTAACGAGTCGCTAAGGACTCTAATTGTATTCTTAAAGAGGCTGACGAAGGGTGACTTGGTGGGGGCTTATGATATGCTCCTTGAGGACGACCAGGCGGCCTCCATTTTCGAGGCGGTGGTACGCCTTGACGAGGAGATACCTAAGATCTCGAGGGGATGGGCCAGGTGGATGCTCGACTGGGCCGACTACTCCGCGGCCAACCTCATGTATGTCGACGCGCTGTACATAACCTTAGACGCCCTAAGGGGGCTCCTCTCGACGACCACCGGAGTACACCTTACAGGACTTGACACCCTCCTGCTACTCCAACACATCCCAAACCTCCAGGAGGCGCCCATCTCAGAGGCTGTAAAGGGGCTATATGACCCCCTCCTCTGCTTCCCGAGGAGTGCCTGTCCACCCATGGTGCCCCCGAGCATCGAGGATCAGAGGAGGCTCTACAACATTCTCAGGGACACTGCGGATAAGGCTATGGGCATCGAGCAGTCACAGGACGTGCTCCAGCAGGTATACTACAGCAAGGTCGAGAAGCCCCGGTTGAAGGCTCTTGCTGAGTCAGTCATAGGCCAGCTACCCGCCCTCGAGATCGTCCTTAGACCAGAAGACCTCCCCCTCTCCCCGGGGACAAGCTACGCAATATACGATAACACGAACCCAGCAATCTCTAAAGCCATAGACTCGGAGAACGTCATCAGTATTCCAGCATTCAAACATAGAGGGGCAGGCCTCGAGGATCTATGGCTTGCCGGGAGAGAGAAGAAAGTCTTAGCCCTCACCAGAGAGTCCCTCCTAACAGCCCCCCTCTACACGATCCTGACAGCAGTCCGCCTAATAGCTAAAACTCTGACAGAAGGTGCGAAGACCTGCGTGTGCATGTCTAAGAGCGACGGGCTTGTCGTGAACATACCGGGCCTGCTAACCGGAGATGTGGAGATACCCCTGTCAATGGTGAGATCCGACTTTAAGGTTAAACTGCAGAAGGCACTGGTCAGGGCTGATAGCGTCGAAAAAATTAATGGGGCCATTATTGAGGCGTTCCTATCCGCAGCTGTGGAGGCTAGGTTCTCCTCATGAATATAGCGAGACCGCTCACTGCGAGCAGCGTGATCACGCTTGCGGTCGTACTTGAGACCCCGTAGTTGGAGGCGACGCTCTTTACCTCCTCAGTGCTCTGCTGTATCGCGTCCTTAAGGTTCTTCTCCAGGTTGTTGAGGTTGTTCAGGTTTTCGGCGAACTTCTGGTTCATGAGGTCTCTCAGACTGTTAATGTTGTCCTGCACCCTCCCTATGTTGACAAGAATCGTCTCGTTCGCTGCGGTTACTACTGCGATAACATCTCCTGTACTGTTTATTATAAGCCCGCTGAGTGTGGCGTTAACACTGCTAAGCTCACCACTGAGTTGGCCAAGGCTCGTGTTGAGCCTTAGGTAGGCTTTCGTGATGTTTGCGTTCAACTTTAGAGCAGCGTCCCCCAGCTGCTGGGAGAGCGTTGATATCACGTTGTCCCCTGTATCCCTCACGACCCCTATTATGTCCCCTTTAGCAGTCTCGACAGTATTGTTTACTGTGAACTGTAAGCTTATGACAGCGTCCTCGACCGCCTGGGAGAGCTGCTGGGTCGAGTTGCCTATAAGGGCTGTTAGGTTATCTTCTAGGCCTCCTAGGCGTGTTAGTATTGTCAGCTTCCCGCTTCTGACCTCCGCTATGATGTCACCCTCAGCTGTCAGTATTAGGGAGGAGATGGTTGCGTTTGACATGTTGATTGATGCTAGGACTTCTCCTGTGCTCTCCCCTATTAACAGTGTTAGGTTTGCCTCGACACTCCGTGTTGTGTTGAATATTAGTGACTCGAGAGCGTCAGACCTGCTCGCCAAAGTGCCTAGGATCGTGTTTGTCCCATCCACTATAAGGCCGTGTAGGCTCTGGTTGGCGCTAGCGACCGCTGCCAGGACTTCGTCCGTGCTGTTCCCTATCTCGAGTATTATGTGGTCTCTTGAGAGCTCTATCCTCGTAGTAAGGTTGCCCTCTAGGTTCTGCTTGACCTGTCTTAGTAGGCCGTCGAGGTAATCCTGTAGATCGTCTATTCTTGTGAGTATCGTGATGTTGGAGGTCGATACTAGAGCGTAGAGGTTGCCATAGTAAGCCTGCAGCACGTCAAGGACGTCGTCTACCCTACTCTGGATTAGCAGGTGGAGGCTCTGGTTGGCCTCTGATAGGTTATTCCCTACAGTGTTTATCGCAGCTAGTATCGCGTCAGCGTTATCAGTTATAACGGTGTGGAGGCTGCTGTTGGCTGAGGCTATGAACTGGGCTAGTATCTGGGCTTGCAGGGAGACGTGGCCTTTGATCTCTACAGTCTTGTTGTTTATGAGCTGTGTTAGGTCTGCTATAACGTCAGTGCCCACGTCGTTTATTAGCCCCTGTATGTCTCCCGACTCGGAGATTATGACAGCTTGCAGGTTGTTCTTTACGCTCTGTAGGTTTGAGAGTATGATCTGGGTCTGCTGGTCTATCTTGCTTGTTATGTTGTTTTCTAGATTCGTGAGGTTCGCAAACCTGACGACCACGCTACTATTGATGTAGGAGATGATCTCGCCAGTCTTGTTCACTATGAGGAGGTAGAGTGTGTCGTTAGTCTTATTGACTAGGTCTGCGACGAACGCTACTTGGGCCTCAATCGATAGTAGGTGGTTTGTAACGTTTGACTCGGCCTGTGAGATCCTGCCATTGACTGCGGCAATTATGTTTCCACTCTTAGTCGTTATTAGTGTATACAGTGTGTCGTTGCATTTGCTCACATTATCTATGATCCAGGCCGTTTTCGTCGCTATCTCGGATGTTAGGGTTGATGTAACGTTGGACTCGCTCTGCTTAACAGCGTCTATAATTTTGGTCGCGTTCGCGCTTATGAAGGTTGTCAGGTTGTTATACTTGTCCCTGATCAGTATGTTGAGGTTGTCGACCTTGGAGTCCACTACTATTATCCTATTGATAGCCTGGTATAGGAGCTGTGTTAGGTTGTACTCCATCTTGTTCATCTTGTCTTTAAGGGTGCTTGTCGAGTTAGAGATAGCTCCGGATATGTTCGACTCGCTCTGGGAGACCTTCGATGAGACCTCAGCAATTATGTAGGCGGTGTTGTTGTTTATTAGTGCCGTTATGTTGAGCTCGCTACCTTTTATTTCAGTAATTATCCTAGCAGTGCTCTGGTTTATCAGGTCGCTGAGGTTGGCCTCACTCTTCTTGACCTCGTCAATTATTAGTGCGGAACGGAGTTGTAGCTGTTGTAGGAGGTCTGTGTAGTAAGCTGTCATGTTTGATATGATTATGTTGAGTTTATCGGAGACGTGTACGCTTGCCACCCGATAATATGATAGGCCGTTTTTAGTGAAGTTGCAGACTATGCTATAGGTTCCGGGTATTCTGGGGGTGAAGCTCCCATTATAGAGCCCAGCCGAGATCCTGTTTAGCAGGAGTGTATCAGTTGTGCTATTAGGCAGGTATAGGGTACAGTCTGTCGTGTCAGGGTCTACAGGGGTACCAGTGATGTTCTCCGTGAAGACCGCTATGAACCCTACTGTCTCGTTGACGCTAGCATATCCTGGAGCCCCCAGCTGAAGGTTGTACCTGACTGGGACTGGAGGAGGGTTTATCGTGATCGTCTCCACACCTATTGAAGAGACTGTTGTCCCGTTTAGGAGGACAACTACGATAGTGTGCTGGCCGTGATGGACGTAGTCGGGGATAGTGAAGTTTCCAGTCCCAGTCCCCAAACTATTGGTCACAATATAGCCTAGAAAGGTGCCGTTGTCTAAGAGGACAGGCAGCATGGTGTTGGCTCCAGCTGTACCAGTTACCTGGACAGTTATGTTAATGTACCCCCCGGGCACAAGGTAGCTGAAGGGGTTGTTCACAAATATGAGGATATTAGCGGCCATAGCAGGCGCTGATAGAAGTCCGGATATGAGTGATAACACGATAGCTGTGATGAGGAGGGCCCCCCTAACGTTTCCCGTAGCCATTACGACCACCTAGACCCTAAGTTTGAATCCCATCCTCCTCCCACTAATACACTATTCATATAGGTTCGTTAAATTGTTTCACAACACTACGTGGCAGAGGGAGCCGAGGTAGAGGAAGTATTATCGGGTTCTGGAAGGGTCTTAGGGCCCACCTGTGACTGTGAAATAAAGATAGAGGACGTATCCCAGGACTGCTAACCCACCTATCAAACTGAATATTATGATGTTGATTCCGGGTGTCTTGAGGAGCCCTATGAATCCTAGCCTCTCCCCCGGAGGGTTCCTGTTTGCTCTCCAGCTCTTTTTCCTCCCGCCACGGCTCTCGACTTCGAACTTGTATACTAGCTTGTAC